>CANJVU010000004.1 GCA_947478525.1 Thiotrichales bacterium
CGACTTGCATGTGTTAAGCATACCATCAGCGTTCAATCTGAGCCAGGATCAAACTCTTCAGTTTAATTCCTAGTACTCCATCTGAAAACTTTCGTCTTCAGATTTACTTCATTTTCTTTTCTTCACTCTTGACGAGTGCCTACACTTAATTGCTCTTTAACTTTTAAAAACCCGCTTAGTGACACCAACTTGTCTCACCACCTTCCGTACTTTCATCAAGTCCGGGAGCGCAATTATACAGACCAAAAATCCCTCGTCAAGTAGTTTTTGAAAAGTTTTTGAAAAAAGTTTTTAATCGAAAATTACGACGCTACGTAATACTTAATCCACCCCTGCGTCCAGAAGCTGGGAGAGATGGCACACGAGCTATCATAAACCCCTCCACAACCTTCTTGAATATAAATCATGACTTGTTGTGGCAAATGCAAAATCAATGGATACACACCATGCCAAAGTAACGCCAATGCGATCAATAGCGCCGCCATAAACCAAGTATGCGCTTTCACAACAACAATGGTGTCGTGCTTTTTTTCGCTTTGATAAAAGCCAAACATCCAACCCACCACCAACACCAACATCGCTTGACTCAACGGCATTACAATCACGCCACTTAATAACGAATCAATTGCACCCCCTAAAAATGCAGCAGATAAAGCAATATATTTGACCCGTTCAACACCCACCCCTTTCAATAAAGGATATCGCTTAACCCAACCTACCAAACCCCACAACACTAATGACAATAGCATTAACATCGCTGGAATTCCCCATTCAGCGGCAATCAACAAGATACTGTTATGAGGATGCGCCAAAGGCAATTTTTCATTGACGTAATAAGCAAAATGTAATGGCCCAACACCCAATAATGGATGATGGACAATCATTTTCAACGTATACCACCACAATGGCAAACGGCCATCACTTGAACCAGCAAGCACTGCCGTCGTTACCGCTATATTTAACAACCAAGGAATAATTGCCGTTAATAACACATATAACACCAACCCTCCAACAGCTGCTTTCACCTGCTGTTTAAGCCAGACAAAGCCTTCCGCGCGAAACCAAATAAAAGTGAAAATTGGAATTACAACCCACTCCAACCACAAGGTTTGACAGTGATTAAGAATCAGCGCATACCACCAAATTGCACTCACTGCAAAATAAACCCAACGCAACAGACGTGGGTGATGGCGATACAATAAAGAAGGCAAGACAATTAATGGCAAACTAAAACTGATTACATTGGCAAAAAATCGAATGTTCATAAAACTGGGCGCCAACAATGCATATTGAAATTCCACTGAACCCATCCCTTGGCCAGCAGCAAAAAACCACAGTTGAATATCCGTCAACAACAGATAAAAACCGTAACAACCGCACATCACCATCAATACCGCCAAGATCCAGCGATCAAACGCTTGGCCATAGATAACTCGTAATGCAGCGATGGTTAGCGTTGTCATCCATAACAAACCATACATACCCACCTGCATCAGCGCAAACTGTGGCAATGGCGCCAAGACTGACGAAATCAACCCCAACCCAAAAAATATCAAGATACCAATACGCGCTAAACGCGGAATTTGCTGATAGCACTCCAGCCACTGTTGACGCAATGACAAATCCAATAACAGCCAGATCGCCGTAACGCTAAGTATAGTCAACTCCAAAATACGCCGCCAATCATAGGCGTATTCGAATAAGGGTAGATGTTGCAGCGGGTAGACGCTGAGCATTAAAAAAAACAATACTGACAAAATGCCAGCTACCCCTAAACGCAAACCGGTAACCATCAACTACTCCACCAAATCAACTTAATGATTTCAATGTAGCAGAATTTAAATCAATGTAAAGTCGCCTCGCGAAAACTCAGCGCCTCGGCCAACTGCGCCAATTCAATATTAGACTTCCCTGCAAGATCCGCAATAGTACGTGCCACTTTGATCACACGATGCGAAGCGCGTGCGGATAATTTGAATTTATCCATTGCTTGATCCAAAAACTGCCGCAATGAAGGTTCCAATACGCAATACTGCTCCAGCGATTTGCCCTGCAACTCATGATTGAGCTTACCCTGCCGCTGATATTGAACCTGCTGCGCCTGCACTACCCGTGCGCGTACGGCAACGCTCGGCTCACTGGTTAGCGCTTGATTAAATAAAATACCTCTGGGTAATTCCGGCACCTTGATATGCAAATCAATCCGATCCAACAAGGGTCCAGAAATTTTATGGCGATAACGCTGGATTTGCGGCTCAGAACAAACACAAGGGCGCTGAACGGAGCCATAGTAACCACAAGGACACGGGTTCATCGCCGCGACCAATTGAAACTTTGCCGGGTATTCAACATTCTGCGCCGCACGCGAAATAGTGACTACGCCGGATTCCAACGGCTCGCGCAACACTTCCAGCACCTTGCGATCAAATTCTGGTAGCTCATCGAGAAACAACACCCCACAATGTGCCAATGAAATCTCACCTGGCTTGGGGCTACTGCCACCACCGGCCATCGCCACTGCAGAAGCCGTATGATGCGGATGACGAAAGGGTCGCTCACCAAAGTGCTTGGAGATATCCACCCCACCGCGCACTGAGGCAATGGCGGCCACTTCAATCGCCTTATCAATTGGCAAGGGAGGTAAAATTCCAGGCAAGCGGCTGGCCAGCATGGTTTTACCGGTACCCGGCGGACCAAATAACAACAAATTATGCCCGCCAGCAGCCGCCACTTCTAATGCTCGCTTGGCTTGATGCTGACCTTTCACATCCGCTAAATCGCGAAAAATGGTTTCGGTATTGTAAGGAACTTTAGAAATGAAAGGCGCTATTTTTTGCTGACCGATTAAGTGCCGACACACATCCAGCAAATGTTCCGCCGTGTAAATCGCCAAATTCGGAATCAACGCCGCCTCTTCAGCATTAGACCCGGGAATCATAAGATCATGTCCGGCTTTTTTAGCAGCATGCGCAAACGGCAACGCCCCAGCAATACGCCGTAGCGCGCCATCCAAAGCCAACTCACCGGCAAATTCAAATTGATCCAACAAAGGAGAAGCAATTTGACCGGATGCTACCAGAATCCCCAAGGCAATGGGCAAATCAAAACGCCCACCTTCTTTAGGCAAATCCGCAGGTGATAAATTAATAGTGATGCGCTTGGCGGGGAATTCAAATTGACTATTCAATAATGCGCTGCGCACGCGGTCTTTGCTTTCCTTGACCGCAGTTTCAGGCAACCCCACAATAGACATTTGCGGCAACCCGTTGGACAGATGAACCTCAACACTCACCGGCGGCGCATGAATCCCTACTTGCGCACGGCATTTAATAATAGCTAATGTCATGTATTATGGCATCGCTGAGTACGCTAATGATTTTGCATAAATCAAGCGCTGCAATCGATCACTCACCATTACCGCCTCATTTTCATCAACACTTTGCTGTAGCTTTTCGATAATTTCCTGCACCATAGAATGAGCGCGAATGTTGGCATCAACCGCAACGTCTTGATGCAACTCACGCGGCAGCTTTAATCTTATCTTCACAGTTTTTTTACTCATACGAATGGCTCCTCTCATAAACTCAATGAGCCAATTATAGACTTATATTTTATTATTGTCAATAATTCTTTATTGCGTCACTCCACCGTAACGCTCTTCGCTAAATTGCGCGGCTGATCCACATCAGTTCCTTTCAACACCGCAACATGATAAGCCAACAATTGCAGCGGAATGGTGTAGACAATCGGTGCAATTAGGGTTGGCACCGATGGCAAGCCAATCACCCAGTCTGCCAGGGGAAATTGGTCACGCAAGCGATCTTCCGTAATCACCAACAACTGACCGCCCCGCGCTTTGACCTGCTCGAGATTGGATTTAACTTTATCAAACAACTCATTATTGGGCGCTATAACCACCACCGGCATATCTGCATCGACCAACGCCAAGGGGCCATGCTTCAATTCACCAGCAGGGTAAGCTTCGGCGTGAATATAAGAAATTTCTTTAAGCTTTAACGCCCCCTCCAACGCGATGGGATAATGCACGCCACGTCCCAGAAATAAACAGTGGCGCTTCTCCAGGAGTTGACTTGCCATATCCATAACATATTGATTTAATTGCAAAATTTCTGAAAGCAATTTGACTAATTGCCCCAACTCTTTTGTTAGATTATCAATAAAATCAACATCTTGTAGCTTTATCTGCGCCAACACACCACATAACATCAATAGCGCCGTTAGTTGCGCGGTAAAGGCTTTGGTGGATGCCACCCCCATTTCCACGCCCGCCTGAGTAAGAAACACCAAATCAGACTCACGCACCAACGAACTGGTGGCAACATTACAAATTGCCAGTGACGCCAGATAGCCCTGAGTTTTGGCTTGACGCAACGCTGCTAAGGTATCCGCCGTTTCACCCGATTGCGAAATGCTGACAAATAAACTGTTCGGGCGCACCACGGCATGGCGATAACGCAATTCACTGGCAATATCGATTTCACAGGAAATATGCGCATGCTGCTCAATCCAACATTTCGCCACCATCGCCGCATGATAACTGGTACCACAGGCCACGATGCGAATATGCTGCAGCTGCTTAAAAATCCGCGGTGCCTCTTGACCAAAAGCTTCCGCGCGTAGACCACTCACAGGATCCAACCCCAACGCTAACGTTCTGGCCACCACTGCTGGCTGCTCATCAATTTCTTTAAGCATATAGTGCTTATAACCGGATTTACTGGCGGCATCGCTCTGCCCTTCCATTTCATCGACTGGGCGTTGTACTGGCTTACCATGAGCATCATAAATTTGAAAATGATCGCGCGCCATGTCGACAATATCGCCTTCCGCCAGATAAATAAAACGGCGGGTAACGGGCAATAATGACAAACTGTCAGACGCCACAAAATGTTCGCCGATACCCAACCCAACGACCAGCGGTGAACCAGAACGCACGGCGATTAACCGATGGGGGAAATTCGTAGAAATGACCGCAATGGCATAAGCACCTTTAAGCCGTTTGATGGTTTTTTGAATGGCCGGGAGCAAATCATTTTCTATAGTTAAGTGTTGCGCGACTAAATGCACAATTACTTCGGTATCCGTTTCTGAATTAAACGCCACACCTTGATTTTCTAATTCCGCACGCAATTCGGCATAATTTTCGATAATACCATTATGCACCAGTGCCAAGCGATCACCCGACATATGCGGATGCGCATTGGCTTCCGTAGGTTTGCCATGCGTCGCCCAGCGGGTATGTGCGATACCAATATGACCGACCAGAGGATGTTGTTTTAAGGATGCTTCCAGTGCAGCGACTTTACCCACCACTCGCCGACGTTGAATATGCTCGCCATCGAATAATGCCACACCAGCGGAATCATAACCGCGATATTCTAGGCGCTTCAAGCCTTCCAGCAGAATTGGCAAGACATTACGTTCAGCCACTGCACCGACGATTCCACACATAGATTACTCCTTGGTAAGGTTTTTTGCGTTACGCTTTCCTCGGTCGCGCCCACCCACTCACCTGTTTCTGTATCTTTGGATTAATCACCAACGCACCCGCTTCAACATTTTTTATCACCGTGGTGCCTGCGCCCACGGTTGCGCCTTTGGCCACCGTCACCGGAGCAATTAATTGCACATCCGAACCAATAAACACCTCATCTTCAATAATGGTGGCGTGTTTCGCCGCACCATCATAATTACAGGTAATGGTACCGGCGCCGATATTGACTTTCGCACCCATCATCGTATCACCGATATAACTCAAATGATTAACTTTAGAACCTGCACCAATACTCGATTTTTTGATTTCCACAAAATTGCCAATATGCGCATTTTGATGAATATGGGTTTCCGGGCGAATCCGCGCAAACGGACCAATCACGGCGCCAGATTCAATCACCGCACCTTCAATCACGCTGTTGGCATGAATGGTAACCCCTTGCCCCAGCGTGACGTCTTTCAACATGACGTTAGGACCAATCACACAGTCATCACCCATCACTATCGTGCCTTCGAATAACACGTTGGCATCGACCCAACAGTCTTGCGCTGGCGTGACCTTACCGCGCACATCAATGCGCGCTGGGTCAGCGAAGGACACACCACCAGCCATTAAGGTTTCTGCTTGCCAATATTGAAAAATACGCTCCAACCGCGCTAATTCCGAACGGCTGTTGGCGCCATAAATTTCTTCTACGGCTTTCGGCTTAGAGACATTAATGGGCACATGTTCTTTGCGCGCGAAATGCACCACATCTGTCAAATAATACTCGCCCTGCGAGTTCTTATTGGTTAATTTAGGCAGCCACTCCACCAAGCGCTTCGCAGGCAAGCAGTAAATCCCGGTATTGATTTCGCGAATCTGCCGCTGCAAATCCGTCGCATCTTTTTCTTCGACGATGGCATCGACCTGTAAATATTCATCGCGCACAATGCGCCCTAAACCCGTTGGGTTTTGTACCACTGCCGTCAACAACCCTACTTGATCGCGGCCAGTTGACGCCACCAGATGTTTCAAGGTTTCAGTAGTAATCAACGGCACATCACCGTACAAAATCAATACCTGATTTTCGACAGTTAACTGTGGCAAGACTTGCTGCACGGCGTGGCCTGTGCCCAAGCGTTCTTTTTGCTCAATCCAGGTGATGCCCTGACAATGCTGCATCTTGGCACGTACATAATCACCCATATGGCCATATACCACAAAAATCTCTTTGGCATTTAATGGCCTGACGGAATCAATCACATGCTCCAACAAAGACTTACCCGCCAACTCATGCAATACCTTCGGGTGTTTAGAACGCATACGGGTGCCAGTACCACCGGCCAAAATAATCACACTTAATGCCACGGTATCTATCCTTGGTTATTGAAATGATGCACACAGTGTAATCATTTTTTGCCACAGAAGAAAGTGATTATGGTCAAACCAAATAGAGCATGCTAAGATACTTTTCTCCCCACCCATGATAGATGAATATCCATGCGCTTGCTGACGTTATTGTTTACTGCCTTAGTTGGCCTTTCCCTTTCACTCCCCAGTCAAGCGTACCCGATGACCGGAACACCGGTAAAACAATATCAAGCCTTTGACACGGGTTTTGTGAGCATTTTACGACATTGGCACTTGGCCGGTGGCGCTGTGGCTGTTATCAAAAACGGTAAAATTGTTTATTCTCGCGGTTATGGTTATGCTAACCTGGCCGATCATCGTGCCGTGCAACCGGATACCTTATTCCGCGTCGCCAGTGTTTCTAAAGCCATTACCGCCTCTGCAGTGTTATCGTTGGTGCAAGCCGGGAAATTAAAGTTATCAGACAAAGCTTTTACGGTGCTGGGCACCCAACCTTTGCCAGGACAAACCGTCAATCCTAAAGCCTATAACATCACCGTTGCCGACTTACTCTACATGACTTCTGGCTGGTCACGTTGGTTTGACCCAATGTTTGGCCCTTGGCCGCGCGATTATGTCAGTAAATTGGGCACTACTTTACCCGCCGATTGCGCCACCAATGCGCGCTTTATGTTAAGCCAACCGTTAGGCTCAACACCAGGTACCAGCTTTGTTTACAGCAACATGAACTACTGCATGCTAGGCTTAATCGTAGAAAAAATTAGCGGCATGACCTATGTCGATTACGTCAAAAGTCATATCTTCCAACCCGTTGGTGTCACTGACACCCAACTAGCCAACACCACATTAGGCATGCAAAACCCCCGTGAAGCCATGTATTACCCGGTTGACCCAGATCAATCGCAATCGACCAAAGACTGGATTGCGATTCCAGGGTTACCTTATGGCAATAATCAATTGCTGTTTAAAAACTTCTCTGATGGCGGTTGGGTGGCTTCCGCACCCGATCTGGCGAAATGGGCAGATGGGTTACGCTCTGGTAAATTATTAAATAAAACCATGATAAAAACCATGCTCAGCGCACCGCCGGCATTTAGAGGCCCAAAAACCGTACACCACAAAAAAGGCAAAGCAACAACCGTTTACTGGCCCTACGGCATGGGATGGTTCCTGTCGAGAAGTGGCAACTACTCATTCTACTATACCCACGGCAGCTTTACTGGCACGAACGCCATTATTTTCTGGCGCCACGATGGCACCATTTTAGTGGCCATCTTCAACCAAAAACCCGGCAACTACAGCGGCACTCAATTTGTACGCAATCAAGTGCGGGCATTGTTTTTGAAGAAAGTTCCCTAAATAAATTCGCCACAAAGGATAACCCTAGACTCTGTATAGATACCCTTGCACAACGGTATATACTGGCCAACCTGTGAGGGTTTTGCCAGAAAATGGCGACCAACCACACTTGGTTTTAACCAGCGTATCTTGCACCGTTTTGCTCAATGTCAAATCCACTAATACCACGTCTTCATTCGCTGGCAAGCCAAACATCTGCCGCGGCCGATCATGGGTCAAACGTACAATTTCTGCCAGACTAATTAAGCCCTGGTGATGCGCATTCAACAGCAACGCCAGACTGGTTTCAATGCCCGGCACACCCGATGGTGCTTTGCCATATGGCTGGGCTTTTTCTGGTAATGTATGTGGTGCGTGATCTGAACCAATGGTATCAATTACACCGCCATGAATCGCCTGCCACAACGCCACCTGATGCTCGGCGCTGCGTAACGGCGGGTTCATCTGCGCTTTGGCACCCAGCTCAGCATAAGCGTCGGTATTTAAAAACAAATGATGCGGGCAAACTTCCGCATATACTGACAAACCTTCGGCTTTAGCAGCGGCAATTAAGGCAATTTCTTGTTGCGTACTGACGTGCAGAATATAGAGTTTAGTACCATACAAACGCGACAAACTGACGGCCAATTTCACCGCTTTTTCTGCCACTTCCGGCGAGCGGATTTCAGAATGCACTGCAAAATCGGCTCTACCCACAAATCGCGCTTTCCGCATCTGGATTTCACATTCATCCTCCGCGTGCACCGCCACCATTAGACCCAATTTGGCGCAAATGGCAAACACCCCATGCAAACTGCTTTCATCGTCCATCAAAAGGTCACCGGTGCTGGCACCCATAAACACTTTAACGCCGATAATATCTTGCTGCGCCTGGTGAATCTGCTCAAAATGTTTGCGGTCAGCGCCGAGATATAGCTCATAACGCAGCGGAATACCCGACTGTTTCAACTGTACATCAATCAACGCTTTTTTGGCCCGCAATCGCTCCAGCGTCACACACGCCGGGTTATTGTTGGGCATATCAAACACTGTGGTGTAACCACCCGCAACCGCTGCTTGTGCGGCACTTACCCAATTTTCTTTATGCTCGTGGCCGGGTACGCGAAAATGCACATGGGGATCAATCAACCCCGGCAATACCGTCAACCCGGTGGCATCGATGGCGTGATCTTGTAAACTCTTGATGCTTAGCGAAACCAGTTGGTTATGGATGTCACGAGCGTTGTGGATACGGATCATGGTTTAATTCTCATGTTAATCAATCATGCACCCTATTGTGACCCTGTTTTTACCCATTGTCCAATTGTCACATAATCTAGTTTATTTAATTATGTGACAAGAAAATATTGACTTTACAATGTCACATAATTCATAATTTATAATAATGTGACAAGCGAGATAACCATGAAACAGAATTTTCTAGGGCGCGATGTGGAGCTTAATACGCTCGAAACCCTCAGTAAAAAAGGCGGAGCACACCTCATTGTCATCAAAGGACGTCGCCGAATTGGCAAAAGTCGCTTGGCTTTTGAATTTGCCAAAAATAAAAGATTTTATCGTTTTTCGGGGCTTGCGCCGGTTGAAAATGTCAGCGACCAAGATCAGCGCGATGAATTTGCCACGCAATTGTCCAAACAGTTTCAACTACCAGCACTCAAAGCCGAGGATTGGTCAAGTTTATTTGCATTTTTAGGCGCACACACGAAACACAAAGAACCTACCGTCATCTTATTAGATGAAATTTCGTGGATGGGTGATAGTGACTCAACTTTTCTTCCCAAATTAAAAAACGCCTGGGATCTTTATTTTTCAGACCATCCACACCTTAATTTGATCCTATGCGGCTCTATTTCCAGTTGGATTGAAAATAACATTTTAAACAGCACCGCTTTTTTTGGACGCATTGCCTTGACCATTGCGCTAGAAGAACTTTCTATCACTGACTCGGCAGTACTTCTCAAAAAACAAGGATTTAAAGGCTCTCCATCCGAGATTTTCAAAATACTCAGCGTTACCGGCGGTGTCCCTTGGTATCTGGAGCAAATCAACGCTAAACCCGCACATGACAACATCAAACGGTTATGTTTTGAAAAAAACAGCTTACTCAGTCAAGAGTTTAAACACCTGTTTCATGATCTATTCACCAAACGCAGCACTCTTTATGGTGAAATTGTGAGACTACTCGCCGCAGGCCCTAAAACCTTCAATGAACTCAATACTGCCTTAAAGCGTGAAAAAAATGGCTCGCTCAGTAATTACCTGAATGACCTGACTACAGCAGGGTTTATCAGTCGCGACTATACCTGGATCATCAAAGCAGCGCGACCTTCTCGCTTAAGCCATTATCGATTAAGCGACAACTATCTTTGCTTTTACTTCAAATACATTGAACCCAAGTTACCACAAATAAACACCGATAAATTAAGTAATGTTGATCTCACGACCCAGCCTGGTTTTGATGGCATGATGGGTCTGCAATTTGAAAATTTGATCTTAAAAAACCGCTTCAAAATTTACGAAAAACTTCATCTAAAACCCGAGCATGTATTAGCAGATAATCCTTTTTTCCAACGAAAAACAACCGCTCAACCCGGCTGTCAAATTGACTATCTGATTCAAACCCGCTTCAACACCCTGTTTGCCTGTGAAATCAAATCATCCCGCCATGAAATTAAAACCGAGGTCATTCAAGAAATGCAAGCAAAGTTGAACCGCCTGGTGCTTCCGAAAAATCATGCCTGCTTTCCCGTGTTGATTCATATTAACGGCGTGAGCGATGAGGTGATTGATCAAAATTACTTTGCCGAACTCATTGATTTTTCGGAGTTTCTTAACCACAGCACTTAAGATTACTCATCTCAGGCGCCAAAAATATTACGGAGAACCAAGCACTGAGCGCGCGCTCTTTGGTGTGCGATCACTGGCACGGAGCAGATCACGCAATGGAGTAATAGGCGATACGGCTCGGGTAACCTCTTCTTCAGGAGAGGCTCCAAACACCAGTTTTCTACTTACCTCATCCTCCGGCTCTTTTAGAACTCTCGCTCCATCCCCCAGTAGTCCTAAAAAAAAACTTTTCAAGTGTGCTGGATTTGATATATCAAATCCTTTGGGAATCGGCAACCCATCTAAAACACTCATTGAGCAAACAACCAATGCCTTTGAAGGCGCGTTTGTTGCAGCAGATGTCATTAATCGGGGGCAAGGCGGTGGCGATGGCTTAACAGAAAAATTATCAGACCCTTCAAAAAGAGCTTCTAGACTTTCTTTTGTTGGTATTCCCCATAAAGCTCGAGCAAAGGGCAATTCTTGCGTCATATCCCCATAAAAATTATCTGCACTACCATACTCACACCACAAGTCTGTTTCAACATCTGTCCCCCTGCGCTCGCGATCTTCAACCAACCCCAAAATCATCCTTTCTTGAAGCGCGGTATCTTTACACCCTAGTACCTGGCGCAAACTCAGGACATCTTGCGCACTTCCCATCAACTCCAAATCATTGAAAACAATGGCTCCAGAAGATTTAAAACAACAGCGAATGTTTACATCCAGAGAAAACTGAGGCATATATGCTGCACTCACCCCAGCCAAATGTTTAAATACCACCCCTTTACCACAAACCGTCGCAACGATTTTTCCACGACGCGCCGATAGCTCAACCTCTACCGACTTCAATACAACCTCAAAATGTTCTCGATTTTTTGGCCTCATCTTCGCAGTAATGACCCCCTGAATAACTTGCGGCAAAACACCTTGGTTGAAAAATCGATCTGCCACATATCTTAATTTTTCTACGGTACACCCCAGCTCGCTGGCCAAAAATTCCATGATTTTTTTCGCCTGTTGATCCTTAGGGCCTGTCATTTCAGGATATTTTTTCAAAAAAGCAGCGAACACAGAGGTGCCATCTTTAAAGCAATATTGATCTCGACGCACATCTGCTATAAACGCCTCAAAGTTACCCTCTGTCAAGGTGTGGAATACCGCTTGCAACTGTTGTTTAAAGCCCACTGACTTCTCAGGAAATATTGATGCTATGGTCGAATGCGATAACATCACTCTAAAACACAATGCCATTTGATATGGATCATCGGCATGGTGCTCTAATGTTTGATCTATCTGACATAACCACGTTTTTAATTGACGCTCCTTAAGATCAAGCTTAACCTGATTTTGTGCAAAAAATACCATTTTATCGTCCGACAGAAACCACTCACGCTGTTGCTCCTCTGTTTTCGAGATAGCACACACTACCTGCTGCCACTGTGCAAAAAAATGTGCCCGTATTTCAGTAATAAAATTTCCAAAATCACCGCCCAATCTGATGGCACTTAACAAATGATCTGCAGTCGGCGTAGGTCGATAACCTCTTGTGACGCCTTTAGCCATGAGCATTTCAAACGTCAACTGTTGCTGCACCATTTGTAAAAAAACAAGATCCGAATCCGCTTTTACTGGCGCTCGAACCGCAACAAGGGCTCCCTCCGCCACGCCTCCTCTAGCTGCCTCTGTCAACCTCAAGGTCGCAATGTCACCAATGGCTCTATAACTCATATAATCTCCCCTTCCTCAAAAACATCAAACACCCTAAAGCATTTTTGACCTATTGCAAAGTAACGCTTTTTCCACCTCCTGTAAACATAATTTATATGACCACCCTATTCTGTTGATAACCTTTGCTTGATTTTTAAAATTGATATGATAATATGATCTGGCAATGTTAATAATTCAATAAGGAGATTGTGCATGAGAGTAATGACCGCGTTAGTGTTGACCATGGTGTTGGGTGTATCTGCAGCGTATGCAGGTTGTAGTTTTCCAAGAACTTGCGCAGCACCAGGTGTCTTCCAATTGATTGCTCAATAATTTGATGCAACTGTTGTAAAAACCCGACTTAGGTCGGGTTTTTTTTGAGAAAAAATCATAAAAAAATACTTTACTTTTGACCTTAACACACTAATTAAGTTGACTTTTTTACCACATACTTTATTCTTCGTACTTCATTATCAGGAATGAGGAGGGAAGATTATGAATCTAGAACAGGCAACCGAATTTTTACAAAGCGCTCAAAGCAACAGCATTTCAAGTTTGGCTGGACTTTTTGACCATTACAATAGCTCAAAGGCTGCCGGTGCAAGTTTTGCCACTGATACATTTGCAGATGTTAAAGCACTGAAAAGAGCAATCCAGCGCACCGTAGGGATTGCCACCAGTCAAACGCAAACGGCAGCCCCCTTGCTCATGCCGCGTGCCCAGTGGTTTAATGGCTTACGTGAAGATTCAGCTACCGTAGAATCAGCATACATTAATCTGCAGCAATTATATGAAGACTCAAGAGGAAATCCGTTCACATTTAAAAGTTTATTGCGCCAAGCAAAAAATACGCCACTCAAAAAATCATTATCAGCTTTTCAAGATGAAATGGATATTGCAGCAATCACTCATGGAGGAGACCTACCTCGCCGCGACCGAGTGATGCAAACAACCATCTTAGCAACCATTCAAAAAATCTTGCAAGAACGACAACAACCTATTCATATCCCAACACCAGATGCAAAAGCCGACGATGCCCCAGAACGTTGGGCAGATCAAACGCTTGTTGAATTAATAACACTTTGCCAAAAAGACTCGACCACTTTACGCACACTTTGTGATTATCTTTTGCCATATAAAGATAAATTCGAAGATATTGAGGATGCCATTGAGCGCCATATGAATTCCGATACAACATTGAATACCTCAGAGGACCCGATACTACTGGCCTTATTAAGAACCATGGATATGGTAAAAAAAGGTCAATATACCCCTGATGAAACAGCAGAAGAACAACACTCCCCATTTGAACATATTGAAACTGAAAGAATAATAAAAATACTCAAAGACCATTACCCTTATGGCGCCCCCCCAAGAGATATTAGAGATATCCTTTTGGACAGATTAACAACTTATAAATTTGGTATACGAGAAGTTTTTAATTTTAATTTTAAAGATAGCAAACCCCTTAGAGTGTCGACGTCTTTTTATATCATATATCTCAAGCAATTAAGGGCCTTATGTTATGGCAACGCTAAAGCGGCTCTGGAAGTCATCGACGCGTCTACTCACCCCCACAAAGCATTAATCAAACTGGCGGCACAAAGTGTTTATCGATTAAAATGGCCCTTAGTGCTATTAGCTTCAACCTTCACGCTAGGCAGCATTGTGATGTCTGTGGTCCTTCCTCAAACTTCATTACTTGAGCCGGGATCAATGAATTATCCTACAAACAACCCCGCATTCAGCGGATTTTTGCAAACATGGGCAGTTGCCCTGGCTGGAGCGGGCATTAATGCAGGAACTCTGGTTGGCATTCAATTACAACATTATCGAGCCATTAACTTCCTACGCGATGCTGAAAGAAAAACACTACCACCTGAAATATTTTATGATGCCTTTAACCCTGAACCACCTCGCTTACACCAGCCTCTATCACTCTGGAACCGAACTCAATCACTCCAATTTCAACTAGGACTTGGCGTACTGTGCTTGGCATTGACCGCTGTAACCATGATCTTTACCGGCTCTTTAGACGTCGTGTCACGCCCCAGTCTTGCCTTGTTCAATGGCCTGGCGGCCATGGATACCATTATCCCATTTTTTGCAGCGCTGTTTTTTAGCTCGATTGTCTCCGGCACTGCCACTGCCATGAAAAAATTTGTTACCATTGAGATGCAACCAAGAAGAACTGCTGCTGCAAGTTTTGACGGCGATAACTATACTCAAATGCCGTCTAATCCCGCAACACCAGAACGAAAACAACAAGGGGAATCAGCAAGATATCAAAGTCCATTTACTACACAAGCTACTGGTGATCCATACCAAACGCCGCCAAGAGCTGAGGCCCCTAATTTCTAAGCCCAGCATTGAAAGTAATTTCATTAGTTTAAATCAATATTTGTTATACTTGTTGGTGCAACGCAACACTACTCATGGCATCATAAGCATCTAGATGCTAATAAACATATGGAAACATTTATGAAGCAGCTTATTTCCATCACCGACTTATCGCGCGCTCAGATTGCAACTGTACTGGCTGCTGCCGTGGGTTTCAAACAAAACCCTAACCAGCCGTTACTGCAAAACAAAATCATCGCCAGTTGTTTTTTCGAGCCCTCCACCCGTACACGTCTATCGTTTGAAACCGCAGTGTTACGCCTGGGTGGCAAAGTAATTGGATTTTCTGACAGCAGCAGCACCTCGACTCAAAAAGGCGAGTCACTACAAGATAGCACGCGCATGGTAATGAGCTATGCCGATGGCATGATTATCCGTCACCCCGAAGCAGGTGCTGCTGAGATTGCCGCACAGGTGAGCGATAAACCCATCATCAATGCCGGCGATGGCGGCAACCAACACCCGACACAAACGCTGGTGGATTTGTTCTCGATGCAGGAAACACAAGGCCAACTTGATTACTTAAAAGTGGCACTGGTGGGCGATTTAAAATATGGCCGCACCATTCATTCATTGGTACAAGCCGGTGCGCTGTTCAATATGGAATTTTATCTGGTGTCGCCTGATTCATTACCTCTACCGGAAAAATTGGTACAGTGGCTGCAAGCACGCAATATCAAATTGCACCAGGGTCATTCATTACAAGAGGTAATTCCACGGGTAGATATTGTGTATATGACGCGTTTGCAGAAGGAACGTTTTGCGGCCAATGAAACGGCTGATATTGCACCGTTTACGCTGAAAGCTGCGATGCTCAAACAGGCCAAGCAGAATTTGAAAGTGCTGCACCCCTTACCACGCGTTGATGAAATTCATGTGGATGTCGACACAACACCTTATGCCTATTATTTTCAGCAAGCCGCTAACGGTGTGCCCGTACGGCAGGCATTATTAGCGCAGCTGTTTGGCTAATATATGCCGTATTTCACCTGCATCCACAACTTGGTTTCCAAGTCATTCAGCGCAGGTGGTGGAATATGCACGTTGAACAAGCCTGTGGCTGTTTCCTGTTGATCAGGCAACATACCAGGGGTTCTAAGCAACAACGGATCATAGTACTGTCTCATATTGATCAAGGCGGACGGTTGATACAGGAAATTGCTGTTGAGTGCTGCCACTTTCGGGTCCATCAGATAGTTAATGAACTTAAGCGTAGCAGCGACGTGCGGTGCATTTTTAGGAATGGCCAGCATATCAAACCAGATTGGCGCCCCGCCTTTGGGCAAGGCATACTCTACTTGAATCGCCGCATGCATTTGCTCAGCATTGGCTTTGGCACGCATGGTGTCACCGGAATAGCCCATGGCGATACAGATATTGCCTGCAGCCAGATCCGTAATATAACGGTTATTGTCAAAATAAATCAGATACTTGCGGATTTTCATCAAATAATCTGCTGCTTTGTAATAATCCGCTGGGTTGGTGCTGTTAGGGTCTAAACCCAAATAATGCAACGTCAAACCAAACACTTGTACGGGTTCATCTAAAAACGCGACACCACAATCCTGTAATTTTGATAAATATTTGGGATCAAATAAAATCTTCCATTGATCTACGGGGGCATCATTGCCCAATTCACGTTTGATCAAATCTGGATTATAAGAAACACCCGTAGTGCCATACATATAAACAACGCCATAGGTATTTCCTGGATCGACCTTGGTGGCGATTCGATAAATTGCCGGGTCGATATATTTGTAATTGGGCAGCTGGCTTTTATCCAGCGGCTGGAAAACCCCTGCCGGGATTTCTTGAATCATGTCTGACAATGCCGGTACGGTAAGGTCGTAGCCTGAACCACCCGCCATCAGCTTGGCTTTAAGCATATCGGAACCATCGAAGAAACTTTGATTGATGGTGATGCCGGTTTGATTTTGAAAATTGGTGATGACATCTGGATCGATATATTCCGCCCAGTTTAAGAAATTGACCTGGTTAGCATCATCGGCATATGCAGGATTTATTGCCAAAAAACAAAAGAGGCAACCAGCGATGAAATGAATAACGTGTTTCATGTGATTACCTCTTTATTATGTATTACTCTGCTATCGGAGCAGTCTCAACACCTTCGCCTTCGGTCACGTCTTTCATGCTTAAGCGAATACGGCCTTGACGGTCGACTTCGATTAATTTCACTTTGACTTGTTGACCTAATTGCAAATAATCTTCGACTCGTTCAACACGCTCATTCGCGATTTGCGACACATGCACCAAGCCATCACGGCCAGGCATAATCGTTACAAATGCGCCAAACTCAGCCAAACGTGCTACCACGCCATCATAGACTCTGCCAATTTCTGGCTCTTCAATGATGCCATTGATGCGATCGATTGCGGCTTGTGCTGCGTTGCCATCGACGGCGAAGATTTTGACGGTGCCATCATCTTCCAAATCAATGGTCACACCGGTTTCTTCGGTGATTTGACGAATGGTCGCGCCACCTTTACCAATGATTTCACGCACTTTGTCTGGCTTCACTTTCATGGTGTAAATACGCGGCGCATGCAAAGATAATTCGCCGGATTTATCAATCACTTCGTTCATCAGACCCAAGATGTGCAGTCGGCCTTCTTTGGCTTGATCCAAAGCAACGCGCATGATTTCTTTGGTAATGCCCGAAATTTTGATGTCCATTTGTAAAGCAGTAATACCGGTTGCAGAACCTGCCACTTTGAAGTCCATATCGCCTAAGTGATCTTCATCACCCAGGATATCGGTCAACACCGCAAAGCGCTCGCCTTCTTTGATCAAACCCATGGCAATACCAGCCACCGGTGCTTTCAACGGCACGCCCGCATCCATCAATGCTAAGCTTGCGCCGCACACCGATGCCATTGAGCTAGAACCATTGGATTCAAAAATTTCCGACACCACGCGCAATACGTATGGGAATTCAGCTTCGCTTGGCAGCACTGGGCTTACCGCACGTTTCGCCAAGTTACCATGACCAATTTCACGGCGCTTTGGACCGGTCATTGGGCCGGTTTCACCGACGCAGAATGGAGGGAAGTTGTAATGCAACATAAAGCGATCACGTGACTCACCTTGAGCCGCATCGAGGATTTGTGCATCACGATCATTGCCCAAGGTCGCAATGACCATCGCTTGCGTTTCACCACGAGTAAACAATGCTGAGCCATGGGTACGTGGCAACACGGAACGTTGGATGTAGATCGGACGTACGGTGCGGTTATCGCGACCGTCAATACGGAGATCACCATTCAAAATACTATGACGCACGCTGGTTTTTTCAATTTCGCCAAACACTTCTAAGATATCTGCTTCAGCAAATTTGCCTTCACCTTCGCCAGCCAATTGCGCCAACAACGCCGTACGGATCTCGTTTAACTGATCTTGACGTTCTTGTTTAGCACGAATGCCATAAGCGGCTTTGATTTGTTCCAAGGCTTCATTTTTAACCGCATCAACCAGGTTGGATGCAGGTACTTTTGCTTGCCAGTCCCATTTTGCCTTGCCACAGCTTTGTGCCAGTTCACGAATCGCTTGAATCGCAATTTGCATGTGCTCATGACCGAACAATACTGAACCTAACATTACATCTTCTGGCAATTCTTTGGCTTCGGATTCCACCATCAACACTGCTTCACTGGTACCGGCAACGAATAGATCTAATTGCGAGGTTTCCAGTTGCGCACGGCTTGGGTTCAACACGTATTGACCATTAATATAGCCAACGCGAGCACCACCAATTGGACCATCAAACGGTACACCACTTAAGGCAACCGCAGCAGAAGCACCAATCATTGCTGGAACGTCTGGTTCAATCGCAGGATCCAACGACAATACTGTTGCCACGATTTGAATTTCGTTCAAGAAGGTTTCTGGAAATAACGGACGCAAGGGGCGATCGATCAAACGTGAAATCAAGGTTTCACGATCGCTCAGACGACCTTCGCGTTTCAAGAATCCACCAGGGATACGACCTGCCGCATAAAGGCGCTCTTGATACAACACCATCAGCGGGAAGAAATTTTGTCCTGGCTTTACTTTTTTAGCAGCAACGGCGGTGACCAAAATTACGCAATCGCCCATACGTACAGTAACTGAACCCGTGGCTTGACGCGCCATCGCGCCAGTTTCCAGGGTGACTTGATGATCACCATATTGAAATACTTTTTTGAATAGTTTCACTATTAGTTTCCTTATTTACGGATTTCGAGGCGCTTGATCAAGGATTGATAACGCTGCAAATCTTTTCCTTTCAAATAATCCAGTAACTTACGACGCTGACTTACCATACGCAACAAACCACGACGGGAGTGGTTGTCATTTTTGTGGTTTTCAAAGTGACTGGTCAGGTCTTGAATGCGCGTGGTCAATAAAGCCACTTGCACTTCTGGCGAACCGGTATCGCCTTCGCTTAATTGATATTTTTTTACAACGGCTAATCTGTCTTGTGCGGTTAACGCCATAAAGTTCTCCTTATTGATTGTTTTATTAGTGCCGCCACCCATTTATGGTTGAGAAGCTGCGCGCATATTCTACCTTGTTCGGCGGGGAGCGGCAAGGGGTTTAATACGTGCCTATAACCTTGCGGGTGGTTGCATTACAACCAATAATTGATTATAATTTGACACCATTGACCAGGCGTCCCATATATGAGACAATTATGATGCAACAAAAAGAACTGCGTTACTATATTGATGCAAAGAGCAAAGCTCCCTTTTTTGAAGGGCTGAATAGCATAAACGATCACACCACCAAAGCGAGAATCAAACAATGGGTGAACAGATTGGTGTTAGGGCTATATGGAGATTGTAAATCTATTAGCAAAAATCTGTGGGAATTGCGTTTGGATTTTGGCTCTGGTTATCGGATTTATTTTACTGAGCAGGGCGATGAGATTATTTTACTGCTATGTGGTGGCAATAAATCTACCCAACAAAGAGATATCGAACGCGCAAAATCTTATATGGAAGCACTAAAAGGAACGTAGCCATGAACAACAAAACTCAAAAACAAAAAATTCTGGAACGCACCGGTAGCTTCCGTGAATACCTCATCAAAGAATTACAAAATCCTGAAGAAGCGTCTATCTATCTCCAAGTAGCGCTGGATGAATATCAGCAGGATGGTAATACTGAAGCATTTATGTTGGCGCTTAGAAATGTCGCACAAGCCACTGGTGGTATTGGTATGTTGGCGAAAAAAGCAGAGTTAAGCCGGCAAAATCTTTATCATACTTTATCCAGCAAAGGGAATCCCAGCCTCAAAAAACTCGGTTCAATTTTAACTGGATTGGGATTTCATCTTTCTATTGCACCAGTGCGTCAACCAGAACATACTTGAAGCGCTATTGTCAAATACTCAGGGAAAAATCATGAAACTGATTGACATCACCCACACCCTATCCGACAACGTCCCCACCTTTGAAGGCTGTGGCTTTCATCTGCACATGCTTACCGATTACTCACAATGCCAACCAAATGCCGCCCACCGGCGCGCATATTCTCATTGCCCCGCTCAAAATCAAAGGCGCCACTGAAGCGCCTGCGCGAGTGTTTGGGCTGCAGGATTTTCCGTAAATAATTTTTCTACTAAATTAGTAGTAAATTTTTTTGGTTTCGTTATACTACTAATTAATTACTAATTTCTACTAAATTAGTAGAAAAATTGAAATATAGAGCATAGCCATGAGAAAACCAGAAAATCCACCTACTTTGAGAACTTTTGATCCGCTAGAATTTAAAAAGTTATTTGACTGGGAACAACAAGACACTCTCAGAAAATATACAACCCACAAAGGTGAATATCTACACTGGGATGAGCTAAGGTGCAAAAAACCTAGGCCAGATAATTTATCGGCAGAAGATTGGTGGCTATTGACCAAACTTGGTCGAATCCCCCAAAAGTTACCCTTTAAAGATATTAAAGGAAAACCATTCTCATTTGTTATACCAACCATTTTATTGCCAAAATTGGCTGCCATTGACCGTAAATGCGGAGGGCTGATCTCCAATAAATCAACAGATCATCAAGAGAGATATATTGTGAACTCGCTGATTGAAGAATCAATTAGCTCTAGCCAATTGGAAGGTGCATCAACCACTCGGCGCATTGCCAAGAACATGTTATTGTCACAACGCAAACCACGCGACAATAGCGAATGGATGATCTTTAATAATTATCGCGCCATGCAGCTGATCCGCGATCATCAAGAACAACCACTGAGCGTTAAATTTATTTTAGAGATTCACTGTGCATTAACTGAAAATTTATTAGAAGATGCAGGTCATCTTAGAACCACCAATGACGTGCATGTGGAGGATGAACGCGGGGACATTTTACATATTCCACCTAAAGCATCTGAACTTAAAAAACGTCTTGCTGCATTGTGTGATTTCGCTAATCAAGATGAAACCGAAGAGCAACATTACTTTCATCCGGTGATCAAAGCCATACTGCTGCATTTTGCTTTGGCGTATGATCACCCGTTTAGTGATGGCAACGGCCGTACAGCACGTGCATTGTTTTATTGGTTTTTGCTGAATCGCGGCTATTGGCTGATCGAATATATTTCCATTTCGCATATCATCAAAAAAGCACCTGCCCAATATGGGCGCGCTTTTCTGTATACGGAAACCGATGATAACGACGCCACTTATTTTATCTTTCATCAAATCAAAGTGATTCAACAAGCCATTGAGCATTTACACACGTATCTCGACACCCAAAAGCAAGAGATACAGCAAGTCGATCAATTGCTACATCATAGCAACACCTTGAATCATCGGCAATTGTTACTGATTCAACATGCGCTGAAAAATCCAACCACTCATTATTTAATTGAGCATCATCGCGGGTCACACAACATTACTTACCAGACAGCGCGTACTGATCTATTAGGTCTTGAGCAGTTAAAACTTTTGTTAAAAAAACGTGTCAGCAAAGCATTTGTATTTGCTGCACCTGCAGATTTGAAAAAGCGGATTGCCCAATTAAGCACACCAAAATAGATCAAAAATAAAACCATTACTACTAATTTAGTAACCATTAGTATCAAATTAGTAGTAACTCACTCCCCCACCACAAATTTCCTCGACACAATCTGCTGGCTTTTAATATCCGCCAAGGCAATCAGTCGAGTATCTTGATATAACCGATAATGGCCATCAGCAAGGGGTGGCTCCAACGCTTTGCCTTTACCGTGCAATAACAACTGCTCATGTTGTACGGAAATCTGAACGATAGGCCAATGCTGCAAACCAGCATCGACCGGCAAAATCAAGGATTGGCGCTCTACTTCACCCATCTCCACCAGCACTTCGAAGGTGACCATCGACTGACCGTTAAATCCGGCACAATATAAGCGATGTAAAGCACTCAAATGACCACAGGTGCCCAGATGCTTGGCAATGTCCTCTGCCAAAGTACGGATATATGTGCCTTTACTGCAGACGACCTCAAAGGTTAGGGTGTCAGCGGTAAAATCGACCAAATCCAATTTATAAATAGTCACATTACGCGATGGTAGAATCAACTCCACACCATCAAGGGCTAGTTTATACAAGGGCTTGCCTTGGTGCTTGATCGCGGAAAACATCGGAGGAATTTGAGCAATCACACCGCGAAACTGATCCAGTGTTTGTTCGATTTTTTCTTGTGTCAATGCAGGCGTTGAGGAGGTTTCGATGACTTCACCCGCCGCATCACCGGTGTTGGTCGCTTGGCCGAACTGCACCTTAGCGCGATAGGTTTTATCGACGTGGAGCATGTATTCAATAGTTTTGGTGGCATGTTCAAAGAACAGCGGCAACATACCGGTGGCCATGGGGTCTAGAGTGCCAGAATGTCCGGCTTTATTGACGCCCAACAGCCGGCGCACTTTCTGTAAAGCAGGAGTGGAAGCGATGCCTTTGGATTTGTTGAGAAGAAGGATACCCGGGGTCATGTTAAAAACTAATCCGCTCGCGGATTGCCTAATGCCTTATCAATCAAACTGGAAATATGCTGACCATGCTGCACAGTGGTGTCATAAATAAACTGCAGTTCTGGCGTAATGCGCAATTCACATTGTTTGGCGATTTGATGCCGCAAAAAACCTTTGGCATTATTCAATACTTGCAGCGCTTGCTTTTGGTCAACATCGTCTTTTAAGAACGAAATGTACACCTTGGCGAAGGACAAATCCTTCGCCACTTTGATCGCAGAAATCGTCGCCATCGCCAACCGCGGATCGCGGATCTCACGCTGCAGAGTCTCCGCCAACACCCGGTGGATCAAATCTTCAACGCGATGCATCCGAGTCGGATTGGCCACGGTTATAACTCCCGTTTAACCTGAGTGACTTCGTATACTTCGATCTGGTCACCGACTTTAACATCGTTGTAACCTTTCACGCCGATACCACACTCCATGCCTTCACGCACTTCGCTGGCATCGTCTTTAAAGCGACGCAACGATTCAAGCGAACCTTGGTAAATCACCACGTTGTCACGCAATACCCGAATCGGGTTGTTACGCTTGATCAGACCATCGATGACCATACAGCCAGCAATGGTACCAAATTTTGGTGAGCGGAAAATATCACGCACCGCAGCAATACCAATGATGCTTTCTTTGCGAATTGGCGACAACATACCGGTCATCGCTTGTTTCACATCATCGATCAAATCGTAAATGATGCTGTAGTAACGGATGCTAACATCTTCATGCTCTGCCAAACGCCTGGCCGTAGCATCGGCACGCACGTTAAAGCCAAATAAAACCGCACCTGAAGCCAGCGCCAAGTTGACGTCGGATTCGGTAATTCCACCGGTTCCACTTGACACCACCTGTACTTTCACTTCCGCCGTCGACAAGCGATTCAATGCTTCTACCAATGCTTCTACCGAACCTTGCACATCACCTTTGATGATGATTTTCAAGGTTTTTTCTTTATCTTCTTGGCCAATGCGCTCAAAGATATTCTCAAGCTTGGTCGCTTGTTGACGTGCAAATTTCACCGCACGGAACTTACCTTGACGGAACAAGGCCACTTCACGAGCTTTTTTCTCATCTTTCAACACTAAGAAATCATCGCCTGCTTTTGGGGTACCGGATAAGCCCAATACTTCCACAGGAATCGAGGGACCTGCCTCAGAGACTTGTTTACCGGTCTCATCAAATAAGGCGCGCACACGGCCATATTCAAAGCCTGCCAATAAAATATCGCCTTTACGTAAGGTACCATTTTGTACCAATACCGACGCCACGGTACCACGACCTTTATCCAAACGGGATTCCAACACCACGCCTTTGGCAAGGGTGTCTGGCATAGCGGTTAATTCTAACACTTCCGCCTGCGTTAAAATACTATCGAGCAATTTATCGATACCATCGCCTTTTTTAGCGGAAACATTGACGAACATGTTCTCACCACCCCATTCTTCGGGGATGATTTCATGCTGGGTTAATTCATTACGAATACGGTCGGGATCGGCTTCTGCTTTATCGATTTTATTGACCGCCACCACCACTGGCACTTTCGCCGCCTTGGCATGCTTAATGGCCTCAATGGTTTGAGGCATCACGCCATCATCAGCAGCAACGACCAACACCACGATATCCGTACAGTTGGCACCACGGGCACGCATCGCGGTAAACGCTTCGTGACCCGGTGTATCCAAGAAGGTAATCATGCCACGTTCGGTTTCCACATGGTAAGCACCAATATGCTGAGTAATACCACCGGCTTCGCCTGCTGCCACCTTAGTGCGACGAATATAGTCGAGCAACGAGGTTTTACCATGGTCAACGTGACCCATAATGGTCACCACTGGCGCGCGTGATTTAGACTCACCTTGGACGTGTTCGCTCACCAGCGAATCTTCCAACTCATTGACATTCATCGGCACCGCTTTATGACCCATTTCTTCGGTTACCAGCAATGCGGTTTCTTGATCGAGCATTTGGTTGATGGTGGCCATCACGCCCATTTTCATCAAAACTTTAATGACTTCAACGCCTTTTACGGTCATCTTTTGCGCCAATTCTGACACCGTGATCGATTCAGGAATTTGAATGTCGCGCTTGATCGGCTCTGCGGGTTTTTCAAATTTTTGGGTTTTGACCATCACCGGTGCTGAAGGACGCTTAAATTTACGGCGCCTTGGCGCGCCAGAAAAAGCATTACTGGCCGGCTCTTCATCCTCTTCCGAAGGTGCAGTCATCATCATCACTCGCTTAGGATTAAAATGATCCTCGCCGCCTTTGAGCTTAGCTTTTTTGGCTTTTTTAGCACCTTCTTCCTCTTCCAGCGCCAGCTGACGCTTACGCTTCAACTCTTGTTGTTCTTGGGTTAATTCAGGTTCTGTTTTCACCGCCTCCACTTCAATCACGGCGGCTGGCACATGACCAGACTGCTCTGCTGTGGTTCCGGTTTCTTCTGCCAATTTGGCTTTAGCAATGGTTTCTTGCTCGGTTTTGCGCTTGGCTTCCGCTTCTAATTGACGACGTTTGGCTTCAGCTTCCGCTTCTTTTTTCAAACGCGCTTCTTCTTCCAAACGCTCACGTTCAACATCTTCTGCCGTTTTGATGGTAAAAGTGCGCTTTTTACGAACCGCGATATTGGTCAAATTATTATTGTTTGCCGTACTTACTGGTGTTTTTAAAACCGCACCTGCGCCCAATTTCAGGGTCATTTTTTTAGGCGCGACCACTGCGCCCTGAATATGGTTTAGTAATGTTTTTTTCTGATCATCGTTGACCAAATCGTTCGGTGTTTTTTGTGGCAACCCTGCCTCTTTCAGCTTGGTCAACAACACATCAACACCAATACCAATGGCGATGGCCAGCTGGTTAACCGTTATATCAGCCATGGTACGCTCTCCTACTTTTGCTCACCTGAGAACCAAGGTGCTCGTGCGGTCATAATTAATTCTCCCGCACGTTTCGCGTCCATCCCAGGTACTTCTAATAATTCATCAATCGATTGCTCAGCCAGATCTTCCATGGTGACGATACCGCGTTGTGCCAACGTATGCGCCAACACGACGTCCATGCCTTGCATTTTCAGCAGATCCGCTGCTGGCGTGGTTTTACCACTCAACGCTTGCGTCAATAACACGTTTTTAGCACGGTCTTGCAGCTCAGCCACGATATCCGCATCAAAACCTTGAATCGATAACATTTCTTCTGGCTCAACATGTGCCACTTCTTCTAATTGTGTAAAACCAGCTTCAACCAACAATGCCGCAATGTCTTCATCTACTTCCAAATGCTCAGCAAACATTTTTAAATACGCTTGTTGTTCTGCGTCTTGCTTGGCTTGTGCTTCGTTTTCCGCCATCACGTTTAGTGACCAGCCGGTTAATTTAGCAGCCAGACGCACGTTTTGTCCGCCTTTACCAATCGCCAATGACAACTGATCTTCGGTAACTGCAACATCCATGCTATGACGATCTTCATCAACCACAATGGAGATTACTTCTGCGGGCGCCATCGCGTTAATCACAAACTGCGCAGGACTGTCATTCCACAACACCACATCAATGCGTTCGCCCGCTAATTCATTAGAGATGGCCTGCACGCGCGCACCGCGCATGCCAACACAGGCGCCCACAGGGTCAATACGACGATCATTCGTATGCACAGCGATTTTGGCACGGGAACCTGGATCACGCGCAGCGGCTTTAATTTGAATCACTTCTTCCGTAATTTCCGGTACTTCTAATTTAAACAAGGCCACCAGCATTTCATTGCACGCGCGGCTTAATACGATTTGTGCACCACGTTGGTCACGCACCACTTCTTTCAAATAACATTTGATGCGATCCCCTGAACGGAATGCTTCGCGTGGAATCCATTCAGTACGCGGCAAGATACCTTCAATACCGCCGAGCTCTACCATCACAATGTCGCGGGTCGCGCGTTTTACGGTGCCGTTGATCAATTTGCCTTTGCGCTCTTCAAAATGCGCGATGATTTTTTCGCGTTCTGCTTCTCGCACTTTTTGCACAATCACTTGTTTCGCGGTTTGTGCCGCGATACGGCCGAATTCAATCGAGGACATTTGCTCTTCAATTACATCACCAATTTGCAATTCAGCGTCTTCTTTGCGCGCTTCATCCAACGTCATTTGCGCTTCTGCATTTTCCACAGCTTCCGCATCTTCAACCACGGTCCAGCGGCGGAAAGTTTCATATTCACCGGATTTGCGGTCAATGCTCACGCGCACATCCATCAGCTCGCTGGCGTGACGTTTGCGGGTGGCCATGGCCAATGCCAATTCCATTGCTTCAAAAATAATATCGCGGTCTACGCCTTTTTCGTTGGCAACGGCTTCAATGACCAATAATAATTCTTTACTCATGTTATGTTCCTTATCGTTCTGGTACCACCTGTGCGCGATCAACTTGCGCAAAGGCGATGTCTACAACAACATCATCTACTTTAACGTGGAGGGTTTCGCCTTCCACACCAACCAATTCGCCTTGTAATTTACGGCGACCGTTAATCGGCATCTGTAAACGCAACTCAATCACCTGACCAATACAGCGTTGATAATGGGTCAGATAAAACAGCGGCCGATCCATGCCAGGAGAGGACACTTCCAAGGTATAATGCCCCTGGATCGCATCTTCCACATCCAGCACCGAGCCCACTTGGCGGCTCACTTTTTCACAATCGTCCACACCAATACCATCGGCATGTTCGATGTACACGCGCAACAACGCGTGCTTACCTTGGGGCAAGTATACCACAGCCCACAATTCATAGCCCAAAGCTTCCACTTCAGGCTGTAGCAACGCAAAGAGATCTTGCATTCTTGCCATTTTTAAACTCCAATAAAAAAAGGTCCCGAGGACCCTTTTTTAAATATCACATTTGGTTGCGGGGGCATCATTTTAATAATCCCTTGAAAGGCTTTTCACCACAAGATCTTATTAAAACAAGTCTTTCAACTTGCCCCCAAAATTGCCCCCATGTTAAATCACTGGTCAGAGCGTTTCAACAGAACTCAAGACAATTCGGTTGAACTGGAGTTTATAAGAAATTATAGCAATGTTCAAGCAATTCCTTGTATTTTTCATTGCACGGGTCGCAAACCACACGAAAAATCACCAAATTCAATTTTCAACTCTTTAAGTTGCAAAAGGCAATATGCCTTTTCTGCCCCTCACCATGGATATATTTGCAAACACAGTTGGGAGTATAAAACAATCAACCCTTTCTAATTGAAGCGCTAAACCCTTTAAAATACAAGCGACATGGGGGTTTTATTTTTTCTTCAAGAAAAAATAAATTGCCAATTATACGGGAAAGACACGGTATGTATTTTGTACCGAATCGGTAGTAAGCTAAACGCAGATAGTTGATATGAGGCTATCTGAACAATCATTGAACAAGGAGCAATATTATGATTACTGAAAATAAAACGATATTTCACTGCTTACGGTTTCCGTGGAGATCAAGCAGCATCGTACGCAAGTTGATGCATCCCGGCAGAAATGCGTTAAAGCTGTTGGATGGCAATATGCCCTTTTTTACCTCCCGCTATAAGCGTATTTGCAAAAATAATGCGGAATGTTAAACGAGCGTATTTTCGAAGAGAAGCCTGAAATCCTTTAAAACACAAACAGCACAGGCATTTTCTTTTTGTTTTTCGTGACAATAAATTGTAATACATGTATGTGGAAACTCACATATATGCCTTGCACCACACAAGGCGTAAGCTAAACACAGATAGTTGATGTGAGGCTATCTGAACAATCACTAAACAAGGAGCAACACCATGACTACTGAAAATAAAGCAATATCCCACTGCCTGCGGTTTCCGCAACTGAAAGCAATGGTTGGCCTAAGCCGCGCCACGATTTGGCGACTTGAGCGCTTGGGACAGTTCCCCAAGCGTCGTCAAATCTCACCAAGAACCGTGGCATGGCTACGCGAAGAAGTCGATGACTGGATTAAACAAAGAGAAATGGCATAAGGAGGGAAACACCATGATAACCGAAGAAAAAAGCCCACTGCTTGGCGGCGATATGGGCTTTCAGATACCACAGAGGCATTATACCAATAACGTTACCACGGCGCAATTTCGCACTGCAACGATGAATGCAGGGATTGAGCCACCCGCTGATATTGTGGCGGATGGTAACGTCCATCGTTTTGCTACCCGCAGAAAATCCAACGCTGAAGCAGCAGCAAAAGCAGTGGTCGAAAACGCCATTGCCAAACCAGTTGCACCTGCTTGGTCTCTGCCAAATCCAATACAGGCAAGTCTTAAGCCTGTGCCAGCGTTTGATGCAGAGGCACTATTGCCAGAAGTATTACGCGACTGGATCATCAACGAAGCTGACCGTATGCCCTGCCCACCAGATTTTATTGCAGCGGCAACGTTGGTGGCGCTTGGTTCGGTGATAGGTGCTCGCTGTGCCATCCGGCCAAAAACACAAGATGACTGGTTGATTATACCGAATCTATGGGGTGGCATTGTGGGCTTACCCAGCGCCAAGAAATCACCAGCGATTAGTGCTGCATTAAAACCGCTGGATAAGCTAATCAGTGAAGCGGTAACGCACCACGAAGCTGAAAAACAACAAATGGAAACCGAGTACACCATTTTACAGGCACAGAAAGACGCCATTGAAAACCGCATCAAAGCCGCTGCCAGAGACGCTAAAAAAGGTGATTTGACGATGTTGGCGAGGGAGTTGCAAGAACATCAACAACAGTTACTTGAAAAACCCAAGCTACGCCGCTTCAAAACCAATGATAGCACCGTGGAGAAATTGGGGGAGTTGCTACGCGATAACCCTAATGGTTTATTGATACTGCGTGATGAGCTGGTTGGTCTGATTGCCTCATGGGACAAAGAAGGCCGCGAGGGTGAGCGTGCGTTTTATCTGGAATCCTGGAATGGCAGCGGTAGTTTTGATACCGACCGCATCGGCCGAGGTTCAATCTTTATTCCTAATGTATGCCTGTCGATTTTTGGTGGCATTCAACCGGATAAGTTAATTGGCTACCTTGAAATGGCAAGCCACGCTCTAGCAAATGACGGTATGTTGCAGCGCTTTCAATTGTTGGTATACCCTGACGATCAACCCTGGGAATGGCGGGATAGACTACCTGATGATATGGCGCGGGATCGTGTTTTTGATATTTTTGATAAACTCGCAAATTTTGATCCGGTAAATTGGGGAGCAAAACCCGCCAGCGATTTTGTCAAATCCCCCAGTTTCTGCTTTTCCCCAGAAGCACAGGATGTTTTTATCGAATGGTCAATTGATCTTCACCAGGGCAAATTGGCAGCTGAGGAACATGCCATCATCGCCCAACACCTTGCCAAGTACGATAAATTGTTTCCAACACTGGCTTTGATCTTTCATCTGGTCGATTGTGCCACCACCGGCAAATACGGTGCTGTTACCAAAACATCAGCATTGAGAGCCGCAGCGTGGTGTGATTATCTCGAAGCTCATGCACGGCGTTGTTACGGGTTGTTGATGGATGATGGCCTCAGAGCCGCCCAGGCATTATCTGACAAAATCAAACAAGGTAAGCTCACCGATGGATTTACCGCGAGAGATGTTCGGCGCAACCGGTGGAAATACTTAACCACTGATGAAGCCATACAAGCTGCTCTGGATTGGCTTGAGGATGAATATTGGGTTAAACCAGTCTTAACCAATAGCAATGGTCGTCATACCATCCGTTATTCGATACACCCAACTTGCAGTGCAGAGGTAGGAGGTCACCATGAGCAAATGGACTGATCGCATCTACTTTGAAACTCACAAAAGTGCCGCCCAGGGTGCTGCCAAAACTGCCAAAAGTACCCTTTTGACAGCAACGGCAGCAGCCCACCAGGGAGATTGTGAGAAATCAGCCACCACTTTCGGCAGTAATGGCAGCATGTCACACCAGTACTTTGAGAAAATCGACAAGCCAAAAATCCTACAATGGCTTTGGCATATCGGCGAAACTGATCAGGATATCATGGATGAAATCATTGAACGCTGTCGGATTAAAAAAGATGCTTGCCAATATTTTCTCAAGCGAGCGGAGGAGGTACCAAAAAACTGAAAAAGGTGCCAGTGAGGCGCTGCCAAAACTGCCAAAAGTACTCTTTTGGCAGCAACGGCAGCAGCCCAGCAGGGGGATTTTGAGAAATCCGCCCCTACTTTCGGCAGTTTTGGCAGCACCCCAACCAGGGCTTTTTGAAATTTTAGAGTCTATTTTATCATCACCCTTGGTTCGCTTTAAACTTCCAATCCGATAATTTTTTAATTTATTTTAACAGATTTTGATCAGCTCTATCTCTCTGCCCATAAGCTACTCCTCCACATTTTTCATCAGACGTAAACGGTGCTAAATTGTGCTTTGGTTTGAACCTAACCCTAATCGCTGAGTGTTCTTACGACTACTCGTACTGTAGGGACAGTACGCGTACCTGGCTGATACAGCCAGGAGTGTCGTCTGCATTTGGATTACAACACCAAAGACCAGCCGGACACTACTCCAGATGGGTTTTCTATTATTGAGTTATCTTGTCTGGTTAATTTTCCTTTCTTATGTTTTTATTTTTTTGTTTTTTAATGATTTTTACTGCACACGAAACCACAATACAGAAGCTCAAAAGCAATAAGCCTCTAGGGTTACACGGCAGTTTTAGAATCAGCACACGAAGTGCTGAGATAAGAGACATCGAACCAATATCGATGTGATGCGACGATCAGATGCAAAAACTATCTGATCGCAAGTACTAACATTACTCGTTCTGTTACTCGTGAGAGTGGCGGGCAAAGGCTGGCCGGAACTTTTAAGATAGCATCGAGGGCTACCATCACAATATCTATACTTGAGAACCCAGCTTACTGTTGCCAGTAAGGGTCACGACTCCAAGGGTGGCGGTGACAATGAACAGACGCCTTTAACATCTAGCGTTTCACAGCATTTCAGCTGATCATCAGTGTTATCTAAGATCGCATTATAATCACACCAAGATCTAAATGCAAACAAAATTTATTCACAAAAAATGCGGATGCAGTGCATCCGACGTATACCGATGAATCGCCGTTACACGGCAAAAAGTGATTCATCGGACGCGTGCTAAGCTCAACTTCTCGCCGTGGATTTTTTCTTCACAGCCATCACCGGATTTCTTCTTGGGGAAAGGCTTTAGAGGCGATGACTATGAACCGCTCGAATTCGCTAAGCGCGCGTAGAGCAACGAGGAACTCTCGTTCCCCGTCACTACGTTTTTAACCTAGTGACGGGAACACCATAAGCATGATGAGAATATTGATTTTTAATTAGCTTAAAATAAAGCCTATTTTGACAATGAGTATTACCGTGTTATGATGATGCCCGGCATTTGATAACTTATTAGCCTGCTACAGCGCAACTTTCTCCTCCTCATTCATTGCGCTACACACCGTCAAATGCCACCTCTTTTTGCTCAATCGCCACATGGCTCAATAGATAAAATCACCCAAAGCAGAAAACAATTGGTCGGATACTCAAAGAACAAACAACAACAATAATAACCAAAACTTCAGCACACCCGCCGCACTTTTAGTGCAAAGATAAAATTGAGTGGTGGCAAGGCTTATATGGCGTTTTTTCATTTTCAAATATCCCGTGGCTGAGTGTGTTACGGTGTTACGCTTGTGTTACAGCCACTGCAATTACTCGCTTCCAGGATAGAATCTTCAAAATGTATTACAGTTGTAACACAGCGTCAACACCAATAAACTCATCGCTTGTGCCACAGCAAGAGAATAAAAATTAATCCGATTTTTATCATTTTTTTCTTGTGTTACGTTTGTGTTACACATATTAAAGGTAGTCTTTCCTAAAATTAACAAGAGGGTTTATATGTTGCATGAAGCCGTCACCATGAAATTAGGAAAGTCATTGCTTGATCAGGTTCAATGAACCATTGCAATAAAAGAAATCCTTTTTTGATATTGAGAAAAAACGCTTAAGAGCGGATCGAAGTCTAACGGCAATGCATCATCGTCTTCTAGTCGTACGCCAAAAATCAAATTACGATAATGAATCGATAAGTCACCCGCCGGGCTGGCTCTATGCAATGCGCTTGCAACCACCATACAATTTTTGAGTTCTTTTTTACAAACTATTTCCAAATGCCGGGTATTTTCTTGCGCAAAAAGCTCAGGATCATTTGCCAGGAGAGCAGCGACTGCCTCCTGATCACCACTAAAAAACACCTGAATATCGAGAAGACCAACGTCAAATGTTTGGGTTTCAAGCATTATTGGAAGAAGCCCATGATGCCGGCGGGCATAATCCATTTTAGAAAACACCCAGTCAGCGAAGTTTAAATCGGTTACCCCAACAGTATCATCCGGTAAACGCACCATCAAAGGAACTGTGCCTTGAGTTTGTCCGCCGTCCTTCAAGACATTGGTATTATAATAATGCCTTGCTGTGTTATAAGGCACAGCTACAACACATGATTCTATTGCAATTTTTATTTGACTCATTTTATTTTACCATCAAGCCAACAAACATCCATATAATTGCCACGGGCGCAAAACCCCCCAAACCAATTATCCCAACCCAACAAATAATTCGCTCAAACAAATTAGTATTTCTATAATAATCATAATCCAAATACTCTTTGCTAACCGCTGTTTTTTTAGGGGGTTTTTTCAATATGACGAACATCATATAAGTAGTGCATCTTAAAAGTGGGCTAACGAGAATACTTTGTGGATCAAATGGAACTACTGGGGTTTGACCAAATATCTTATCGAATTTTCTCCTAACGAAAAACATGGCCATTAAAAAGCCAACCATCATCGCACAGAAAAATATTTGCCCCAAAAAGCCAAGCCAGCAATAAATTTGAGTCAACATTTAACAAATACCTCTATTAACGATTATCATGCAGCAATTTTTTTGAAACAATATCAGCAAATTCACCACCAAGAATTGCAATCAATGCCGACGGTATGATCACCCACCAGCATGTTATTCCAAAAATCATGAATATAGTGCCAACGGCATAACCACCCACCCAACTCCCTCCAACGTCCGACGCCCCCTCTATAAGCTCTTTTACCCAAGACCCACCTTTCTCATAAGTTTGGATTGTATCGCCTACAACATTAATTGCTTCCAGTGCAATAATACTATGACTCGCAAACTTTGAGTATTTAGCCACATCACTAAGCGTCTTATACGCATCCGAACCAACCACCGAAAAACTTTTCTTATATTTAACCAGCTTCAACATCTTGCCAGGGTCATTGATAAAAGCAATCTTTTTACTCGTTCGCTGTATATTGTTGAGTAGTTTTATTTCAACATTAAATCTTTCATTGAGCTCAAGGTGCGCTTTTTTAAATGCCTCGTTGTATGCGTCTCTTTCTGATACAGGGAGCTTCAGAATTGCCTTACCTTGATTTTCTAATTTCAGCATTTCGTTGTTAAGGTCTCTCGCGCGGTCTTTCACATGATCTGCAAATTGCTCTGAAAGTGCGATTACTCCAACTGCTGCACCATTCATGATTGTGTTAGGGTTTATACCCCTTAACCGCTGAATACCCGCAATCAACATCCCAGCAGAGGCAATGCTCATGAGATCATAAGCACCACTGGTTATTTCAGCAATCCGCATCCGTGTTTCATAATCCTGACGATTGTGATACAGCAAGGCGGATTGGATAGATGAGTCTGGTTTTTGATGCTTCCCAGCGGGTGGCAAATATAGTGCATAACCAGGTTTGAGTGGCATGTTAACTTGGCCTGGCCTTATGCCCATATAGCGTATTTGCGCATCATTGTCAGAAATCAATGTGGATATATACGCGCTAATCCCCTCTGATGTTCGCCGAGGAGAATGGGCGCGTGCAATGCTGGCCAGCGTGTCGCCTGGTTTAACCGTATAGTTATCATAGATACCAATTGTAATAGCCATTGGCTACCCCTTACATTTTTTGTGCATTAGGTAAGTTGTAACCTGTGATATAAGGGCTTTCTGCGATGTTCCCTTGGCTGCGTGGCGTGTAGGTGCGTTCAATGGTTCCATAATTCAGTGTGTAATACTCAATGGTTTTATCGATACCGTCATGATGCTCAAAGCTGTGCGAACTCACCAACACACTGGTTAACCGGATTCTCTCGTAAACAACAGGGGGAGTGGCAGTACTAACAAAATCAATTTCAACATTGGGAATGACTTTTTGAGTATTGGCGTATTCAAATAACAGGATTGAACTTTGGTCGGTAGTTTTAACAATCGATATCTCGCCGAAGCTTGGGCGGTTATTAACGCGATTATCCGCCTTACCCACGATTTCACTCAAGCTGACACTAACGCCACCAAAGGTAAGGCTATCTAACGCAATCCAATTCTCAAAACCCTTGGTGGTAACGTTGCCTTGGATTTTATCGGCCTTCATGTAAATACTCATTTGACGCTCCTTGTTGTAATTTTAATTTTAGATTTTAACTATCCTATGGCGGGAGATTGTACAAGACCTATTGTAGACATTCAAGCTGTTATTGGCATTTTGTTTCGCTATCATTCCTAGTCATGATTTAAGCGACTTCAAAAAATCCGTTTTTTATAAAGCACTGGATCAACGGCAACCAGCTGGCGCTTCCCCTCCTCGCCGAAATAGGTGGGGCGGCTATATGAGTTGCAACAGCGTATTATTGTTTTTATTCGCCATTACCGCCCACAAGACACCCCATTACTCCTCGCCCTCTCCATTGATCAGATTCCATGCCGGCCAAAGCCCTTTCTCGCGGATGGCGTCTTGAATCATAAACAGCTTCGGTAAAAATCGGTTTTTTGCTTCCACAAAGTGGTTTTGATTTGCAATGCTGTAACCAATGGTGGTGAACGCATGACCTGCATCTATTGGCGCAACTGCACGCTCTATCAATAACGCCTCAGCGGCGTGTTCCATCATTAACTCTTGGCGACTGGTAAGCTGGTCTTTTACGCAGTAATCACGCGGCCTGAATTCAATAAGCAACGTCGCATTGTCTTCAATGAATTTGATTTGTTGGCGGGATAACGGATTACCCGCGCTCACGCTTTGAATAACGCTCAACACGGTAGGCGTTTTTCTTAACAAAGGCTGCCGCCCACCTCGAGGTACGCGCATAGGCATGGTATTTTTTAAGCTAATAAGGTCTGTTGTATTGTTGCGTGACTGTCTCATTGCCGGTTCCTCGCTTATTTCAATCTGACTTGTTCAGCATATTCAATACCGGCAAAGAAAGTGATTTGGGTGGCGATGTTTAATGGTAGCTGATTCAATAATTGCTGGTTTTGCGCCAACACCAGGGCAGAAGCGATGATGGGGTCTTGTGAGCCGATTGTTAACGTTACCGTGATGGTGCGATCCGCTAAGTTTTGGTGAATCAGGGCCAGACAAGCTAGGGGATTACTGGCGAGACTTTGATTTGAAACGATCATGGTGATTTCCTATTATTGTTATTATTGATCTGTGAAACGTCGAACTGGTGCAAGGTCTATCAATGATTCGCCTTGCACAACCATTCAACACGCTAAGCGGCGATTACGCCGCCTCTCCTTTCTCCTCAGAAATTTGTTGCTCTAAGAATTGTGCTGTAAACAACGCAGTAGTTAAGAACCCTTCTGTGCTTACCGCGTCCAAGTTGGAGCGTTCACCTGGGGTGCCATAAATCAATTGTAATGTTTTAATTAGCGCTGACATGGTAACTTCTCCTTTTGCGGTAGTTGTCGAAGCAGAGCTAAGATTAAAAGTAATTCGACATAGGCTCCACCGAAATGTTGCTGTTCAATTATTAAATTGCATAAAGCGATTCAATAATTTAATCGAGAAATAGAGCTTGTTTAAAAAGTTAAGCTATAATGTAATACGCACCGACAATTAAGAGAGTAGTTATTATGGCTAAAAATATTAATCGTGATATACAGCTTTTATCGTTTGAAGAAGCACGGCCAATGTTAAAAAAGGCTGTTCCTGATCTGTGCCATGAGATTGATTTATTAGAAGTGGATGATAGCTACAAAATATTAAAAATGCGCTATGACTATGGTGATTTCATCTTAGACAAAGGGAAATTTTTTGTACCCGATGGCAAAGGTGGCTTAGTGTTCAAAGATTCTCAAGAGTGCGATAAAACTGTACGTGATTTATTAAGCTATCAATCTTCAATGCCAATGGTTGTGCCAATAAAAAATGCTTTAGAAGTTTTTGTTGATCACTCTCAGCGCCCCATTCCTTTTGTGTTGGCTCGCGAAGGCCATATTTTAGGATTGCCACCCATATTAGAGCCATCATCAAGGCTTGACCCGCCAGTTTGCTGGACTGTTTGTGCTGGCGCCAGAGTAGCGATGATGTTGCCTAAAATTGCACATAATACCCACCATGCTCGTTTATGCAAAAAACTTTCTATCAAGACACCCTGCCCCGATGGTGTATATGAGCACTTTAATGTGTTTAAAGCCATTAATCGTGCAGATGCAACGCGCTCGTGGACAGTTGAAGTTTTGGTTTTTACAGGCAAATGGTTTGCTGATCGCACATCCCAGCCGTGGCGCCTCTTTCGAGAGTATTTATTTAAAGTGTTATGGAATAGCCATGCCTATCGCATGGTTGATGAAATTTACGGTATTCTATTAAGCGAAATAACCAGGAAATTTAAAGTTTCCCCGGAAATATTTAGCACATTAGAGTACATTGTGAACATTTCCCAAGGTAAAAAACTAGGCCATATCCTGGCGGTGAATGATCACACGCTACCACTATCATCAATACAAAACGCCTACAGAGAACACTACCAGTTGAAAGAATTTGACCCTGAGATTATTCACTCAGGATACTTGTCAGACCAGGGCGAGGCATTTTATTCACTAATGCACCCTAATCGCAGTGATTTTTTCCGCGCTAACAATGGTTATTTGCCAAAACTGTCCGAACTATCGAAACTACTGGATTTAATTAATTACCTAAAAGAGTACCTATCACATGATGATCGCGGCGAATTATCTGTATTGCAGATGATTAAAACCCTGCACTATCAGGGGATTCACTTTCAGGCAAATCTTGATGAAAACATCATATCAACTGCCACACTTGCAGAACAATATGCAAAATCGAAGAAAGCGAAAAGATTCCCCCTTCACGCCAGTTACTTTTGTGGTGCAGTTAAAATTTCTACCCCACTGAAATAGTTGAATGGCTGTGTGAAAAAAACGTTAAATCATCAAAATGTTTTATTTTGTTTTTCATTTGCGTTTTCCTCGCTTGATTGACTGCTGAACTACCGCAAGGATGTTATCACACATAAGGGTTTCAGAAAAGTGAAAAAGTTGATTTAAATCTATTTCATCATTTTTTTCAACGTTTTTGCTAATGCATAAGCAACGCACGCAACAACAAGAGTTACCACCCCTATATAACCGAAAAAATCTCGATAATAGGTGGCTTGTGACATGTGTAACAATGTTGATTTTAATAACGTTTCTCCTACCTTTCCCATCAAGCCAGACAAATAGCCGGAAAATGCAAACGCTAAAAAATAAATCCCCATAAAAGAGCTTTTCAAATGCTTTGGCGCAAGAAATTCAATAGCAGCCATGATGGTTGGGATAGCGCACAACTCGCCAGCACCAAGCAAAACATTACCAAAAATCATCAACCACATGCGCACATTCACGCCATCCACAAACTCAATCGACGCTGAGAGCGACAATACAATAAATGCCAATCCACTCAGCAACACACCAAGCGCCACCATGAAAGGTGCTGAGATGGTTTTATTCTCATACCCTAAACGCTTCGATGCAGCGCTAAAAACAAAAGCCAGAACAATAACCGCAAAAGGTTCTACCGATGCAAAAAACTCCACGGGTATGGTGAAGCCAAACAAGGTATGTTGCATCGCTCGGCTAACGTAAAGCATCATAGAACTACCCATTTGCATTTCACCAGCGGCAACCATAATGGTAAAAATACAAAAAGCTGCAAACACAATAACCCGCTGGCGTTCTGAACCAGCCATTTTACACATGGACACAATGAAACCTACAACCATTGCAACCGCCATAATGGCGATAATATTGGAAAATATATTAGGGTGCTGAAATAGTGCAATGAACATCAATAACAAACACAAAATTGCAGCCACTGCTAAAAATTGAGTCAATTGCGGTTTTTTAGATAGAACGGGGGTATTGTTATGCTGTCCAAAATATTTGCGATAAATCAGATATAACGCTGAGGCCAACAGCATACACGCTCCGCTTACGATAAATCCGCCTTTCCAACCTAGAATGGTTGCTGTGCCAATGCCAAATAATACAGGTCCAAGAATACCGCCTAAATTCATTGCCATATAAAACAGTGTAAACCCGCCACTGCGTAGCGTTTGATTGTTTTTATAACATACTCCCAATTGAGTACTAGCATTGCCTTTTAACAAGCCGATACCTAAAACAACACACGCCAATCCACTATAAAAAGGCAACGGCAAAGGGTAGATTAAAATGAAATTACCAATGGCAATTAATAAAGTCCCTAGAGTGATTGCGTATCTGAGTCCCAAGTATCGATCTGCAATGTAACCGCCAATTACCGGTGTTGCAAAGCCAAGAGCGCTGTACAAACCAAATGTGGCATATGCCTGTTGATCTGAGAATAGAAATTGCTTGGTCACATACAGCATTAAAACCGCTTGAATGCCATAATAACTTATTCTGTCACAAGCTTCTGCAAAGCTCAGAATATAAAGTCCTGTTGGATGTCTTAGTTTGCCGTCAGTCATAGAAACCCTTACAAATTTTTAGGATTCTATCTTAGCCGAGACTGCCCTAATGTGGAAGCCCCGATTCAATAGCATAAAATTGCCTTTTCTGGTGGCCAAAATTTGTCGCCAACCAACTCTTTAAACTTTAGGAATGTGTGTAAAATTTGCTTGGTGGCGATGGTTGTTTTTTGACTTTAATAACACATTGGTATCATTACCAGTTGTTACCAAAAATTAAGGCTACTGTGTAGAGTGCTCACGTCACTATGTTACAGCATGTACATAGTGACGTGAGCGCAGCGAGCAAAAAAATTTTCATATTATACAGAATTTTATAAGCATGGTAATCAGAGTTTTGGGAGTGATTGCGGAGTTATTTTCGTAAAATCGACAAATTAGGCGTATGAAATCCATAGTAACCTACAAGTTCAAGCTGGATGCTATTTCATCCAATTCACCACCTTATCTTCTTCTATGCATTAACCTCTAAATTGATCGAAAATCTTAGCATTGAGTTGTGTGCAATACAAACGCATTGCAGCCATAAAACACCACCAAAAGCCCGAAATTGCCTTTAAAAGTCGCATTGCGTTTGACCATTTTATTGGGTTTGTAGCGCATTGCAAACGCATTGCATTTTTAAAAAACCGCCCTGGAAGCCAATAATTTGAGGGTCGCAATGCAAATGCAATGCACGCAATGCGTTGAACGCATGGAAAAACTAAAATGAAAATATACCCTATAACCCTTGTCAATATTCAGTTTTGTCCTTGGGCACCCTGGTGCGTGGGGTGTGTGAGTTTTTGGTTATTATTTCTAGTGTTTTTTTGTATCGATGCTTGAGGTTATTTTTTGCCTTCAACGGTGATTTTTTTATCTGAGCCACGCGGCGATTGAGCATTGCGTGTTGATCTATTTCAATGAGGCAATTTATCGCTAAAATCTGTGCGCGAGACTTGTGCTAACCAAGTTGTGCGTCAAAGCGCTTTGATCTTTGCCCCGCTTTTGGCACAAGCACTCTAAAAACTAGCCTTGCTATCATCGATCTTAATAAGCTGTACAAAGCATGGCCTTATTTCATCTTGTAAGATTATATCCACAATTTCCTTAGCCACTGTTGTCGCAAGTTTAGATCCCCTATTTATTGCCTGAATTTTTGCAATAAACCCAGTAGGATTTTCTTGCTGAAACTTTATTGGAATAATTTTAATTTTTTTAGCAACAGCAAATCCAACCTCTTGTTGACACCATGCACTATTTGCAAATCCTTCGGTATGAAGAGAAATAAAAAAATCCATCGAATTTAATGCCCTTTCAATTTCTATTTGCCAGTCTAACGATGGTTGAATAACCTCATGTGCAACAAAGGCATTAATATTATATGGTGCAAGCGCTTTTTTCAAACTTGTGGCTTTTGTTTTTTCACTGGAAACATGACTAATAAAAACCCTAATAATACCATCTTTTTCCCAACCTTTTGGATACACTTTAGAAGATGAATTATGAGTAATATCAAGCTCACTAGCAATCTTCAATAACAGAGATTCATCAATTTCTCTAAGCAATTCACACACATAATCAAATTTACCAATTGGTCTTTCTGCAATTGGTATTTTTTTTAGCGAAAAATCTTTTAGAAGAGAATCGATCTTGCTAAAAGTGTAATGATCTCGCAAAAAAACAGCCATTCTTTCAATTAAAGCATGTCTTTCAATAATTTTCATAAATTAAACTCGCAATTTTTGCTCTATTTTAAGTGTACCTAAATAATCCGCCCACTGTTGCATCATTTTACGGCGCTCACCTAAGTGCGCAGTACGATTATACGCCCTTCCATTCGGATCCCGCACCGCATGAGCCAATTGGTGTTCAATAAAATCTGGCCTCACCTGCAACACTTCATCAAGGACGGTACGCGCCATTGCGCGAAAGCCGTGACCACTCATTTCGTCTTTGGCGAAACCCATGCGACGCAATGCCGAGAGAATGGCATTGTCGCTCATCGGTCGTTTTGGATCTCGTGCACTAGGAAAAAGGTAACGGCCATAACCAGTGAGCGGGTATAGGTCGTTTAAAATATCTAATGCTTGCTTTGACAGCGGCACCAAATGCGGTTCGCGCATTTTCATTTTGGCGGCTGGTATGTTCCATTCAGCGGCGTCGAGATTAAACTCTGCCCACTCGGCGTTACGTAATTCACCAGGGCGAACAAATAACAACGGCGCAAGACGCAACGCACACTGTGTAACAAAATGCCCCTGATAGCCATCAATCGCGCGTAGCAACTCGCCAATTTGCTTGGGTTCGGTCATCGCGGCAAAATGAGTTTCTTTAATGGGTGACAATGCACCGCGAAGATCGGGTGAAGGGTCACGCTCGGCACGACCCGTGGCAATGGCATAGCGGAATATCTGACTACACGTTTGCAATGCTCGGTGCGCGGTTTCAACCGCACCACGACTTTCAATACGCCGCAGCATCGATAACAATAAAGGAGCCGTGATTTTATCGATCGGTTGATTACCCAGCCAAGGTAACACGTCACGCTCTAAGCGACGTATTAAGTTATTAGCATGCGTGGGTATCCAACGCGATGAGAATTTTTGATGCCATTCTCTGGCGATAATTTCAAAACTGTTGCCCCCACCTTCTGTTTGAGAGGCTTTTTGTGCTTTGCGATTTTGACTGGGGTCAATCTGATTGGCTAAGAGTTTACGCGCTTCGTCGCAGCGCTCTCTGGCGTCTTTCAGACTGACGTCAGGGTACACGCCCAGCGATAAACGTTTTTCCTTGCCTTCAAAGCGATACTTTAAACGCCACCACTTGCCCCCACTGGGGGCAACTTCGAGGTAAAGACCTTTACCATCTGACAGTTTATAGGGTTTATCGGTTACCTGACCTTTTGGCGTCAGCCCAGGTTTTGCGTTGCGAATGGTGGTGTCACTCAGAATCATGGGGGCAAGTCCTCGCGCACAATTGGAATATGCCCCCAATGTTGCCCCCAACTTGGGTTACTTGTCAAGAGGTTTCACTACGTTTCTAAAGGTATTGTTTTGCCTGATATTGGCTTATTTACTAGGACTTCCAGGACTTTTATGGTATTTCTTGAAACGTCCTGGAATCATCAGATGGTTGCGGGGGCAGGATTTGAACCTACGACCTTCGGGTTATGAGCCCGACGAGCTACCAGGCTGCTCCACCCCGCGATAGTCGAACGTCATCTTACGCCAAGATCCTAGAAGTTTCAAGCGATTTTATTGATATTTCTTGGGAAAACACCAATCTGACCGAAATTAAACCAATCCTGCTAAGATAATTTCTTATACTTAATCCGATGCGGATCAACCGCATCCGAACCCAGACGTTTTTTCTTGTCTTCAATATAATCGGCAAAGTTACCTTCAAACCACACCACTTGGCTGTCACCTTCGAAGGCGATCATATGGGTGGCGATACGGTCCAAGAACCAGCGATCATGCGAGATCACAAACACGGTCCCGGGGAAAGTTTCGATTGCACCCTCGAGTGCACGCAAGGTTTCGATATCCAGGTCATTGGTTGGCTCATCGAGCAGCAAGACGTTACCGCCGCGACGCAGCAGTTTTGCCAGATGCACGCGATTGCGCTCACCACCGGATAGGTTGCCGATAATTTTTTGCTGATCGGTGCCTTTGAAGTTAAAACGACCGCAATAGGCACGCGATGGCGTGGTGTATTTGCCAACGGTGATAATATCCAACCCATCGGAAATTTCTTGCCATACCGTGTTCTTGTCATTCAAGTGATCACGACTCTGATCAACGTAAGCTAAGCTCACCGTTTCACCCAGTTGAATCTCACCGGAGTCTGGCTTTTCATTGCCACAGAGCATTTTAAACAGCGTGGTTTTACCGGCGCCGTTCGGTCCGATAATCCCCACCACCGCACCAGCGGGTGCGATAAAGCTGAAATGATCAATCAACAAACGATCACCAAAGCCTTTACACAGATCTTTCGCGATAAATACTTTTTCACCCAAACGGGGTCCAGGCGGAATATACAATTCGCGGGTTTCGTTACGCGCTTGGAATTCTTCCGACATCAACTCATTAAAGCGCGCCAAGCGAGCTTTGTTTTTGCTACGACCGCCTTTGGCATTGCTGCGCACCCACTCCAATTCTTCTTTGATGGTGCGTTCTTTCGACGATTGTTTATTTTCTTCCAATTCTAAGCGCTTTTCTTTCTGCGTCAACCAATCGGTGTAGTTGCCTTTGAACGGAATACCTTCGCCACGGTCTAATTCGAGAATCCAGCCGGCGACGTTATCCAAGAAGTAACGGTCATGGGTGACGGCAACGACGGTACCTTTGTATTCATGCAAGAACCGCTCCAACCAGGCAACGCTTTCCGCATCCAAGTGGTTGGTTGGCTCATCGAGCAATAACATGTCAGGGCTGGATAACAGCAGGCGGCACAAAGCCACACGGCGTTTTTCACCACCAGACAGTTTCGACACATCGGCATCCCATGGCGGTAAACGCAAGGCATCGGCGGCCATTTCGAGTTTGTGATCTAATTCCCAAGCCCCCGCAGCGTCGATTTTATTTTGCAACTCACCCTGTTTTTCCAACAGTTTGTTCATCGCATCATCGGACATCGGTTCCATAAATTTGGCGCTGATGGCGTCAAAGTCATTCAACAAAGATTTGATCTCGTGCACGCCTTCTTCGATGATCTCTTTCACGGTTTTGTTGGGGTCTAAATGCGGCTCTTGTGACAAATAGCCAATCTTCACGCCTTTGCGTGGACCCGCTTCACCGATAAAATCTTTATCGATACCTGCCATAATACGCAGCAAGGTTGATTTACCCGAACCGTTAAGACCGAGCACACCGATCTTGGCGCCATCATAAAACGACAGCGAGATGTCTTTTAAAATAAATTTCTGCGGCGGCACAATCTTGCCGACCTTGTGCATGGTGAAAATATAAGAACTCATAAACCTTCCAACAGTTATTCACAGAGGTCGACATGATAGCAAATTTTACTGAAAATACCCAGAGTTACTTTATAACTCAGTCTAGACTAGCTCTACACCATCTCTGAGGGCTTGATATTGAGGGTGTCCTGCAGCTACAGCAACACAAGCTTTCACGCCATCCCATATACACGTGGCTGCCTGCACCACATTATCTCGACCCACTGTCACTGCCAAACTACTTGCAAAGGCGCCGGCGGCGGATACGCAATAAACATCGGGAGACCCTGTGGCCAACCCTGCGGCAAAACCAGCTGCAAAAATCAATGTGGTAACACCTGCAAGCCCATATTCAGACATAGCAACCCCAATACTTTCAACGCCAACTGCACCCAATAAAGCCATAAATGCTTTTGCGGTTTGTTCTTCGGTGATGGCATCAGCTTTAATTAAAATAATGGTTCCACAAACGGCAACCATAATTCCCCCTTTCATGGCCTCCCACCCGGCTTTCAATTGATGCAACTCTGGATTGTCATTTTCCATTAAATGGTTTTTGACCTTAACTAAATGGTCGATTGCTGAAATCACGGCGGTAGGAAGCGCAATATCATACGCGATACTGCTGCCCTCTTTGGGTGCTTTGGTACCAATGGCACTGAACACTGCTAACGCCCCAAAACATCCTAATCGAACTGCAGCTGAAATTCTATTTGCTACCGGTAAATATTTTTTTATCCCTGCCCACATCATTTTTCTCCTCATCAATCATTCATGTTCGATCGAAGATGTTACCCCCAACTTCTGCTAAACTCAAGCCAATAAAAAAGCTTATTCTATTGACGCACATCAGTATCCTCGATACCATGTACGTAACAAAAAACAAAGGAGCCCCCATGTCAAACAACATCAAAATCATCGGAATTTCCGGCAGCTTGCGCAAAGATTCGTACAACAGCGCGTTATTAAGAGCTGCCCAAGAAGTAATGCCGGCAGGCATTAGCTTTGAAATCGCCGACATCAGCGCCATTCCTTTGTACAATGGCGATACCGAAGCGGCTCATTTCCCAGAAGCCGTCATTAAATTACGCGAACAAATCCGCGGCGCCAATGGCTTGTTGATCGCCACACCAGAATACAATTACTCCATGTCCGGCGTCATCAAAAACACCATCGACTGGTTATCACGCCCCAGCAATGACCCCGTATTATCTGGCAAACCCCTGGCAATCATGGGCGCTTCAATGGGCATGATGGGTACCGCCCGCGCGCAATATCACCTGCGCCAAAGTGCCGTGTTTTTGAATATGCATTTGCTGAATAAACCAGAATTGTTTGTGAATGCCGCGCAAACCAAGTTTGACGCAAACTTGACATTGACCGATGCCCCTACCCGCGAAGTGCTGAGTAAATTGCTGGAATCCTTTCAAAAATGGATTGCGCAACTGGAAGGTCGCAAAGCTTAAGCAGCGATTGGTGGGATGCTTTTATGCAGATGCTTGGCATGCCAAACATCCCACGCCAATTGCAGATGTAGCCAAAATTCTGGTTCCATTTTAAAAGCTTCCCCCAACGTTAATGCAGCATCGGGAGATACGCCTCTCTTACCATGAATAATTTCACTTAATTTGGCGCAAGTCCAACCTACATGCCTGGCAAATTGCATTTGCGTCAATTTCATCGGCTTTAAAAACTCCTCTAACAGCATCTCCCCTGGATGCGTTGGTGAGCGGTGAGTTGGTGGTTTCATAGCATTCCCCTGTTAATGATAATCTACAACATCCACGTCAATGGCATCATTTTTATTCCACTTAAAAATGACTCGCCATTGTTTATTAACGCGTATGCTCCAAAAATCTTTCATATTCCCCGAGAGTTTCTCCAAGTGATTACTGGGAGGCACTCTCAAGGTATCGACTTTGGTTGCCGCATCCAACTGATCAAACAAACGACCTATCTTCGCGTGCAACAACGTATCAATTTTTTTACTGTTTTTAGAAAACACGCCGTTAAAAATATCTTCGGCGGTTTTGCTAGCAAAGTTCTTTATCATGGCAAATCAACTTTACTTTAATTGAATTAATTGTATATCGATAATCGATAAAAGTCAAGCATTCAGCAAACGAATATCTGCCACCAGTAAAAATAAATTCCGAATTTCGTTGAGCAATGCCAACCGGTTTTGCCGTAGATGCGGGTCATCTACCATCACCATGATATCCGTAAAGAAACGATCAATTGGTTTTTGCAATTCTGCTAAACGGCACAGTTCTCTTATATAGCTATCGGCACTTTCAATTTCAACCACCCTGAAAGGTTTTAATGCCTTATACAAAGCTTGTTCCGTTGGTTCTTGCAAAAGCGCAGGATCAGAAAGCTCATTTTTAAGTGCGTTATTTTTACTTAAAATATTGTAAACTCGCTTATTAGCCTCAATTAATGCTGGTGCTTCTGGTAATTTGCAAAATTGCTTGACGGCATTCGTAGCCCAATCAATTTGCACTGGCATAAATGCCCGATCTACCGCTAACACTGACTCAACAATATCAGCAGAAATACCTTTCTCTTCGTAAAACGGCACCAAACGTTCTCTAAAAAATTGAATCAACTCTAAGGTCACAACATCCACATTGACTTGCGTATTTGTATAACCTTGTGCTGCAAGCTTTAATAAATCATACAACATAACATTTCGATATTCTTTATCCACCAGAATCCTTAACACCCCAATCGCCTGCCTTCTCAACGCAAACGGGTCTTTGCTACCCGTAGGTTTTTCGCCAATCGCAAAAATACCCACCAGCGTATCAAGTTTATCTGCCAACGAGACAATTTGACCAATCTCAGAAGCGGGTAATGCATCGCCGGAAAACTTCGGTTGGTAATGCTCTACAATAGCTTCTGCCACTGCCGCTGGCTCGCCTTGGTGCAGTGCATAATAACGCCCCATCACGCCTTGCAATTCGGGGAATTCATTGACCATGGACGACAGTAAATCACATTTGCACAGTTGCGCCGCACGTTTGGCCATTTCAACATTAGCGCCGCGTAATGTAGCCAATTCACCGGCCAAACGCACGACGCGATCCACTTTTTCACCCACACTGCCCAACCTCGCCTGAAAGGTCACTTTATTAAGATCGGGCAAATAGTCTTCCAAGCGTTTTTTCAAATCGGTTTGATAGAAAAATTGCGCATCGGATAAACGGGCACGCACCACTTTTTCATTGCCGTGGATCACCACGTCGGGATGTTTGCTTTCAATATTACTGACCACCACAAAAGACGACAACAATTTGCCAGTCGCATCCGTCAGCGGGAAACATTTCTGATTGGTTTGCATCGACAAGATCAATGCTTCTTGCGGTACTTGCAAAAATTCTGGATTGAATTCGCACAGCAATGCCACTGGCCATTCGACAATGTGAGTGACTTCGTTGAGCAGATCTTCAGGAATCACCGCCTGCGCACCTTGTTGTTTGGCGATGACTTCGACTTGCTGGCGAATCGATTCACGGCGCTCAGCGACATCGACCAACACTTTGGCCTTACGCATTTCTTCCACATAGTGATGGGGATGCGCAATTAAAAATGGCTCGGGCGCATGAAAGCGATGCCCGATGGTCAATTGGCTGGTTTTGATGCCGAGAATGGTGGCGTCAATCACTTGCTCGCCATACAACATCACCACACCATGCACCGGACGCACGAAAGTTTCCATGTTGTCGCCCCAACGCATCATTTTCGGGATCGGTAAATTGGCCAGGGCTTTTTTAACTAATTCAGGTAGGATTTCCTGGATGGATTTACCAGGCACGGTAGCGCGATAACACAGCTGCTTACCCTTGGGGGTATCGACCTCAACCAATTGTTCTAACGTCGTTTGACAAGACTTCACAAAACCCAATAATGCTGGCGTTGGTTTACCATCAGCGCCATAGGCTTGCGATACTGCAGGGCCTTTGCGCTCGATGGTTTGCTCAGGTTGTTGTCCTGACAAATTATTAAAAATTAACGTCATGCGTCGCGGCGAAGCGTAGGTATGGCTGCTATCAAAAGTGAATTGCCCCTGCTCCAATCCCTGCTTCACTTGTTCATGAAACGATGCCAATAAATTCGGCAGCGCCTTGGGCGGCAATTCTTCGGTGCGGATTTCAATTAAAGCATCAGCGGTTATATTATGTTTCATAAGGATCCTTTGATATTTTTCTTGGCCTGTGGAATCTGTAAATAATTATCCTTCGAAACCACAGAACGTCCAAGACGTTTTTCCAATTGTTTACGCGCAACACCTGCAACACCACCACCTTTTTTGGCTACGTGACGGTTTTCTACAAATGTTTGTGGCTGATCTTTTTTAGAAATTTCCGTGGTAGAAACTTCAGCCAACATCGTCAAAACCAACTCCAGATTGGTCATATGATCACGTAGATTTTCTTTTTTTAACTCTTTATGTTGCTTATAATTTTTTGTTTTCAACCCTGCCCAGGCAAACGTAATATCATCCGTTAATATTCCAAACTCTTGATTGGTCTTGATGCCTCGATCACTCCACTCATTGGTCAAATCTTTGCGAATTTCAATGCTTTTTAACCGTAAATCAACCCACTCTTTGGAATAACCTTTTTTAAGATAAGTTGCCATCGCACGTTGAATGGCCAACTCTGGATCTGCAACTTCTTCCACGCGCTCATACCCTACACGCGCAAGCCATAACTTAAATGGCTCTGCATTTGGTGAAGGAATGGATTGAATAATACGAAACATAGACTCTGTATCCGCCACATCAGTAAGACGCAACTTACCATCTACAGATACCATTTTCAAACCGTGACATTTTGTCACGGTTTGACTTCCCTCTTTCTTTAAGCGCTCTTTCAGTTTTCTCCAATAAGCCGTAGGATCAACGCTTCTACTTAATGCACCAATAACATCTACTACCGAAAAAAACCACTTTTCCTGCCCTTCGTCCCAATGACGACGAATTGTATTACCCGCAAATATCGCTAATTGTTCTTGCTTCATAGCGCACCCTCGCTCAGAATGTTTTTTATACTTTACCACATTCTCACAGGCTAGACAAAAAACATCCTCTTGCTTCGGCATAATTTTCAGCAATCGCTCTGGCCAAAGTACGCACGCGCAAAATATAACGCTGGCGTTCGGTCACCGAAATGGCATGGCGCGCATCGAGCAAATTAAAGGTATGTGAGCATTTTAGCATCATTTCATAAGCAGGCAAAGACAGCTTTAATTCAACCAAGCGTTTGCTTTCTTTTTCATATGCATCAAACTGACTGAACAGCAGCTCAACATTGGCGCATTCAAAATTATAAGTCGACATTTCGATTTCATTTTGCTTGAACACATCACCATATGTGACTTTACCAAAGGGGCCATCGCTCCATACGATGTCAAAAATAGAATCGATGTTTTGCAGGTACATGGTCAAGCGCTCCAAACCATAGGTTAATTCACCGGTAACGGGCTTGCAGTCTAAACCACCGACTTGTTGGAAATAGGTAAACTGCGACACTTCCATGCCATTGGCCCAGACTTCCCAACCCAACCCCCAGGCGCCTAACGTTGGCGACTCCCAATTGTCTTCGACAAAACGAATATCATAAATCAACGGATCAATGCCCAGTGCTTTGAGCGAGCCCAAATACAATTCCTGAATATTATCCGGCGAGGGTTTCAGCACCACCTGAAATTGATAATAATGCTGTACCCGATTTGGGTTTTCACCATAACGGCCATCGGTCGGACGACGACTCGGTTGCACATACGCCGCATGCCAAGGCTCTGGACCAATCGCGCGCAAAAAAGTCGCCGGGTGAAAAGTGCCCGCCCCGACCTCCATGTCATACGGCTGCACAATGACACACCCCTGCTTGGCCCAATACTGCTGCAGGGTAAAAATAATCTCTTGAAAAGTTAACATCGGTTTAGTCATAACAACATCCGTTTAATCCTACTGGTGTCCAGTATAACAAAAAACTTGCATCCCAGCACCCAAACGACAATACTATGACCACCTTAGCATTTTGCAAATTCCTTATGAAAAAATTTAACCTGACCAACCATTTGTTAATTGCTACGCTGCAGCAAGAAGATGGCCCATTTCTGCAAGGCGTAATTTACATCTGCCAACATGATAAAGATGGCGCAATGGGAATCTTATTAAACCAACCTTTGGGACAATCAAAGTTTAAAGACATTCTCAACCATATGAAAATTGAGTATACGAATGATGACCTGGCGGAACCCATTATTCTTGCAGGTGGGCCGGTACAACCTGACCATGGTTTTGTCATCCACAGCCCAATTGGCAAATGGAACACCTCAATGACGGTAACGCCTAAAATTGGCATCACTACCTCCAAAGATATTTTACTGGCGATGGCCTCTGCTGGAACCAAAAGCCCACAAAAAGCGGTCATTGCACTCGGCTATGCAGGCTGGGAACCCGGCCAACTGGAACAAGAGTTAGTCGATAATGATTGGCTGGCCATCCCCGCTTCTGATCATTTGATCTTTGACACCGAACCCGAACACCTGTGGCACCGGGCAATAAAAACGTCGGGCATTAATAATCTGGCGACGTTATCACATTATTCCGGTCATGCTTAATATTCAACGGTTACTAGGCTTCGATTTTGGCCTGCGCCGCATTGGCGTTGCGAGTGGTCAAATGATTACCCGCACCGCAAGCCCCGTCACCATTTTACTGGCCAATGATGGCATCCCTGATTGGGCGCAAGTGCTAAAGTTAGTAAAACAGTGGCGGCCGGATGCCTTGTTGGTTGGCATCCCCCACAATATGGATGGCTCTGAATGTTCCGTCACCCTTGCCGCCAAAAAGTTTTTGGCCGATTTAGCTGCACAGCAATCGATTCCCGTGTACCCGGTCGATGAACGCCTCACCACCAAAGAAGCGCGGCAACAACTGCGCGATCAAGGCCATCATAAAAAAGTGGATTGGAAAAGAGTCGACGCCATGGCGGCGTGTTTAATTGTAGAAACCTGGATGAATGATCAGCAACAACCGTCCTTTAGTCTTCCAACAACGTCAACACCCGCAATAAATGAAACGACAGCAGACTGTAAAAAGACAACGTAATCGCGCTGGTAATAAACGACATAATTTCTGCGACGATTCTCAACATTCCTTGTGGATTAGTTAACTGCAAATATGCAAAGAGCAGTCCGGGAACAAAAGCAACAAAACCCATCAGCACAGAACCAAAAAATGTCACACAAAATACCACAACCCAATGATGTTTTACCAAACCACAGCTGCGCTTAATACTGCCCCATGCCGTCACTTTTTCACACACCACAATCGGCAAATATAAACAAGCAAAAAAAGCAAACACCAAACCCGGAATAATCAAAAAAACCATTCCGACCAGCCCAATCAATAAACATAAAATTGTGGCGCCAATAAGCGTAAACAGCGGAATCATGCCCAAACGCAATGCTTGCCCAATACCAATAGCTTGAGCCCCTTCGCTAAATAATTTGGCTGTCGCAATGATCGATGCAGCTCCAATCAACTGAACCAACCCAGAAATGATTGAGATAAAAAATGCAGCAACAGGATGCGCAAGTATAAATGCTTTTGGTATAAAAGCACCAACCCACGATATCAACAATGCCACCACAAAAAACAACCAAAAATGTTGTTTATACATGCGCCACGTCTCAGTATAAACGATTCCAAAAATCGACGATTGATCACGCATGATTAATGCTCCTCAGTGCAACGAAACGGATAAAATCCGCTATATTATAATTGATGTAACCGCTATAATCCAAACAATCACGGCATAAAAGGATCCGCGCCATGACCTTTCCCTTAAAAACACTCGCCACAGTAACCCTTGCTGGTTTGGCGCTTTGCCTCACTGGATGTTCATCCAAATCACATACCGTACAAGGCTATGTCGACGCTGATTATGTCTACGTGTCACCGTACATCAATGGCCAAATCATTAAGCTCAACGTGCAACGCGGTGATACCGTCACGGCAGGTCAGGCCTTATTTACCCTACAACCGCAACCGCAATTGGCGAATCTGCAAGCGGCACAAGCGGCAGAGGCAACCGCTGAAGCCAATTTGAAAAATTTACAAACCGGTGAACGGCCATCAGAATTAGCAACGATTGAGGCGCAAATCGTGCAAGCCCAGGCGCAATTAACTTATGCGCAAAAACAAGAGCAACGCAACAGCACTCTACTCACCAGCAACAGCGTATCGCAAGATGCATTAGACCAGGCCGTGCAGAATGCCAACGTTGCCATGGGTTTATTAGGACAATACCGCTCGAGTTTAACCACCGCCAAATTGCCTGCGCGTGAGCAACAAGTCAAAGCGGCAGAAGCCTCGTTGCAACAAGCCATTGCCCAACTGTCGAGTGCACAATGGACCTATCAACAAACCACCGTCACGGCACCCGTCGCAGGCCAAGTGTTTGACATTTACCATTGGGCGGGCGAGCAAGCCGTCGCCTCACAACCGGTATTGGTGATGCTGCCACCCAACACCATCAAAGTGATTTTCTTTGTGCCAGAACCCGCATTATCGGCGTTGCACACGGGCGAAACCATTGCGGTAACGTGCGAAAGCTGCAAAACCAGCGTAGCGGCGACCATTCGTTATATCTCCCCCAATGCCGAATACACCCCACCGGTGATTTACAGTCGCGACAACGACAACAACTTGGTGTATCGCGTGGAAGCCTACTTTACGCAAAACCCTACCGCCTGGCACCCCGGCCAACCCGTGCTGGTAACGTTTGACAATGCAGACTCAACGTCATGAACAGCGACATTCTGGCGATTGATGTTAAAGACGTCACCAAACGTTTTTACGGCAAAGAAGTCGTGAGCAAGGTATCGTTGCAAGTCAAAACCGGTGAAGTCTACGGCTTTCTCGGCCCCAACGGCAGCGGCAAAACCACCACCATTCGCATGATCTGTGGCTTATTACGCGCCGATGAAGGCTCTGGTAGCTGCTTGGGCTATGACATTCTGACCCAATCCGAATTGATTAAAAACCAAGTCGGCTATATGACGCAAAAATTCAGCTTGTATGAAGACCTGACCATCTATGAAAACCTCGATTTTGTGGCACGCATGTACCAAGTCAAAGACCGCCAACGTCGGGTACAAGAAAGCATCGATCATTTAGGCATTGGTCGTGAACGACAAAAACAATTGGCTGGCACCTTGTCGGGCGGCTGGAAACAACGTTTAGCATTGGCCGCAGCAACCATCCACGATCCTAAATTATTGCTGCTCGATGAACCGACGGCGGGTGTCGACCCCAAAGCCCGTCGTGATTTCTGGGATGAAATCCATCGCCTCTCTGGCTTAGGCATTACCACGCTGGTGAGCACGCATTATATGGACGAAGCCGAACGCTGCCATCGCCTGGCCTACATTGCTTACGGCCATCTGCTCACCTACGGCACCATCGACGAAGTGATCGCCAGCGCCAAGCTGTTTACCTGGGAAGTGCATACGGAAGCTTCAAGCCAACTGGCCGTTGAATTAAGAACGTTGCCCGCATTTTCACAAGTGACCCTATTTGGCCGAACCCTGCATGTTAGCGGCAGCAATCGTGACGCCATGATCACCGCGATGCAGCCTTATCAAACGCCCACCTGCGAATGGCAAGAAATGAACCCCAGCCTGGAAGATGTGTTTATCCACTTCATGCGTTCACAGGAGGATAATTTTGCGTAACTTCTCGTTGCACCGCCTGTGGGCCATGATCGTCAAAGAATTTATCCAAATGCGCCGCGACCGCGTCACCATGATTATGTTGATGGGCATTCCACTGATTCAATTGGTGCTCTTTGGCTATGCCATCAACGTCAACCCGAAACATTTACCCACCATGATCGTCAGCGCCGATCAAAGCAACTTTACCCGCACCTTTGTCGCGGCGCTGCAAAACACCACTTATTTCGACATCATCAACCCCAATGCTACCGAAGCAGAAGCCAATCAAGCCATGGCGGAAGGCAAACTCTCGTTTGTCATTAACATCCCCCCCGGATTCACCCAAAAAATGCTACAAGGCCAACATCCGGATATTTTGGTGACTGCCGATGCGACCGACCCAGGCGCCGTCGGTAGCCCATTGAACGCCCTGCAAACTTTATCTGCACAAGTCTTCACACCGCTGTTATCGCAAGATGGCTTGGCGTTTTTAAAAGCCAGCACACCGCCCTTTAACCTGGTGGTGCATTCTGAATATAATCCTGAAAGCATTACCCAATACAACATCGTGCCTGGCTTGATGGGCGTGATTCTCACCATGACCATGACCATGATTACGGCCCTTGGCATCACCAAAGAACGCGAACGCGGTACCATGGAAAACCTGCTCGCCACCCCGGTGCGCCCGCTGGAAGTGATGATCGGCAAAATCACACCGTACATCATCGTCGGTTATGTGCAACAGATTTTTATTTTATTGGCCGCGGTGTTTTTATTCCAAGTGCCCTGCCAAGGTAATATTGTACTGCTATTGGTGGCTACGCTACCGTTCATTGCAGCCAACCTGGCAATGGGGTTAACCCTATCGACCGTTGCGCGCAGCCAACTACAAGCGGTACAAATGACCTTCTTCTTTTTCCTGCCATCGATGCTGTTATCGGGCTTTATGTTCCCTTTCTACGGCATGCCAGAGTGGGCACAAACCATCGGACAAGTATTGCCACTCACCCACTTCTTACGCGTGGTACGCGGTATTATGCTCAAAGGCAATGGCATCTCAGAAGTATGGTCCAACACCTGGCCCATTTTGGTGTATCTCGGATTTATTAGCATGGTGTGTTTAAAGCGTTATCGTCAGACGTTGGATTAATCGTGAGCACGTTGTTCCAATAACGCTTGATGACACAACGCCAAATCTTCCAGCAAATTAAGCAGGTGAATAATTTTAATAGAATCCGCAAAAGGCAGACGATCTCCTACCAAAAAGCGAGCACGCAACAGTTGTTTATAATCAGCCACTGCACTCGCCACAGCTTGTAAATTGGGTTGGGTTTGATGCAACGCCAGCGCTTTTTCCACCATACGCATAATCTGCGGGTCTTGCTGCGACAGATCTAAGGTCTGCAACGCCAGCACCACGCCGGCCAAGAGATGATAATAGCGATACCAAAGCGTCGCCATAACCTCTGTTGTTTTACCAAACTGTGGATTCGCCCAACTGAACACCCTAAAGTCGCGCAACTGATTACGTAGCCCATTAAACTCGGGCCGTAACGGTAAAGTCGGTAAACGCACAGCCTGATTCTGCTGCAGCAATGGTAATAAGGCAGAATGTATCACCTCAGTATACCATTGCAGTTGCGCATGATAATGCTGGAGCATTCTTCTATCGGAAAAGGGCCAGATCCATATCAAGAAAACCAATAAAAATAACGCTCCCACCAACACCATCGCCAAGATAATCACCGCACTTTGCCAGCTTTCCAGTGGGCCTGGGCCTACCAGGACATCGGTAAAAAACAGATAGGACGACAACAGCCCGGTAAAAATATAGTGACTGGGACCATATTTAATATAAGCCAAGAAAAAACTAAACAGCGTAATGCCAAGCAGATACGCCCAAATATGGGTAAAATTAAACGCCATAAACACCAGTGCTGCAAAGGTGCCGATCACTGCACCCGCAACGATCGAGAACAACTTTTGCTTGGTAACATTAAAATCAAACTGCAGTGAAAGCGCCGTCATCAAACTTAATACCAACACCCCGTTCAAATGCAAACTCAAGCCTATAAACGGCAACAACACCACCAATAAACCACTTTTAAAAGCATATTCCCAGTAGTAACGATCAAACACAAAAAAATGCCGCCATCTGGCCTTACGTGATACCTTGGAAGCCTTAATGGGTGTGGTGTCATTAAAATGACGCAGCAACCACAATAACTCTTCCTGGCGCACCAAAAAATTGCTCCACTCATGCATTTCATCCATCGCAACAGTCACACCCTGTTGTTCCCGGAATTGCGCCGCCTGTTGCATCAGGTGCTGCAAAGCAACTTGCCAGCGATCAAACATTATAGACAGTTGATTGGCATTTTTACCCTCGCCATCAATATATTCAACCATCGCCTCAAATGCTGCTGCGATCGCCTCTTGCAACGCCTGCAAGGGCACTGAAAAACGCTGCATAATACTACAGGCATGATTTTGATGATGCAGATAGAGGCCCGCGATAATTTCTTGCGCCATAAACACCACATGCTCCAGTGCAGCGCTATGGAACGTAGCCCGGCGCGTAAACAGCCGCTCCTGCCGCACAAAGCGACGCAGCGCAATCTGCGTATCCGCCAATGCAATTAAGTCTTTGAGTTTACGCTGAAATGCTGGATCAGGCTGATTAAACCGGTATCGATTCAAACAAGCTACCTGCAGCTTGGCTAAACTTTTTAATAAGGCACTGTTATTTTTCTTCAGATCATCTTTGGCAAAAGGGCTGCGCAATACGAAAGTGACCACCAAGGCACACAGGCTACCAATGGCAACTTCTAACCCTCGCAAATAAGCCGTATGAGCAATCTCCACTGAGGCCGTTAAAGCCGGGCTGCTAAAAACCACCATCAAAAAAGTGATGGGACCATAAAGCCAGACAAAGGGGGTGCGACTTTTCGCTGAAAAATAAAGACAAATGGTCATCCCCACCACCGCGATGAACAACAATACCGGCGTCGAAACCTGGAAATAATCCATGATGGCCCACGCCACAAAAACACTGGTGGTGGTGGTAAGAATCCGTTCCAAGGTATTGGAAATCGTCGCCCCTCTAGAAACTTGCACTACCGCAAAACCAGTCCAGGCAGCCCAAGTGGGGTTATCAATATGAAAAGCCCAAGCGATCAATAGCGCCAACAATGAAGCGATACAGGCTCTGATGGAGAGAATACAACGCTCCGATTTCCACGACAGATTTTTTAAATCTGTGATCATGGTCAGGAACAAGGTACGGGCAGGTGTCAAAATTTGCATGGACGACTCTTGTATGGTGCCGACAGCCCGAATCGAACGGGCGACCTACTGATTACGAATCAGTTGCTCTACCAACTGAGCTATGTCGGCTTCAGTCTTCTGCATTGTAACGACTCAGCGCAAAAACTCAAGAAAAAAGGCAACACAAAAAGAAAAACCCCGTGAATTTTTCAACTCACGGGGTTTAGACTTAACTAAAAAACCAAATTAGTTAACGCTGTCTTTCAATGATTTACCCGCGCTGAAAGCAGGAACTTTAGAAGCTTTGATTTTGATTGCTTCGCCGGTTTTTGGGTTACGACCGGTACGAGCAGCGCGCTTACGCACTTCAAAGGTACCAAAGCCCACCAACTGCACTTTATCGCCTTTTTTCAAAGCCTTGGTGATGCTGCAGGTGGTCGCGTTCAATACTTTTTCTGCTTCGGTTTTGGTTACGTCTGCAGCTTTAGCAATTGCTTCTACTAATTGAGCCTTATTCATTATATTCTTCCTTATTTAGTTGATGGAGAAGGTTTCCACGGGTATTTTCATACCGAAAATAATCATAATGTAAAAGCACACCCAACGTCAAACACATTCGATGCCATCAGCATTCTCGGCAAAAGGCCACCCTCAACGCCTTTGATTTGAAGGATAGCACAGTTTTAAAAAACTGCAACTCTATTTATTACGGGTGTTTGTTATAAAAATGCTTGTTTTTTAATCTTGTTAGTGTAGAATGCAAAACGATCAAGATAAAATAGGAGATCTGATATGAAGCAACGTGGCTTTACCTTAATTGAATTATTAATTGTGGTGGTGATTGTTGGCATCTTGGCCGCTGTGGCAATTCCCGCCTATAGTACTTACATCAACAAAGCACGCATGGCTGAAGTCATTTCCGCCATTGGACCAGCGGAAACCGCAGCGGCTGAATATGCCATTTCTAATAATGGGTTTACTGGCTTTAGCGATGCCTCCATTGAAACCACCACTGCCAGCAAATACATCGACAGCATCGCTGTACAAGGCTCACCAAACACCACCCTAACGTTGCAAATAAACGTAAATACTACGCTGCTCAGTGCCGGCGCTGAAGCGCTTAATTTTGTGGGGAATTATCAAGATACAGGCGTGACCTGGGAGTGCCAGATTCCCTCAGCATCAACTCAACTGGCGAAAATCGCCCCGTCGAGTTGTAAACGCATGAGCAGCTAATGCCATGATAAAAGATTACTCCACACTGCAGAGCCGCATCAAAAAAAATCTGGGCGATGCACCGCTGATTTCACTGGTGGATCAGATCATCCAGGACGCAATGACCCTCGGCGCCTCTGATCTGCACTGGGAACCATTTGAGCAACAATATCGAGTACGCGTGCGCATCGATGGCATCTTGCACATCTTAGCCCAACTGCCCCTGGAGTTATCACCCAACCTGACCTCACGCTTAAAAATCATGGCGCAGCTGGACATTGCTGAGCGACGTTTACCGCAGGATGGTCGCTTTAAATGGCAAGGCCCTGGGGGCAAGGCGATGGATATTCGCATCAGCACTTGCCCAACTTTATTTGGCGAAAAAATTGTGTTGCGACTACTAGACCCCTGTCAAACCACGCTGAATATTGATGCATTGGGATATTCACCACTGCAAAAACAACAGTTGTTAGACGCGTTAAATCACAGCCAGGGGTTGATTTTAGTCACAGGCCCCACTGGCAGCGGCAAAACCGTATCACTGTACACCGCGTTAAATTTACTCAACACCGAGCAACGCAATATTTCCACTGTGGAAGACCCCATTGAAATCAATCTACCGGGAATCAATCAGGTGGCAATGAATGCCAAAACCGGTTTAAGTTTTGCCATGACACTACGGGCGTTTTTACGACAAGACCCTGATGTGATTATGGTGGGTGAAATTCGTGATGCCGACACTGCCGAAATTGCCGTAAAAGCCTCACAAACCGGCCACTTGGTATTGTCGACGCTGCACACCAACAGCGCGTTAGAAACTTTATTGCGCTTAGAAAATATGGGCATCTCTCGTTACAACTTAAGCCACTCCGTTATTCTGCTGGTGGCACAACGTTTGGCGCGCAAGCTCTGCTCGCATTGCAAGACACACGAAATTTTGCCCGATTTATTTTTGCACACACACGGCTTCGATCTCTCTAAACCGCTACAACTCTACAAAGCCGTCGGCTGCCAGCATTGCCACCAGGGCTACAAAGGCCGCGTTGGCATTCACGAAGTATTGCCGATTTCCGAATCCATGCAACAGCTCATGTTACAACCGATCAATATGCTTGATCTGCTACGCCAGGCGCAACAAGAAGGTTTTATCAGCTTACGCGAAGATGGCTTGCGCAAAGTCGCAGACGGTTTGATTAGCTTGGAAGAATTAAATCGAGTCATTACTGGATAAGCCTCCATGCCATTGCAACGACGCATCACCACCCAAGACATCACCTACTGCATCCGCCAATGGGCCATGATGATCAACGCCGGCATGCCTCTGCTACAAAGCTTGGAAATGCTGATCACCAGCGCCACATCGGTCAAGTTACGACAACTGCTCACCCAGCTCAAACGCAGTATTGAGTCGGGTAAGTCATTATCAGTCAGTTTGCACAAACATCCACAATATTTCCCAACCGCATTGACACAACTGATTCACGCCGGTGAACAATCTGGCACGCTCGACACCATGTTGACACGCATCGCCGATGAGCGCGACAAAACCACAGCGCTACGCAAACAAGTCCAACGCGCGTTATGGTATCCCGCCATGGTGGTCTTTATGGCTACCATCGTGACACTGGTATTGCTGCTGTTTGTGGTACCAAAGTTTCAAGTCATGTTTGACAGCTTTGGCGCCACTTTACCCGCCTTTACCCAAGCCATTGTCGATTTGTCATTGATGTTGCAAGACCATGGCTTATGGATTGGTTTGATACTGATTTTATTTATCCTGACGGGCATCACAATATATCGACGTTCGAGCACCCTACGCAAACGCTGTGATGGCCTGATGCTGCGGGCACCGCTCATCGGCAACTTGCTACAACACGCCATCATCGCCCGCTCTGCGGATACGCTGGCCATTACTTTTGCCGCAGGAATGCCTTTGATTCAGGCTTTAGGACTGGTTGCCAAAACCAATCGCAACCAACTGTATCAGCAAGCCCTAATGCGCATTCAACAACAAGTCTCCAAAGGTGTTCCACTACACCAGGCGTTTGCGGATACCCACCTATTCCCGACACTCGCGGTGCAAATGATTCGCATTGGCGAAATGTCCGGAACTCTAGAAATGATGTTACTCAGAATCGCCAAACTCTACCAAGAACAAGTCGATCACAGCATTGCGCGATTGACCACACTACTCGAACCACTCTTGATGTCAGCGCTAGGATTAATCGTCGGTGGACTGGTCATTGCCATGTATTTACCCATTTTCAAAATGGGGTCGGTAATTTAGCGGTGAAAACCACACTACAGGACAGTAAAAGCCAAATTGAACTGAAATTGACGATGGGAAAGCCTTGAGAGGTGAGAGTCTTCGCCTCGCCCCTTGTGGGCTAAGGCATACACACATATCTTTGAATGGATTGTAGTCACACCGTCTTCCTGGTACTTTTTGCGAAAGTAAAAAGGCGCCAGGATCGAAAGTCGCTATGCGCAAAACCCCGATATTTTATTCGAGGAAGTTCGCGCTTTACCCGACAGAGTAACGCATATCGTGATTGATGAGGTGCAAAAAGTAAGTCAACTAAAACTGAGCCAATTCGCCGGCGTCAGCACCAAATTTATTTCTGAATTGGAGAATGGCAAAACCACAGCAGAAATTGGCAAAACCCTCAGAGTACTGGACTTTTTAGGGCTAAAAATGTCAGTTACCCCGCGAGGATTCTCCTGATGAAACAGCTACAAGTAACGTATGAAACGAAAATTGCGGCACTATAGCATGGCACGTATTTACAGCGTTCGTCTCATTACAATCATGGCTATTTTTATGCTTTTCCCTGCAGCAACATTTGCCGACGCTTCATAGCACCCCATTGTCAGCATTGCCTGACGGCAATGGCGGATTTCTCTCCTTCACCTTAACCCCCAAACATCGCTTTCAGCGCCGCCATTTTGTCCCGATTCAGCTGCTTCTGTTCAGTTTCATTCATCGCATCGCGGCCTTCGATTTTCAAGATCGATTCAGGCAATTCCGCCAAAAACCGGCTGGGTTGGCAGGGTGAAGTATCGCCAAAGCGATTGCGCTGTTTGGCTAGCGAGATGGTCAGCGTTTTCTCCGCGCGCGTAATACCCACATAAGCCAACCGACGCTCTTCTTCGATGGTGTCACTTTCAATGCTGTTTTGATGCGGTAGGATTTTTTCTTCAAAGCCCACCAGAAAAACATGGGGGAATTCCAGACCTTTGGAGGCATGCAGCGTCATCAACTGCACTTTATTACCCGTCGTGTCATCTTCCTGGCGATCGAGCAACAGCAAGGTTTGAATTAACGTCGCAAATGAACGCTCAGGAGACTCTTGCATCAATTGGCGAATCCATTGAATCAATTCTTCGACGTATTGTTGTTTGTTATCCGCGGTTTTTTGCTGACTCGATTGTGATTCAAGCCAGGCGTAATAATCAATATCCTCGACCAGTTTTTTTAATACGGAATCCGCGGGTTTTTGTGTTAACTGTACTTGCAAGCTGTGTAACCACTGCGAAAATTGGCGCAATTTGGTGACCGCAGCAGCAGGCACATGATGCTCCAACCCGATTTCATTAATCGCTTTAAATAAGCTGACGTGGCGCTGTTTAGCGTACTCACCCAACTTCTGCAACGTCGTCGGGCCAATCTCACGCCGTGGCGTATTGATGATGCGGATAAATGCAGCATCATCGGTGCTGTTGGCGAGCAGCCGACAATACGCGATAATATCTTTAATTTCCTGACGCGCAAAAAATGAAGTGCCACCACTCAGATGGTACGGGATCTTATGCTGACGCAATGCTTTTTCCAGCAACATCGCTTGATGATTACCGCGGTACAAAATGGCATAGTCATGATATGGCCTACGTTGGTTAAATTGATGTTGCATAATTTCGGCAATCACTCGTCCAGCTTCAGCTTCCGCATCTGGGGTAAACAGTACTTTGATCGGCTCCCCATAGCCTTGCGTGGCTTGCAATTGTTTCTCAAATAGATGCGGATTATTGCGAATCAATTGATTGGCCGCTTGCAAGATAATCCCGGTGGAACGATAGTTTTGCTCCAGCTTGATCACCTGCAATTTGGGGAAGTCGCGCTGCAGCAACGCCAGGTTTTCCGGTTGCGCACCGCGCCAGGCATAGATTGACTGGTCATCATCGCCAACCACGGTAAATTGTTGGCGAAATTGCACCAGATATTTCACCAACTGATATTGGCAGGCGTTGGTGTCTTGATATTCATCGACCAGCAAATAGCGCACCTTGCCCTGCCACAGCGTCAATACCTCGGGATGGCTTTGAAACAATTGCACCGGCAGCGTAATCAAATCATCAAAATCTACCGCCTGATAGGATTGCATCTGCTGCAAATAACGCTGATACAATCGAGCAATTAAGGCCTCACGCGGATTTTTGGCATGATCTAAGGCCTGCTCTGGCTTGATTTGCTGATTTTTATAACGCGAAATTGCCTGCTGAATTTGCATGATTTCGCCTTTATCGAGCTTTACATCACCTGCCAACGCTTGAATCAACGCCGCGGTATCCTGATCATCAAACAAGGTAAACTGGGCGTTCAGCCCCAGTTCTTTGTGTGAATAACGGATAATCGACAAACCCAGCGTGTGGAACGTCGAGATATTCACTGCTTTGGCGGTGTCTTTTAAGCGTTTACCCACCCGCTCGCGCATCTCGCGCGCAGCTTTGTTGGTAAACGTCACGGCATAAATTTGATTGGGCGCGATATGACGGTTAGTAACCAGATGATAAATCTTCTCGGTAATTACGCGCGTTTTACCACTGCCCGCACCGGCCAAGACCAAACACGGCCCATCAGTATAATTAACTGCTTGCCGCTGTGCGGAATTTAGCGTGTCACTAATCATATGTTGAATCTAACGGAACAGGGGATACATATAACGACGAATTCTCTAGATCAACTGAGGGCATTTTAGAATGGGTCAAAACAGCAGTCACAGCTTTTAATGATGGACAGCTTGTCGAACGTGCCCGAAACCCCAGAAACTTAGCAACCACGTGAAAATTTCCCGCTATGGCATACTCTTCTGCAGTTTTATTTTCAATGTCTTGAGCGCCTACTGGCATCCGATACTCTTTAACCAAAAGTCTAACGACCTCTTCTCTGTTATTCATTGCAGCCAGATGCAAAGGTGTTTGCCTTTGAGCATTCAGTGCAATGGCCGGATCAATCCGCTGATACTTCATAAAAAATCTTACCAGCTCTGAATGGCCATACTGTGCGGCATAATGCAGAGGTAGGGCCTTTGAAAGATCAAGCACTTCAACAGAAAAACCTCTTTTCATTAATGCCGTGACCACTTCAACATTACCCATCACGGCTGCTTGATGCACCGCATAATGCCAGAGCGAATTAGGACTCTCCTTATGAAGCAGAATATCCCCTATATAATCATCAAACCACGGAAATCTAACAGCGTAAGGTAATACAGTGACACCACTGGCATCCGTCAACCGGGAAAGATCACCTCTGCACAATAATGCCTCAAATGCAGCTTTAGTCCCTATTTCCAGAATATCAGTCCAGGACAAAATGCTGGTGGGATTCTCGGCTGCAATCGCCTCAGATACGGTTGAGACGCTTGCTAACTTCGCTGCTGCACTTAACTTAGCTAATGTGTCAAACCCAGCTCCTGACATACGCATCACCTCAACAGTTTGTCAACCTCTCTGGACAAAAAGTACAACAATTACACGTCGAGCACAAGTGCGTCACTGAGGTTTTAAGCAATGACAATTCATCGTTACTTCACTTCCCTCTTTGGTTAACTTGCCAAAAAAACGTCAACTCATGTTTGTTATGCCACAGATGCAGCACCTCCGCATTGGGCAGCTTTTGAAATTCTGCAATGGCGATGAAATCGGTCTCCCCTTGCAGCTTAATGGTGCTGATGATGCGCCTGACCTTACCTGAATCAATCCAGCGTTGAACTTGCTGCAAGAGTTTATCAGGATAACAAGCGATATCGCATACCAGCCAATCGATATCAGGCAGCGCATTAAAATCCAAGGCAAAGGCGCTTTGCTGTAATTCGTTGATGCGCGGCAGTTTAGCGATGTTGGGTGCCAGTGGCGCTTTGTCGACGGCGATGACATCGGCGCCCAATTGTTGCAATACCCAAGTCCAACCGCCAGGGGATGCGCCCAAATCCATACATACTTCGCTAGTTTTTGGGTATTCGTCAGAAACACTCAACGCTTCCCACAGTTTTAAATAAGCGCGATTGGGCGGGCTGACTTTATCTTCTTGAAATTGATAAACGCCTGTAGGCATGGCTTTCCAGGGTTTAGCGCAGTAGATCATCGTGTTTTGATCAAGCAAGGTAAATACGCCGATTTTAGGCAATGCCGGTGGTGGAAACGGCACTGCTTTTAACGCCGGCAATTTACGCATTTGCTCTTGAATCAAGGTACCGCGACGCACGTGACTAATGGGATAATGAAACCACACATGACCATGCTGACGCAGCAATTTCGCAGCGTGGTTTATCGATTCAAACGTCACCGTTTGCAAATCTGGCCAGATATCGATGGCAAACGCAGGATGGATCTGCACATCGGCAATTAACAGATTGCCATGCTCGGCAACGATATGGCCTTGCAACTCATGGCGCAATTCTTTGAGAAATTCGGCTTTGCCGAGGTAGGCACTGTACTGCATGTTAGTTTTTCCTCACGGATGCGGCGTGATTGCCACAATGGTAATGTGTTTTTGCTGCGGACCATAATGCCAAAAGATTCGATAAGCCCCCGGCGTCTTATTTTCAGCATAAGCTTCAAAAATTTCCTCACCATCCGCCCCTGCAAGAGACGAGTATTTATGAGTGTGCAAACCTGGATGGCGAGGATTGGTTTCCAGATAACCTAATGCTTTTCTCACTGCGTTCAGGCGTTTTTTCAATGCGGGCTCAGCAGTTAATGAATCAAAGTCCTGCGCAGCCATTTCAGTAAACAATAATTTGAACATCTCTACTCATCCGCATAACGCGCAAATGAACCTTTATACGTTACCTTACCTTCAGCAGACTGTTGCAGTCCAATTTTAACTTTTTTCAACGCTTTTTCATTCATATGCAACCACTGCTCGCGCGCAGGCACTTCCATCAATGGTTGTAGCGTAATACGATGATTAATTGCATCCACAGTTATTTCAAAACCGCTTACGCCTTTTGCCAATGCACCCAAGGTCAATCGACCTTTGGCATCCGGGCGTAATACTTTGACTTCAATCATAGCCTAGCCTCTTTTCATTATCATTGATGCATCATAACATATTAGTGGGAATAATACAAATTCCCACTTTTATACCTATAGAAAGCATAGCCAACAAAAGAGAGAGCTGATATACTGACCGTTACGCTTCCCAAACGCTTTGTGTATGACAAATTTAATGGTGCTGATCAAACAACATATTCACGATTTCTTTGATGCGGTGACGTATCAACGCGGGCAGATTTATGCCAGCGAAGGTCGCGCGCTGATTGAAACGGTGGAGAATCAACCTGAAGCCAATAAAACGACGCTCAAATCTAAAGTGCAAGGCAGCCGTTGGTACCGTCAAAGCATTGCCATCAAAGCCACACCGAAATTATTTATTGGCGGAACCTGCAGCTGCCCGGTCGGCTATAATTGCAAACACGTGGTAGCGGTGTTGTTAACGTATCTCGATACGCCAGAACCCAAAGAAACGGTGGCGCCCATTGTCGCTCCAAGCCCTAATGCCTTTAGCCAATTTTTACTTTCCACCAAAAGCAACGTTGTCAAAAAACCCTTTACTGCTACTACGGGAACCTCTGAAAAAACTCATATTGTCTATGTCATGAAACCCGGAAAACGCGGCAGTTTCGATGTGCAGGCATTGCGCACCCGTCTTTTAAAGACTGGTGAAATAGCGCCCCCTTTGCCGATTGGCATGGGCGCCTTGGGCGCGAAACATTATTTACAAATGCACCCTTATGCAACATTGGAAGATCATGATCTGGCGAATAAAGTTAAAACCTTACCCAATGCCGATCAATCCAGCCATTTTTATTTGTACAACACGCAAGGCATCGAGATTTTAAATCTGCTTCTGCTCACCGATCGACTGTACTGGAAAGAATTAACGCCAGAATCGCTGTTAAAGTCGGGACATGACAAAAAGGCCGAATTCCTCTGGCGCAAACGTGAAGATGGGCTCACCTACTTTGAAATCTTGATTGATGGTCGCAGCCGTGATTTATATTTCGCCTCGACAGAACCGATGATTTACGTCGACACGCAGACCATGACTGCAGGCGAAGTACATCATACGCTACAGCCAGAAGTGCTCGACAGATTGCGCCAGCACCCTGGCATTGCATCAGAACAGCTGACTGAAGTCAGCGAAGCTTTGTATCTCGAATTTCCGCACCAACCCCACCTACCACTGCCCAGTGCTTTAACGCTGGAGATGATTCAAGTAGCGCCGAAACCACGCCTAACCTTATCCGCCGAAATGCATAATGGTTTGCTACGTTATCAAGCCACGCTTACCTTTGATTATCAAGGCAATATCGTCGCACCCGACTTCTTGGGTCACTCGGTTTTTGCCAAGATAAATGGCATCTCCTACGAAATCAAACGCGACGCTGCTGCTGAAATTGATTATCGCCAGGCATTGATTCCCCATGGCTTTGCGCATGCGGTGCGCGGCAGCAAAGGCTTAAGCCTAGTAATGGATGAACACGCGCCCCTGCCAGTGATCATCAAAAAATGGCAATTATTTTTAGCCGATGGCATTGAAACGCTGACAAAAACCGGTTGGAAGGTTGAGTTTGACCCCACGTTTAAATTACGTTTCCATAATGCGGAAGCCTTTAGCGGCCAAGTTACCCAAACGCATAACGATTGGTTTAATGTGGCGCTGGGTATTGAATTCAACGGCACGCAATTGCCGCTACTGCCTTTGATTCATCAATGGCTAATCAGCGGTGGCGATTTAAATCAACAAACGCCACTGTTACTGAACGTGAACGGTGAAAACTGGTTAGAAATTCCCTATGACGTGGTCAAACCCATTGCCAATACGCTGATTGAATTATTCCAAACCAGACCGATCGGCAAATCCGGTGAAGTACAGATTGCCAAACACAACATCGCACGATTATTGGAACTGGAAGAAACCCTCGGCAAGCAACAAAAACCATTATGGCAAGGCGCAACACAATGGCGCGATTTAGCCAAAAAATTACGTTCATTTGAAGGCATCACCGCCGTAGAAACGCCTTCTGGCTTACAAGCGCAACTGCGTGATTATCAAAAGTTTGGCATGTCATGGCTGTGTTTTATTCGTGAATACGGCTTTGGCGGGGTTCTTGCGGATGATATGGGTTTGGGTAAAACCGTGCAAACCCTGGCGTATTTACAACATTTGAAACAAACCAACCAATTAAAATCCCCGGCATTAATCGTCGCACCAACTAGCCTAATGGGCAACTGGCGCTGGGAAATTGAACGTTTCACCCCCAGCATGACCGTACTGGTATGGCATGGCAACGACCGCCATCAAGGCAAAGAATTATTGGCCACCCATGACATCATTGTGGCCAGCTATGGCGTGGTGTTGCGTGATATTGAGCTGTTAAAACAACAACCGTTTGACTCGGTGTTTCTCGACGAAGCACAAATGGTGAAAAACCCGAAAAATAAAGTGTCCAAAGCGATTCGCGACCTGCAGGTGCAACATCGGTTTTGTTTAACCGGTACGCCGATGGAAAACCATTTAGGAGAGCTCTGGTCGCTATTTGATTTCTTGATGCCCAGCTTCTTAGGTGATGATCGCCAATTCAAGAAATTATACCGCACCCCGATTGAAAAACATGGCGACCATGCGCGTCATCTGGAATTAAACAAACGTATCTTGCCCTTTATGCTACGCCGCACCAAGCAAGTGGTGGCAAAAGAATTACCACCCAAAACAGAAATGGTGCGAGTAGTCACGCTGACCGGCGAGCAACGCAAAGTTTATGAAGCCATTCGCTTGTCGATGGAATCGAAAGTGCGCGATTTGCTGCAAACCAAAGGCGTAGCACGTAGCCATATTGAGATCCTTGATGCGTTGCTAAAATTACGCCAAGTCTGTTGCGACCCACGTTTGGTTAAACTGGCTTCAGCACAAAAAGTCCATGAGTCTGCCAAGTTAGATTTGTTGATGCAAATGATTCCTGAGATGATCGAAGAAGGCCGCAGCATCATTTTATTCTCGCAATTTACCAGCATGTTGGAATTGATTGAACTGGAACTGCATAAACAAAAGATTCCGTACGAAAAACTCACTGGTCAAACGCGCAATCGTGACGAGAAAATCCAATCGTTTCAACAGGGCAAAGTGAAATTATTCTTGATCAGCCTGAAAGCCGGTGGATTTGGCTTAAACCTAACAGCAGCCGATACCGTCATTCACTACGACCCATGGTGGAACCCCGCCGTCGAAATGCAAGCCACCGACCGCGCGCATCGTATTGGTCAAGACAAACCGGTATTCGTGTATAAACTTATCGCCGAACAAACCGTCGAAGAACATATGCTGGCACTGCAAGAACGCAAACGCAAGCTGGCTGAGGGCACCTACGAAGGCGCAATGCAATCGGACAAACTGGAGTTGTCAGGACAAGAATTGTTGGCATTGTTTAAAGCATCGCCGACTTAAAGCCGTGACATTTTCCCTTTAACGAATCGCCGCAATCAACAGCGCCACAACACCCACGCCGGCGATTTCAACATCGTGGAGTTCGATCCATTCTTTGATTAACAGCCAATGACCTTGACCCAGCTCACCGATGCCTGCGAACGCCAGCAACAATATTCCGCCGACAAAAAACCATTTGCGGCTGCGGGTATTGGATAAGACAGGTTTTTGTTCTTGCTGTATTTGTTCTAACTGCGCTTTGAGATATTTCGACTGCATGGTTAGATTACTGTGAATCAACCGCGGGATCTCCGGCAGCATTTCGCTCATATACGGCAGCTGTTCTTTGACGCGGCGCAAGAACCCGCGTAGACCGACATGGTGATGCATCCATTTTTCCAAGAACGGTTTGGCGGTGCGCCACAAATCCAAATCCGGATATAAATTGCGCCCCATGCCTTCAATATTTACCAGGGTTTTTTGCAACAATAATAATTGCGGCAACACTTCCATTTCAAAGCGTCGAGCGATCTGGAATAAGCGCAACAAGGATTGCCCCAAGGAAATATCTTTCAGTGGCTTTTCAAATACGGGCTCGCAGATGGTACGAATGGCAGATTCTAACTCATCAACACGCGCGCCTTTGCCCACCCAACCAGATTCAATATGCAGCTCTGCGGCACGGCGATAATCGCGGCGGAAAAACGCCAGAAAATTTCCTGCCAGATAATGCTGATCTTCTTTTGTCAGCGTTCCCATAATGCCGAAATCCATTGCGACATAATAGGGGTCAGAGGGGTCTACCCAATTCACCCAAATATTACCCGGATGCATGTCGGCATGGAAAAAACAATCACGAAACACTTGTGTATAAAAAATCTCAACACCACGCTCGGCCAGTTTTTTCATATCCACACCGCTGGCTTGCAAAGTTTTGGCATCAGAGGAAGAAACCCCATGCACCCGCTCCATCACCAGCACATTGGAGCGGCAATATTCCCAGTAAATTTCTGGAACCTGTAGAATATGGGTATCAGCAAAATTACGCTTTAATTGAGAGGCATTGGAGGCTTCTCTCATCAAATCCAACTCATCTAGTACATTCCGCTCAATCTCACGCACTACTTCTAACGGTTTTAAGCGCTTACTTGGCTTCCAATAACGATCAATCAGGCCTGCCAAAGCATATAGCAATGAAATATCATTGCGCAACACTGCTTCAATATTAGGACGCAGCACTTTAATCACCACCTGTTCACCGGTTTTTAATTGCGCAGTGTGCACCTGTGCAATTGATGCAGAAGCCAACGGTTCTTCGGAAAAATCAGCGAACACTTCTGCGACGGTAGCACCAAGCGCTTGCTCAATCATTTCGCGCGCAATATGACCAGGGAAAGGCGCGACCTGATCCTGCAATTTGGCCAACGCCATGGCGACATCATCAGGCAACACATCACGTCGTGTCGAGAGGATCTGACCGAACTTGACAAAAATTGGACCCAACTCTTGCAATGCCAAACGTAAACGATCACCCACAGACAAACGGCGATCACGAAACCAATTGATGGGATTCAAATACACTGCGAAACGAAAGGGACGAAACCAGGGAATTGACAGCACGATTTCATCCAAACCATACTTAACCGAGATATAGCCAATTTTATAAAGCCGAGCCCATTGTTTGAAGTGCATGACGCCAACCAGACGATTGTTTTGCGCTATCATACCATAGCTTGCTACAATATCACTGGCTAATTCACTTCGATTAGCGTATAATATAGCCTATTAAAATAATTTCGAGATTTTACATGCAACACAAAAGCCTATGGTCGGTCGCACCCTTATTTCTTGTGTTGGCGATTGACAGCATGGGCCTGGGTATTTTATTTCCCATTTTAAGCAGCATGATCATTGATAATAGCTCTCCTTTTTTAGCAGTCACGGTATCGCCATTCACGCGTGAATTACTCTACGGCATGATCATCGGCATTTATATGATTTGCTGGTTTATCGGTGCCGGCATGCTGGGCGACTTCTCAGATATTGTCGGGCGCAAAAAAGCGCTGATGATTTGCCTGGTGGGCGGCTGTCTGGGTTATTTTATTTCCGCGATCGCCATCATAATTCATAGCGTAAGTTTATTGATTATCGGCCGGATTATTGCCGGCTTCACGGCGGGCAGCCAACCGATTGCCCAAGCGGCAATTATTGACATCAGCCCAGAAAATCATCGCGCCCGCAACATTGGTTATATCTTACTGGCGGTTTCGATTGGCTTTGTAATTGGCCCACTGGCCGGTGGCATTTTATCAAATACCGCCTGGGTCAGCTGGTTTAATTTTGCTACACCAATGTGGTTTGCTGGCATTGCATCACTGTTCAATGCCGCCTACTTGTTCTGGTGCTTTTCCGAAACCTTTACCGTCACTCGCCATGTCAAACTGCGCCTGCATTATGCCATTCAAATTTTTATTGAAGCCTTTAAACACCAGAGAATTCGGTTCTTATCGGTGATCCTGCTGATTTTCATTGCCGGCTGGAGCGAATACTTTAGTTTCATCGCACAATTTTTGCTGCGCTACTATAATTACTCTACCTTGAATACATCGCTATTTATCACGGTGCTGGCGGTTGGATTCAGCATCGGCTTTGCAGTATTAGTAGAACCCTGCACCAAATGGTTTGGCAACAAACGCTGCGTAGTCGGTGGACTGGGAATTGGCGCAGCACTCTGTTTAATCACAGCAACAGTGCCATTACAATGGTTGACATGGATCAGTGCCGTTTTCATTGGCATGAGCGTAGCGGTTGCCTACTCAGTCTTGATTACCATTTTTTCCAATCAAGTCGATTCCACCGAGCAAGGCTGGGTAATGGGAGTGACCAGCGCCATCATGGCACTGTCGTTTGGTGTGGCGACCTTCTTAAGCGGGTTTGCTGCAGATTTTGGTGCTGCCATGCCGATCATCATGGCGTTTATTGGCATGCTGATTTCAGCCATTCTCATGAGTTTTACTAAGACGCAATAAACGACCACTGTGCCAATACGTCCTGCAAGCCGCGGAATAAAATGGTCAAGCCAATACAGAAAATAATAAATGCCGAAAGCTTGATGATCACCTGGGTACCACTGGTACCTAGTTTTTTCGTCAGATAGTGCGCATAGCCATAGCAAAAATACACCGTAATCGCCGCCAACAAAATACCCACCATCACACCAACTTTCCCCATCATAATCTGAGGAACACTGCCTAGGTTTTCATGCGCGCCAACCGTCAACGCAACCGCCATGCTTCCAGGCCCTGCCGTTAAGGGTAACGTTAACGGGAAAAACGCCTGAGCAGAAGCATCTGCATCAGTAGTAATTTCTTTGCCATAGCCCTCACCGCCACCGCCATCACTGGACATAATCTTCCAACCAATACTCACCAGCACCAAACCACCCGCGACTTGCACCACCGCAATGCTGACGCCAAAAAATCCTAAAACCCATTCACCTACCCACAACACAATCGTCAGCAAAATAAAACTGTTGAGCGCAATTCTAAAGGCCAAACGACGACGCGAAGCAGAAGACAAGCGATGCGTTAATGCCAGAAAAATAAACGCCGTACCAATCGGATTGAGCACCGGAAACAAGGCGGCGTAGGTGAGGGGAATGGCGTCAATGAAATGAGATAAGTCAAACATAAATATCAATCCATAATAAAATGGTGGAGGCGGCGGGAATTGAACCCGCGTCCGAAAATCCGCTGCCGTTGGTCCTACATGCTTAGCTGATTGATTTTATTTCGCGGTTGATCAGTCCAGTCAGCAGGTACAATCAACGCGCTAGTCCGAGCAACTTTAGCAGGCAAACATCAGACGGTGTTTACACGCGATCTTGTTCACTATTAGCGCGCTATCCTAAAACAAGCATTAGGGTAGTCACGCCGATGTGTCGTTTCTTAGGCGACGGATTAAGCAGCTTTTTTACGAGTTACTTGAATCACAGCATCGTTAGCAGCCTCTAGGGCCTCTTCTTTTTTGCCAGTTATAGCAATTGATAGTCTTGATTTACGAGATGAGCTATCGCTCTCGGCATGCACCTCAGGGTTTGTAATCCCCGTCGAAACCAAGTCGCCCCCAAAGCGTTGTTAGTTCGTGTGCTAAGATATATTTTAGTGACAATTGCCTGAAATAGCAAGCGTTTTGAGCACATTTTGATTAAACAGGAGACTGCTTTACCAACGCATCTAAAAACTGGAACAGTAATTGATTCATTGAATCGTACTGCTGCGCTCGCAAGGTTGCTGCATCTTGCACATAAGGCCGCCCCGCCAATTCAGCCAATTCTTGCTGTGAATGCACAACCATCTGCTCAATGGCATCATGGGTAAATTCCATATGACATTGAAACCCATACACCCCTGGCTCATATGCTATGATTTGCCTGGGACAACCTGCACTGGTGGCAAGAATTTTTGCGCCTACAGGTACACCTGGCATATCGCCATGCCAATGGCCGACGTCAAATGAATGCGGAAAGGTGGAGAAGATTGGATCGGTTTTGGCTTGCGCCGTTAAGGTAATCGGAAACACACCGATTTCCTTGTGTGGACTGTGCTCACACCGTGCACCATACGCTTCACCCAACAACTGCGCGCCCAAGCAAACACCCAGCACTAATTTTTTTCTGGCAATGGCATCTTGGATCAGCGCAATTTCTGCGTTGGCATTAAAATAGGGGCACTCTGTCAAAGTAGTCGAAGGGCTTTGCGGCCCACCCATGACGATCAAAAAATCGATCTGGCTGGTGTCTTTGGGTAACGCTTCATGCGCATAACAATTGGTGTAATGAACGCTATGACCGCGCTGCACTACCCATTGCGCAATAGCGCCCGGGCTTTCGAAACTTTCGTGCATCACAATATGAATATTCATCGGGAAGATTCCTTTCGCAGTGAGAAACAGATCATATACCATTATAGATCCTTGATACAAACAGATCACCAATACTAAAGATCTCTTCCTCTGGCGGTTTCAATTACATGCCTCTCTCGCTCAATCTCGGCAATTAACTCTGTCTCAGTAGGCAGATAAGATGTGTATTTGGTCGCAAATAATTGTTGGCTATCATTTAATATACTGTATTTGACAATGGTTTCGTCTTTTTCAGCGCAAAGGATGATACCGATGGTTGGATTATCATCCTCTTGTTTTTTAAGATCATCAAACATTCGAATGTACATATCCATCTGTCCAGTATCTTGATGACTCAACTTGGTGGTCTTTAAATCAAACAAGATGAAACATTTCAGCAGATAATTATAAAATACCAGATCGATGTAAAAATGACTGGTTTCGGTACTGATTCTAAATTGCCGCCCTACAAATGAAAACCCCTTGCCAAGCTCTAACAGAAATTTTTGTAAGTTTTGAATCAAAGCACTTTCAATATCTTTTTCATTGGCATTTATTGATTCCGGAATATTTAAAAACTCAAAAACATAAGGATCTTTGATAAAATCATTGAATGTTGATTTTTCTAATGCCGGTAATTTTTTTAAAGTGGTTTGCTTATTTTTAGAAGAGAGCAACCGCTCATAATAAAAAGTATTGAGGTTGCGCTCCAATGTGCGAGAACTCCACTGTTGCTCTACACATTCCCTGAGGTAATAGTCTCTTGCATTTAAATTTTCTATCCTCATGATCATACGTTGATGTGTCCAGCTCAAATTGCTACGCAGTGCGTAGCAATTTGAAACATCCGGATAAGTTAAATAGAATTGTCTAAAGTTACGAAGGTTTGCATATGAAAACCCCTTACCAAATTCGGTTGTTAATGCCTTAGAAAGTGTTTTCAAAATTGCTTCACCATAAGCAGCTCTCTTTACACCCTGCTGCTCTTCCTCAACAATACGCTTTCCAATATGCCAATAAGCTTCTACCATTGCACTATTTACCGCAGTATAAGCTTTTTGTCGTGCGGTTTTTAAAATCTGTAATACCTCAACAAATAGAGAGGTTTCCAAGCGCTGAAATCCACCAATATGTACCATATAACCCCTTACATCGAATACAAATGATTCAGGTTTATAATAACACAAATTGGTTGTTATAAAAACAAAATGTGAGAATTTATTGCAACGTCAACTTCCGCGCCAAGTAACCATAAAACATAAACATTTTCATCATCGCCATACGATCGGCGAGGCAGTACATTTTAAGAAAAAGAACAGGTCTGGCAATAAACATCGCCGGCCAAAATAGCGTAACCAGCAAGCCCATGGCTTTAATCGAACGATCCAGACGTTTGATGGCGTCATCATCCAAGTCTAGCTTCAGCTTAGCTTTGCCTTTACGCGATTCGCCAAAGTCATTAAATAAATGAAAGATGGCCAGACGCCCCACAAAACATAGATAAATGAACGAAATTATATAAATAATATTAGCATTATCAGCCATTACTTTTCCCCCGCACTTATCGAACGGGACATTGTACCACTTTTTTTGCTGGAAGGTCTGTTAACTTTACTGATACTGACTCTGATAATCCTCAACCGAGCCTTCAAAGCGCGAAACTTTGCCATCCTTAATCAAGTACAGCTCATCCACCAAGCTGCGCAACAAACTACGGTCATGCGACACCAAAATCAGCGAGCCCGTATAGCCTTGCAAGGCGTACATCAATGCCTGACGCATCTCTAAATCCAAGTGGTTAGTGGGCTCATCCATCATCAGTAAATTGGGCTTTTGCCAGACAATCTGCGCCAACGCCACGCGTGACTTTTCACCGCCCGAAAACTCGCTCAACGGCGACATCGATTTATCGCGATCAAAACCGAAGCTGCCCAGATAGCCAATCAATTCTTTTTCACCGGTGCCACGGGCCATTTCTTGAAACAACTCTAACGGTGTGTAATTGAGCGGCAGATAATCCACTTGCTGCTGGTCAAAATAACCAATCTTGGTACCTGAAGAGCATTCCACTACGCCAGAAATTGGTTTCAACTTACCTAAAAGACCTTTGATTAACGTCGACTTACCCGCGCCGTTTACTCCCAACAGACCAACACGCATCCCAGCCGCCAAGGTCATATTGATTTTACTCAATAAGGCTTTACCCTCATAACCCAGATCTACTTTGCTCATGGTTAACATCGGATTGGGCATTCTGTCGGGTTCTTTAAATTCAAAACTGAACATAGAGGCTTCGTAGATCGGCTTCATCACTTCCAGTTTTTCCAATGCTTTCAAACGGCTCTGTGCTTGACGCGCTTTGGGTGCTGCGGCTCTAAAACGATTAACATAACTCATCAAATGGTCAATTCGCGTCTGTTGCTTACGGGCTTGCGCGTTATGCAGCAGTATTGCCTGCGCACGCTGCACTTCAAAGGACGAATAATTGCCGGTGTACATTTTTATCCGCTGGTTATCAGCATGCGCGATATGGGTGACGGTGCTGTCGAGAAAATCGCGATCATGCGACACCATCAATACGCCGCCTTGATAATGTTTTAAATAATCTTCCAGCCAGAAAATGGCCTCCATATCCAAATGGTTGGTGGGCTCATCCAGCAGCAATAAATCGCTCGGCGCAAACAAACAACGCGCCAGATTCAAGCGCATCCGCCAGCCACCGGAAAATGATTTGATTGGTTTACTTAAATCCTCTTGAGTGAATCCAAGACCATTTAAAATTTTAGCAGCGCGGGCTTCAGCGTCATAACCATTCATTTCCGACAATAAATTATGGCATACCATCATCGCCTCATAATCTTGCACGGTTTCCGCATGGGTTAAATCCGCGTAAACTTTGGCAAGCTTAGTATCACCTTCAATAGCATAACTGAGTGCGGTTTGCATCAACCCAGGAACTTCTTGCGCCAGGCTGATGATGCGGGTGCCATTACGCAGGCTGATTTCGCCTTTGGCCGGCTCAAGCAACCCATTGATTGCAGCAAACAGCGTCGACTTGCCGGAACCATTACCGCCCACCAAGCCGACGATGTTTTTTTCATAGAGGTCAAAACTCACCTGCTCCAACAGCGTATTGGCCGCACGGGCAATGGAGACGTTTTGTAACTTTAACATGCAAGACTCAAGGTAAAATAAAACGTGATCTTACACTATTTAAGTGGTGGGGGCAAAATTACTTCAACGCCTTATTTAACATCGGTGTCAGCAACAACATCAGCACCGCGAAAATTAACGTACACTCGCCGATCTCAAAAAACAAATGGGTATAAATCGGCAATGTTTGAACGGGGTTGGTAATATCGGCAGGAACGCTGGCAATGCCTGCCACGAAACCTGAAATGACCGAGCCCGCAGACAACGTCATCCACCATACGCCCATCATAAAGCCCATGCTGCTTTGTGGAACGAGTTTGCTGACCATTGCCAGACCGAGTCCGGAAATCAACAACTCACTAACCGCCAAAAACAGGTACAAGATAACCAACCACCAAGCACTGACCAAGCCTGTGGTGCCACCAAAAAACTTACTACACCCTGCGATCAAAAATCCGATGGCACAAATAAACATACCAATGGTAAATTTGGTTGGCAGTGAGAAATCTTTACCACGACGACCAAAATGGGTATAAAAATATGCCAAAACCGGGCTAGCAATTAAAATCCACAGCGCATCCAATGACTGAAATGACAAGGGACTCAAGTTTAACCCCAACACATGAGTATTAATGTTATGCACGGCGTATAATGTCAACGAAGTAGACATTTGCAGGTTAATCACAAAATAAGCCACAGCCTCCAACATCAACACCAATGCGACGATCAGATTAGCACGCACCCTACCCTTATTCACCACAATCAAACGGCCAAACAAAATCAGAATAATGATACCGATAAGCAATAATAACCAATGTGCCACGGATAAATGCAACAGCAACCAGGAAGCAATAAACGCCACCACAACACCACCAGCCAGCACCACCCCTAAACGCAACCAGGAGAGTGGTTTAAGCCCTACTGGCGAATCAATACCCGCCATCCAGGAACGCAACGATATAAAATAAATCAGCGCGATCACCAAACCAATTGAAGATACCCAAAACCCGATCGACCAAGAATAATGTGCAGCAACGATTGGCGCCACGATGATGCTAACAAAAGCACCTATATTAATCGCCATGTAGTACAACGTAAATGAACCATCAATCCGCGGATCTCCTTCGCGATAGCACTTTGATAATAAACTGGATGGGTTAGATTTAAAAAAACCATTACCCACCGCAATGCACCCCATACCTAAAAATAATAAAGGTTCCTTGCCCATTCCCAGCAGAAAATAGCCTGCTGCCAAAAAGCAAGCGCCCAGTATAATGGTGCGCTGAATCCCCAATACTTTGTCGCCAATAAAGCCGCCAATACTCATAAAACCGTATACCAACGCAACCAGTGCGGCATATACATCAAAAGCTTTAGCGTCGCTGTAACCGATGGTGTGAATCATATAATAAACCAGCAGCGACTGCATACCGTAGAAACCAAAACGCTCCCACATTTCGATGGAAAAAATTACATAAAAAGGCTTAGGTTGACGTAAGTTTTCACCGATTCTTGCGAACATTCAGCTCTCCTAACAATATCTCAATGGATATGCATTATTTCAAAAATTTATTCAATTTAGGCGTTAACAATAACATAAACACTGCAAAACCTAATGTGCAAATACCAATCTCAAAGAATACATGCGTGTAAATGGGTAAGGTTAACACTGGATTAGTGATGCCTTTAGGAATGGCGGTCAAGCTCGCTACAAAACCAGCTAAGATAGAAGCCATGGCGGTTGTCATAAACCACATCCCCATCATCAAACCCATAAAGCGTTGTGGGATTAATTGAGCTACCATCGACAAACCCAGCCCAGAAATCAACAACTCGCCAATACTTTGTAGGGTGTAAATGCCCACCATCCACCACGAGCTAACCATACCTGTGGTTCCGCCGAAATATTGGCTAAACCATCCTACTAAAAAACCACCTGAGCATAAAAACATCCCAATGGTAAATTTTTCTGGCAAGGTTAAATCTTTACCCAACTTACCTAGAGTCGTGTAGAAATAAGCCAAAACAGGGCTGGCAAACATAATCACCACCGGGTTAAGCGCCTGATAAGACAAAGGGTTAACAGCGAAACCCAAAAAGGTATGATTGACGTTATTAACACCGTACAACGTTAATGACGTTGGCATTTGCGCATATAATACAAAAAAGACCACTGCTTCCAACATCATGATCAACGCAACAATTAGATTTTTTCTGACACGCCCTTTACTGATAAAAATAAGCCGCGAGAAAAAAATTAAAATAATAATACCCACCGCCAACAAAAACCAGTGCGTCACCAACAGATGTTGCAATAACCAGGCAGAAACCCCTGCCAATGCAAGCGTTCCAAAAATCACGGGGATAAAACGCAGCACTTTCATCGGCGCTAAACCTACGGGGGAGTCAATATGCTTCATCCAGGAGGACGTCACCAAGAAATAAATCACCGTGACAACCAACCCCGCTGAACAGGTCCAAAACCCAACCGACCATCCAAAATGCGTGGCGATGACCGGCACCAGCAGCATACTGAACATCGAGCCAATATTGATGGCCATGTAATACAAAGTAAAGGCACCATCAATTCTGGGATCTTTATCCGCATAACATTTTGACAGTAAACTGGAAGGATTGACCTTGAACAAACCAGTACCCACCGCAATAAGACCCATACCAGCAAACATCACACCAGCATTAGGAATGCCTAACAAGAAATATCCAATAGCCAATACCAGCGCACCCAATACAATGGTTCTTTTAATTCCCAGGTATCGGTCACCCACATAACCACCAATGACCGTAAAACCGTAGACCAAGGCCACCATCGCTGACCATATATTAAAAGAGTCCGCGTCCCTGTATCCCAATTTTTGGATCATGTAATAAACCAGGATTGCCTGCATACCGTAGTAACCAAAGCGTTCCCACATCTCAACCACAAAAATTACATAAAATGGTTTAGGCTGGCGTAGATTTTCGCCGATCTTTACAAGCATGATTCCTCCCGGTAATACTAAACAATTTGTAAAACTGGAAGATGATATCGAGTGTATCGCTGGAAGTAAAGGTGCGCACACAGAGAGAGGATGATCTACTCGTCTTTACGCCAGCGGGAAGCCACACCGGCACCAATCAACAACGCCGTTAATACGAACAAAATCAATAAAGTTGCCAAAGCGTTAATTTCTGGCGTGATGTTGTTACGAATAGTGGAATAGATATACATCGGTAACGTCGTAGTATCAGGGCCACTGACAAAGCTGGTAATCACCAGGTCGTCAATTGACAACGTAAAACTCAATAACCACGCCACCACCAGCGAAGGAAAAATCTGCGGCAAGGTAATGCGGAAAAATGTTTTGATGGGCCTGGCTCCTAAGTCCATCGCTGCTTCTTCAATGGTGCGATCAAGCCCCCCTAGACGCGCCTGAATCACAATCACGGCGTAAGCAATACAGAATGTGGTATGCGCAATCAGAATGGTGGCAAAGCCCTGCTCTACTGGCCAACCAATCATGCTTTGCAAACTGACAAACATCAGTAACAGCGACAAACCGGTAATCACATCTGGCATCATCAACGGCGTAATCGCCATACCATATAACAGCGTTCTGCCCTTGAATGGCCCATAGCGATTAAACGCTACCGCCAGCATGGTGCCGAGAACCACCGCGATAGTGGAAGCCAACACACCAATGCGCACACTCAACCACGCCGCGGATAAAATGGTGCTGTCATTAACCAAAGTGCTGTACCACTGGAATGACCAGCCACCCCAAAGCGTGACAATGTCAGAACTGTTAAACGAATAAATTACCAATGTCAGCATCGGAATATATAAAAATGCCATACCGAGCACTAACCAGACACGCAATAGCCAGGATTTTTTCATGATAAGGCTCGCTTCTGTTGCAACCGTTGCAGCCAAACCACTGGGACCACCAATAAGATTAACATAATAATGGCCAACGCTGCAGCTACACCCCAGTTATTGCCGATAAAAAATTCTTGCCAGATGACATTACCGATCATCAAGGTATTCACGCCCCCCAGAATCTGCGGCACCACCACTTCACCGACGCAAGGAATAAACACCAACAAGGCTCCAGCAATTACCCCCGACCAGGATAAGGGCAACGTGATTTTCAAAAACGCCCGCCACGGCGGACAACCCAAGTCATAGGCTGCTTCCAACACATCGCGATCGAGTTTGATCAATGTCGCATACAACGGCAACACAAAAAACGGCAAATAACCATACAACAATCCAATGTACACTGAGAAATCATTGTAAATCATGCGAATCGGCATATGAGTGATGCCTAATGCCTGCAACAATTGATTCACCACGCCATTATTTTGCAGCAGGATAATCCAGGCATAAGCCCGCAGCAAAAACGAGGTCCAATAGGGTAAAATAACCATTAAAAACAATACTGATTGCACCTTCGGCGAACTATTGGCAATGGCATAGGCCAAGGGATATCCAATCAACACACACATAATCGTAGTGAAAAACGCGATCTTAACCGAACTTAAAAACGCCAGAAAAATCGAACCATGCGCTAATACGAAAATATAGTTATTCAACTCAATCAAAATATGAATGGCATTGCCACTAAGTGTCACGAGTGGCGTATATGGTGGTGAAGCCAAAATGCTTTCGGCGACACTCATCTTTAAGGTAAATAAGAATGGCAACAACAAGAAACAAAACAACCAAACTGAAGGAATGCCCACTACCACCAATCGGCGCCATTGGTTGTCGGTAAGGTTCAAGCTGTTTAAGTTAAATTTGATTTTGTCGGTTCTTTTAATCATGACGTCAACACCATGATGCTGGAGGTTTCCCAGGATAAATATACCGTGTCGCCCCAGGTCGGATGCTCAGCATCGCGCTCAACGTTAAAATCGGTGGCTTTGACAATTTTGCCATTGGTCATCTGGACATGATAGGTCGACACACCACCTAAATAAGCAATGTCTTTAATTGCACCACGAATGCAGTTTTCCGGTTTTTCAGCATTGTAATCCTGCGGTGGTTTTTTCGATACCGTCATTTTTTCAGGACGAATCGCGCACCACACGGTTTGACCTTCGACCACATCCAGCGAACGGTCTACCCAAAACTGGCAATCGGCCTGCTCCGAGATCATCACCATATCATGGTCGCCTTCAAAAGTGGCTCTCGATTCAAACATATTGGTGGTACCGATAAAATCAGCCGTAAAGCGGCTTTGCGGATATTCATACACTTCGGAGGGCGTACCGATTTGCTCGAGTGAACCGTTATTCATGACGCCGATACGCGTTGACATGGTCATCGCTTCCGCCTGGTCATGCGTTACCATCACAAAAGTAATACCGGTTTTTTCTTGAATGTCCACCAGCTCAAACTGCATTTGTTCACGCAATTTTTTATCAAGCGCTGACAATGGCTCATCCAACAACAATACTTTAGGCTGTTTCGCCAAACATCTGGCCAATGCGACACGTTGTTGCTGACCACCAGACAACTGATGTGGCTTACGTTTGGCGTATTTTTCCATTTGCACCAGTTTTAATACCGCTTCGGTACGCGCCAGCACCTCTGCTTTAGAATGTTTGTCTTGCTTTAACCCAAAGGCAATGTTCTGCATCACATTCATGTGTGGGAACAGTGCGTAAGACTGGAACATCGTATTGATCGGGCGCTGGTACGGTGGCACACCCGCCATGTCGACCCCTTCTAATAAAATTTTGCCCTGAGTTGGCATTTCGAAACCGGCCAACATACGCAATACAGTGGTTTTACCGGAACCGGAGCCTCCAAGAATGGAGAAGAATTCGCCACGGTAAATTTTTAAATCGATCTGGTTAACCGCAACTTGACCGCTAAAAATTTTGGACAAGTTGCGGATTTCAATGATGGGAGGAAGATCCGTTTTAATGGAAGCGCTTTTCAATACCATGATCCTTGCATTAAGTGAGTTCACAAAAAGCGATTCTAGAATCAACCCCCCCAAACTGCAAGATGAAATTCACCCTTAAAACAAAATATTTTTAACGGCTCAATTTTTTCAAATACGGAATCAAAGCAATGCTCACCAATGTCAAAATCAACGCCATGATGCCATAGAGCCAGAAGGCATGACTATAAACGGCCAGAGATTGTGTTAGATTGAGCTTATCAGGGATTGACGCGAGCAATGATAATTCGCCACTCACCGCGTAAGCTGCCGCCAACGTCAAAAACCATACGCCCATCATAGTACCCACGCTTTCTTTCGGTGATAGCACGGTAATCATTGCCAAACCAATGGGCGAAAGGACCAATTCACCGATGGTTTGTGATAAATAACTCAACACCAACCACCAACCAGAAATAATGCCACCATGACCAAACCAGGTCGCCGCAACACCCAAAATCACAAAGCCAACACCCATAAAACCAATACCCATCGCAAACTTGGTAGGAATCGACGGATTTAAATGATAAGGATCCAACTTAACCCACAGCCAACTGAGCAGTGGACTTATTGCGATAATAAAGAACGAGTTATAAAACTGCGTAAATTCCGGTGTGATCGGAATGCCAAATAAAGTCAGATCCAAGTTGCGATTGGCGAATAACATCAATGAAGTAAAAGTTTGATTATACAACGCCCAAAACATCAGGGACAGTACGATTAAAATCAAGCTGGCAAGCATTTTGTTGCGCCAATGCGTGGTGTTCTTGAAAATCATTTTCAATACAAACAACAAAATCACGAAGGAGGCGATAATTAACAGCCAGTTTGCTTGCGCAGGATAATACAACACCACTTCAAATACCGCCAAGGCAATGACCATCGCCACGATAAACCAGGTATAAAAGCGTACCCGATGAAATGCGGACAAACGCAAGGTGCTGGTTTCTGGCATGGTGCCACACACGCCTAAAATTTTACGCCCTGCGAACAACGTTACCACCGAAATCAACATACCAATCCCGGCAAAGATAAACGCAATATGCCAACCCCAGTGATTTACCACCCAGCCGGTAAATAATGGCGGCACCAAGGCCCCGACGTTAATGCCCATGTAAAATAAAGTAAATCCGCCCTCACGACGCGGATCGTTTTCACCATATAACGTGCCGACAATACTGGACACATTGGGTTTGAACAAGCCATTACCCAATACTAAAAAACCCAGGCCCAGATAAAACAAATGTAAATTTGAGGTCGCAGCCAGCAGATAACCGATCAACAGCAACACACCACCACAGTAAATGCTTTGACGATAGCCCAACCAACGATCGGCGATATAACCACCTGCAACAGGGGTTAGATACATCATCGCATTGAGCGCGCTGAACAACAGATAAGATTGGTCATCGCTAAAATGCAGCGCTTGGCTTAAATACAACACCAAAATGGTGGTTAAGGTATAGTAACCAAAACGTTCCCACATTTCGGTGAGAAATAAAACGTAAAGTCCTTTAGGTTGTATTGCTTTCATGCCGAACGTTTCCTCATGTTCGTGAATCTTCACCCCTTCCATAAGGGGAGAAGGGAATTTTAATAATCTCTGTTATTTTTATTAACTCTGGGTTTCAATCTAAATGCACTGTGTTTTGGCAAGCCATATTTTTTGACCACTTTTGGTGGTTCGTAATCCGGCATTTTGACTAAACGACGCAGCGCATTGACTTGTGGCAAGGTCATTTCTTCTGACTTACCTTGCCGCAAGTGGCTAGGCAGCAAAACATCGCCATAGCGAATGCGAATCAACCGGCTTACCACGACTTCTTGCGAATCCCACAAACGCCGCACTTCTCGGTTACGTCCTTCCATCAACATCACATGATACCAATGGTTTTTACCTTCGCCACCGGCATCTTTGATTTGGGTAAAGCGCGCCATACCGTCTTCCAATTGAACGCCAGTGGTGAGATTTTTTAAAGCTTCAGGCGACACCTCGCCATACACCCGCACCGCATATTCACGCTCTAATTCATAGGAGGGATGCATCAAGCGATTCGCCAATTCACCATCGTTGGTAAAAATCAATAAACCGGAAGTATTAAAATCGAGACGACCAACGGAAATCCAGCGCCCTTGCTTAACCTCTGGCAGGCTGTCAAATACGGTCGGACGCCCTTCTGGGTCACTGCGACTGCAGACTTGATTTTCAGGTTTGTGGTACAGCAATACCCGCGGAACCGTGGGTGCATCGACCCACTTAACTTCGCGTTGATTGACTTTAATCACATCATCCGAGGAGGCTTTATCACCCAATTTTGCCAATCTGCCATTAACGGTTACCATACCGGAAGTAATCCAGGTTTCGATTTCACGCCGCGAGCCCAATCCACGTTGCGCCAATAATTTTTGTACCCGTTCTTCTATTGCAGCCACTTTATTCTCCTAAAAACACGGCGGAATCGCCACTACCTTGACGCTTCACCACGGGTTGTGATCCGGTTAAATCCACTACGGTGGTCGGTTCAAAACCACAATAACCCCCATCAATCACTAAATCTACCTGATTACCCAACTGTTCACCCACATCCTCAGGATAAATCAACGGCTCAGTTTGTCCTGGCAAAATCAAGGTCGAACTGAGCAATGGTTCTCCCAACGCTTCCGCAATCGACAACGCAATTTGATGATCCGGGACGCGCACTCCCACGGTTTTGCGCTTACTTTGCATCAGTTTCGGCACTTCCGAAGACGCATTCAAAATAAACGTATAGCCCCCTGGCGTGCATTTTTTCAAAATGCGGTAACTGAAATTATCGACCTTGGCATATTTAGCAATCTCTGACAAATCCCGACAGATCAGCGTGAAGTTGTGGGTCTGATCCACATTGCGAATTTTACAGATTCGCTCTAACGGCTGCTTCAACCCCATCATGCAACCAAGCGCATAACCAGAATCGGTTGGGTAAGCGATCACCGCACCATCGCGCAAACTGTCGACGATAACTTGCAGCAAGTGATGCTCGGGCGTGACGGGATGGACGGTTAAAATCTGGCTCATAACAATTGGTGATTCATGGTTTTGTCGCTATAATAACACACTCCACTCAAAATCAGACGACTATTTACCCATGAAATTACTCTACGACACCTTCCCTGTTATTATATTTTTTATTGTCTACAAACTTTTTGGCATCTACATTGCTACCGGCGCGTTGATTATCGCCTCAGCGATTCAAATCCTCTATCTTTGGTTTCGTCATCATCGCATCGAAACCATGCATGTGATTACGTTTGTATTAGTATTGGTGTTTGGCGGCGCCACCATTTTGTTGCACGATACTAAATTTTTGCAATGGAAAGTCTCCATTGTCAATTGGTTGTTTGGCCTGGCGTTTTTACTCAGCCAATACTTTACCAAAACCCCTTTGATTAAACGTTTTATGCAACAAAATATTGGTTTGCCAGAAATCGTATGGTCACGCTTAAATCTGATGTGGGCAATTTTTTTCTTGGTCATGGGTGTGATCAATATTCTCGTCGCTTACCACTTTTCACTGAATGCCTGGGTAGATTTTAAAGTCTTCGGTATTTTGGGATTAACCATCGTATTTGTCATTCTGCAGAGCTTTTATTTATATCGTCATATCCAAAACCACCCGCAGCCGGAACCGAAAAAATGAGTCGCATTGAGCGCATCCAACAGTTGCTGCAAACGCTACAACCCACACAACTGCAAGTGATTGACGATAGCCATCAACACGTGGGCCACGCAGGCGCGAAATCCGGCGGTGGGCATTTTACCGTTAAAATCGCTTCGCCCTTATTTGTGGGCAAAACCAGAATTCAGAGTCATCAGCTGGTGTATCAAGCCGTGGATGCGATGATGAGTGGTGAGATTCATGCGCTGGCGATACAGATCAAAAATTAATCCAAACGGCAAATGCCTTGTATTTTAGAACATTTTATCCTATAATAGCCCCGTATTACAGTACAAAATAAACTAAAATAACCCTGTATTATTGTACTTTTAACAAAGGATGCAGATGGAACGTTTTTTAAAACAATCTCTCGTTGCGTGGAAAAATAATCCATCGCGGATGCCGTTGCTATTGCGCGGAGCAAGGCAGGTGGGTAAAAGTTTCTTAGTTAATGCTTTTGGGCAGGAACACTTTGACGAGGTCATTTCCATCAATTTTGAGAGAAACCCTGAATATTCAGCGTGTTTTGATAGTTTTGAGATAACTGAAATTTTACAAAAAATTTCGGTTTATCAAGGCAAGCGTATTATCCCTGGCAAAAGTTTGCTGTTTTTAGACGAAGTTCAAGCGTGTCCTCGCGCCATAGAAGCATTACGCTACTTTAAGGAAGAGTATCCTCAGCTTCATGTCATTGCGACCGGCTCTCTGCTAGAATTTGCTTTGCGAGAAGAAAATTTCAAAATGCCCGTGGGTCGCATTGAGTTTCTCTATCTCAACCCCTTATCTTTTCTGGAATACTTAGACGCGAGTGGTAAAAGCATGTGGAAAGAAGCGATTGCCGCCGCCACACTCAATACTCCTTTACCTTCAGTATTACACACTCCGCTTTTGCAGGAAGTGAAGCGTTATATGATGTTAGGAGGAATGCCAGCCGTACTGAACCAAGCGCTACAACAAAATGCAGGAGAGTCGTTATTTCACCCGACGCAAATGAACATCCTTACCACTTATGAAAATGATTTCGCAAGGTACGCTACCAGCGCCAAGCAAGAACATTTGCGTATGGTCTTCCAACAAATGCCACTGTTAATTGGACAGCAAACTAAATACCATAAAATTAATCCAGATGTACATTCTCGTTTTCTAAAAGAAGCCATTTTTTGCCTCTCTCTGGCAGGTGTGATTTATCCAGTCTATGCAACACATGCCGCGGGGTTGCCGCTCAGTGCGGGGCTCAATTACAACAAATACAAGTTGTTCTTTTTGGATGTGGGCTTAATGACCGCAAAAAGCAACCTCTCCGCCGCCGTATTAATGAGTGAAGATATTATGTTGATCAATCGAGGAGCACTGGCGGAACAATTTGTCTGCCAAGAATTGCTTGCCTATCAAGCGCCCTTTCAGAAAGCCAATATCCAATATTGGTCACGTGAAGAAAAAGGTAGTCAGGCAGAAGTGGATTTTGTTATTCAAAGTCGCAATAACATTCTGCCCATTGAAGTAAAGGCAGGCAGTACCGGCCGCTTACGCTCTCTGCAATTGATGATGCAGGAGAAAAAACTACCGCTTGGAATTCGTATTTCTGAGCTGCCATTGCAGTGGGATGAAAAAACACGTATTCTTTCTGTGCCTTTTTATATGATCAGTGAAATTCAACGTCTAACTCCATATTAAAAATCAATATACAGCCCTACCCAAACCCACTATAATTTAAGCCACTCTCTTCAAAGGATTTGCTCGTTATGGACCATCTCATGCCCTTTATTCACGATAATTTACTGCTGGTGATCGCGTTTGTGGTCGCACTCATTGCTTACCTGACGCTGGAAATGCGCAATCGCGACGCATCGAATATCAGCTTGTCGCCACAATTAGCCGTGATGAAAATGAATCAAAAAAATTGCCAAGTGATTGACTTGCGCGATAAAGAAGCCTTTGAACAAGGCCATATTGTCAAAGCCAAGCAATATGACGCTGCACTTAAAGATTTACCGTCGAGCTTGCAAAAACACACCGCCAACCCAATTCTATTGGTGTGCAATGCTGGCATCAAAGCCAAGCAGGCAGCACTGTTGTTGAAAAAACAAAAATTTGAGCAAGTGTTTGTGCTCGCGGGTGGGCTCAATGCCTGGAAAAAAGAAAATATGCCCGTAGTCACTGGGAGCAAATAAATGGCTAAAATTGAAGTCTACTCCGCAACTTATTGCCCCTATTGCGATCGCGCCAAAGCGCTGTTGAAAAAGAAAGGCGTGGAATTCATCGAATACATCGTTGATGTCGATGCACCCAAACGCGATGAGATGGAACAACGCAGCCAACGCCGCACCATTCCGCAAATTTTCATCAACGACCAACACATTGGCGGCTGCGATGATTTATACGCGTTAGAGCGCGCTGGCAAACTCGACCCATTACTGGTTTAATCATAAGGAGCACTCATGAACCAAGCACAACAACCGCAGTCACAATTAAAAATTCATAAACTCTATATCAAAGAAGCCTCTTACGAAATTCCTGAAGGCGTGGCTGGTTTTAGCCAAGAATGGGCGCCCGAACTCAATGTAGAATTACATACGCAAACCAAAGCCTTATCCGAAAAAAACACCCATGACGTGGTGTTAACGGTAAAGTGCACGGTGAACAATCAACAAAAACCGGCGTTTGTGGTAGAAGTACAACAAGCAGGAATTTTTGAAGTACTTGCACCCAATGAAGCCGAATTGCACCGCACGCTGGGTACCTTGTGTCCAAATTTGCTTTACCCTTATTTGCGTGAAGTGGTCTCTAATCTGGTATTGAAAGGTGGTTTTCCACAATTGTCACTGGCACCCATTAACTTTGAACTGATCTACCAACAACAATTGGCAAAACAAAACGATGACAAAAAAGACGCATAGTTTTTCCGTGATTGGCGCCGGCTCTTGGGGCACGGCGCTAGCGGTGCTACTCGCGCGCAATGGCCATCGAGTTGCTCTCTGGTCACGCGAAGCCGAGCATCGTCAAGCCATGCGTGCCGAACGTTGTAATCAACAATACCTACCCGACATTGCCTTTCCTGACTCACTCAGCATTTACGACGATATTACCGAGATGATTCACCACCATGATCACCTACTAATCGCGGTTCCGAGTCACGCTTTTGCCGCAATCTTAACCGCCATTCAACCGATCTGGCCAAGCAACAATGGCGTGATTTGGGCTACCAAAGGTTTAGACCCCTCCACTGGACAATTTCTGTCAATTATCGCCGATGAGATTCTGGGCAAAGAAACACCCAAAGCCATTTTAACTGGCCCAAGCTTTGCCAAAGAAGTCGCTACCCACCAACCCACTGCGGTGGTGATTGCCGGTAATTCTTCTGAATTTAACCGCACCATGCAAACGTGCTTTCAAACCGATTATTTCCGTACCTATTTAAGCGATGACATGATCGGCGCACAATTAGGTGGCGCTGTGAAAAACGTCCTGGCAATCGCCGTCGGAGTTGCTGAGGGTCTTGGCTTTGGCACCAACACCAAAGCAGGCCTAATGACACGCGGCCTCGCTGAAATGATTCGCCTGGGCGAAAAACTCGGCGCAAAAAAAGACACGTTGATTGGCTTAAGTGGTTTAGGTGATTTGATTTTGACGTGCACCGACAACCAATCGCGCAACCGCCGTTTTGGCATCACCATTGGCCAAGGGCAATCCATTGAAGCCGCTTGCAAAGCCATCGGTCAAGTAGTGGAAGGCGTACCAACCACCACCACCGTCTATCAGGTCGCACAAAAACTTAGGGTCGAAATGCCGATCACTGAGCAGATGCATTTATTACTCACCCAAAAAACCACGCCAAAAGAAGCCGTGCTGGCACTGACCACGCGCACAACCGGTCATGAAACTAGATCGAACCCATAAACCCCAACTGCCGCCAGGCTTCGTACACTACTACAGCAACAGAATTCGATAGATTCAAACTGCGATTATTTGGGACCATGGGAATGCGAATCACCTGATCCTGCGGCAATGATTCACGTAATACTTTTGGCAAACCGCGTGACTCTGGACCAAATAAAAATACATCACCATCCTGATAGTGCACTTCATGATAAAAATGTTTGCCATGCGTTGATAGCGCAAATATCCGCTTGGGTTTAACCACCTCTGTAAATGCCTCATAATTTTCATGAATCTGCAGGGTGGCAAATTCATGATAATCCAATCCCGCGCGGCGCATTTTGGCGTCATCCAGCGCAAACCCCAATGGTTTAATCAAATGCAATTGCGCACCGGTATTAGCACACAAGCGAATAATATTGCCGGTGTTCGGCGGGATTTCGGGTTCATATAAAACAACGTGAAGCATATCATGGCCTCTGAAAATTACTGGTATACTTATTATGCTTTGACTATACTGTCTGGGTCAACAAGCTAGGAAAATATTATGGCGTTTCAATTCCACACCATCGGCTTAATCGGCACTCACACCAATCCCCTAGTGGCAGAAACCGTCGAACGTACCATTAAATTACTGGAAAGCTGGCACCGCAGCGTCATGGTTGAAACCAAAACTGCAGAGGCGTTGTCAACACAGCCCATATTCACTGGCGATATAAATGAACTGGCAATGCGTTGTGATTTAGTAATCGCCGTGGGTGGCGATGGCAATTTACTCAACGCCGCACGGCATTTGTCACTGCATAATGTGCCGGTGCTGGGTATTAACCGTGGGCAACTCGGGTTTTTAACCGATATCACCCCCGATCTAGTAGAATCAATGTTAGAACCGATTTTGCAGGGTGAATATACCGAAGGCAAAAGAACTTTGCTAGAAGGTTGTGTTAAACGCCATGGTAAAGTGGTCGGTCAGGGTAATGCACTCAACGATGTAGTGCTGTTCCCCGGTGATATTGCGCAGCTGATTGAATTTGAATTGCGCATCAATGGCCAATTTGTTTATAGCCAACGTTCCGATGGATTGATTATTTCCACCCCGACCGGCTCAACTGCCTATTCGCTATCTGCTGGTGGACCTATTATGCAATCTGATTTAAATGCGCTGGTACTGGTACCCAAATTGCCGCACACGCTCACCAGCAGGCCCTTGGTAATTAATGCGGATAGTGTGGTGACGCTGGATTTGGCCGACTACAACAAAGTATCACCCAAGTTAAGTTTTGATGGTCAGCATCATTTTGATTTAGCCGTGGGCGATGAAATTGTGATTAAAAAGCAAGCGCAACCCTTGCGCTTGATTCACCCAACAGGGTATGATTACTACCACATATTGCGCACCAAGTTGCATTGGGGCACACAGTTGATTCCTTTATCGAAGTAACCATTATGCTCTGCCAACTGCACATCGAACATTTTACCATCATCGACCGCGTCACCGTAAGCTTTGACCATGGCATGACGGTATTCACCGGTGAAACCGGCGCGGGCAAATCAATCCTGCTCGATGCACTCGGTTTGGTGATGGGTGATCGCGGCGATACCAAATTAATTCGTCATGACAAAGTTCAGCTCGACATCTCTGCACAATTTCAATTAACCAGTACCACTGCTGCACAACAATGGCTGATCGAACAGCAGTTGGCAGAAGATTCTGGCGAATGTTTACTGCGCCGCACCTTAAATGACAAAGGTCGCTCGCTGGCCTATATCAATGGAAAACCCTGCACATTACAACAACTGAAACAGCTGGGCAGTTTATTGGTGCATATTCATGGCCAACACGAACATCATGCACTGCTCAAACCGACCGTACAACGCCAACGTCTGGATGCCTTTGCCAAAGCAGAAACATTAGCCACACAAGTGGCTGAAACGTTTACCCAATGGCAACAGCAACAACACTTATTGGCCACATTACAGCAAAAAAAAACTGATCAACAGGCTAAACAAGCGTTATTGCGTTATCAATTGGATGAACTCGAACAGCTAGAACTGGCAACCGATGAGCTGGAACAACTACACCAACAGCAGCAAAAATTACAGCATATGCAGCAGTTGATTGAAACTTGCGCGCAGGCCTGTCAGCAATTGCAAGAAGCCGATATCGCCCTGCTACCACAGCTTACGCAGGTGCACCAAGCTTTGCAACAAATTACGCGAGTCGATCAAGAATTACAGCCACTACAGCAAATGACCCAAGAAGCGATGGTTAACCTACAAGAGGTTTATCACGAATTACAGCGTTATCAAAATCGTCTGGAACCGGATCCCGAAGCCTTACAAAAAACCGAGCAACGCTTAGCCAAAATATACGAAGTCGCACGTAAACATCGCATTGAACCGACCGTATTGGCACACCACCAACAAGCATTACAGCGACAATTGACACAATTCGATGGCTTGGATCAGCAGATTGCCGCTTTGAAGATGTCTTCTGAAAACGCCTATCAACAATATGCGACACTGGCGCAACAGCTGCACCAACAACGCGAAAAAGCCGCGAAAAAATTAGCGCCTAAAGTAATTCAGTTTATGGAAAAACTGGGCATGCAAGGCGGACAATTTACCATTCAAATTGACACGACTAACGAACCTACTATTCACGGCATGGATCAAGTACAGTTTTTAGTATCCACCAACCCAGGTCAACCACTGCAACCAATGCGCGATATTGTCTCAGGCGGCGAATTATCTCGCCTGAGTCTGGCGTTACAAGTCTTAACGGCCGAACAACAGCCAACGCCAACGTTAATTTTTGACGAAGTCGATGTCGGCATTGGCGGCGGTACTGCCGAAATTGTCGGGCAACTGTTACATCAACTGGGTGAACACTGCCAGATTCTCTGCGTCACCCATTTACCGCAAGTGGCGGCATTGGGTGATCACCATATTCATGTGCAAAAACATAAACAGCAAGATTCCACCACCGCCACGGTTGCCACCTTATCACGCGAACAACGCATTCAAGAAATTGCCCGAATGTTGGGCGGCGTGAAAATTACCGCGCAAACATTGGCGCATGCGGAGGAGATGATTAAGAGTTCGTCCCCAACGACTTAATAAACACTGCAATGCCAGAATCACGCAACTCAATGGCTAAGGCAAAATGATTACCATTAATCAATTGGTTACCCTGATACAATTTCACTGCCAGCGTATTATCAGCAAACTGCGACTTTGAACCTTTGGCATAAGCAGCCACCGCTACGCTCACGGGTTGTTTACTTTGATCATTGGAACCGGCGGCGGCCTGATAGACCACTCCTGGCGTAGCAGGGACACTCTCTGCATGTGCAGGCACCAGCTGCTGATAGCGAATCACTTGATGACTGTCTGGCACATCAATGTACCACATCAATTGATACGCTTGATTCGTGGTATTATTTAAAAATATCGTTGGGGCGGCTTGCACCCATCCCGCCAGCAACATCAGCACAAAAGTTAACCCAATTCTAAACATTTTCACGCTCCTATTCAAATTTCCTATATAGTTGCATAATTAGCAGCTATAATTCAAGAGTAAAGCTGCAAAGAAAATGGATTGTCAAATATGAAACTGAAATTGAATTTCGCTTTTTTGAAAAATTTAAAAAACCGTACCGCCAATAAAGTGAGCAAGCCTTCCAAACCAAAAGTGGATCTACATCCTGAACTGGCATTGGTCAATGATCGCGTGCAGTGGAAACTCTGGCTACTGATCGTTGTGGTTGTTATTGCGTTTCTGTCGATTTTGCTGGGATTGAGCAGCCAAAATCAACTCAGCACACTCTCAACGCAACATCAAAAAGTGCTGCAGGCAGATTTTAGTGAGCAAAACAACGTATTGGCACAGCTGCAGCAAACCGATACACAAAATCAACAAACGATCACACAAACATTACAACAAATATCCAGCCAGGCGCAAACCAATCAACAGGCACTATTACAAGCAGTGATGGTGGATCAACAACAAAGCAAAACCACCAGCACGGCCATTGCACAACTGCAACAACAAATGACGCAATTACAAAAAACCGTCACCGCGGTAAGCGCCATGAAGAACAGCACAACACAAGCGCAGGCTAAACCTCAAAAAATTGCCACGGGCTATAATATTTTTGGCGTTGAGCCCTATGGCGTGGTCATTCAAAATGCCCAAGGCGAATTTCAAATTGCCCGCATTGGCCAACAGTTAGACATTGGTGAAATCACTGCCATTAGTGCCAATGCAGTGCAGGCAGGAGACTGGACCATTGTCCCCAAAGTAGGCACAACCACAGCGACACAAAATCAAACACAACCCCATAGAAGAAATATGGTCACCCCCAACCAAGTTCCTATGAGCGCCATTTCGACTAGCTCTTGAATAAAGGAGTTTTCATGAAATCCAGAATGTTAGCAGCCATTTTATTTGCCGTCCTGATGGTTCTGTATTACACCCTGTACGTCTTATTGCTACAACGGTTCACCGGCGAGGCTCTCGCAATCTATGAACGTTTCTTAATTGTTTGTATCGCCATGGTGATCCCCTCTCTGCTCAGCGGGTTCTTCTTGGGTAACTGGATTGTTCATGCCAAACGGCACTTTCTCTATAAAACCTGGATTGGTTTGCTGGCCAGCTTCGTTATCTGCTGGCTGTATTATTTTATCGCCTATTGTATTTATGCTGTTTATAACACCGACTCTTTAGCAGCAACACCCACCGGCACCCAAGCAGTGATTCATCCTTTTGGAAATTTTAGCGATTTCTCACATTACATTGTGATGGTTGGCGGGCAATTTTCAGCAGCCATTGCTATTTTACAAGCCCTCTTTGTTGGTATGATTGGTACCTGGATTCTGATTGCTGCCTCCAGTCGTTTTCGCCGAGTATATTGAGTATGCGACGCTTCACGAAGTATCGCCGTTTTAATCACACCCTGTCAACTTCTCAAGGTGTCCACTCACCGACTGACCATCCTGTGGCTTCAGGCAATAAAAAATCGGTAGCGCCAACACAATAATCGCGCTAATAATCAAGAACGCAATGCGAAAGGCGGGCAAGGGAATCGCATGTGTTAAATCCCGCGTACAAGCACTGAATTCGATCACAATGGCTGCCAAGGCAATGCTGAAGCTGATACAAATTTGCTGCATCGCTGAACCGACACTGGTGGATTGGCTTTTTAAGCGATCCTCAACCTCTGAATACATCAAAGTATTGCCTGAGCTGAAATTCAAGGAAATACACAATCCATAAATAAAAATCAACCCTTCGCTCACCCACCACGGCAAACCCAGCGTCAGCAACGTAAACGACAACACCATAAGTGCCAGCGACAAGGTATTCCAGAGCAAAACACGGCGGTAACCGTACCGTTTAAGCAAAATTTTGACCAGACGTTTCATCACCACCGAGCCCATCGCCATCGGGGCAATCATCAGACCCGAAATCAATGCATCATGACCATAACCTAATTGGAACAACAAGGGTAATACAAAGGCCATGGCCAACCCCAAGCGACTGACAAAGCCACCCATCAGTGCAATGCGAAACACCCGTTGCGCAAAAATCTCCATACTTATCAATGGGTTGATTGCAGTATGCATGTGCTTCACATAACCCAGCAACGCGGCAATACCCAACAGCAATTCTACATATTGCCAACCCCCAAATCCACCACCGACAACACTTTGAAAGCCCCACAACAACAGCGAAAAACCAGCTCCCAACAAGAAAAACCCTACCCAATCAAAACGTCTGGGCATTTCATTTTTAATATGTGGCATAAATCGCCACACAGCCCAAATGCCGATAAACCCCAACGGAATATTAATCCAAAAAATCCAGCGCCAGGATAAATAAGTGGTAATCGCCCCACCGACAACAGGCCCTATAATTGGTGCAAACAAAGAGATACTGGTAATTTTAGACATCACATTGACCATTTCTTTTTTGCTATAAACTTGCAAAATTACTAACCGCGCCACCGGTGACATCATCGCACCGCCCATTCCTTGTAAAATCCGCGATGCCACCAGAAATGGCAAGCTATGCGCCAGCGAGCAGCACAGCGAACCGAGGGTAAAAATCACAATGGCCCAGGCAAAAGTATTGCGCGCACCAAAGCGATCGGCAACCCAACCGCTGATGGGGATGAAAACACCCAAGCTTAATAAATATGAGGTCAACGCGACTTTTAATTGTAATGGTTGTTGATGTAAGCTCAACGCCATTTGCGGCAACGAGGTATTGAGCACCGTCGAGTCAAGCATTTCCATAAAAAATGCTAACGTGATGGTGAGACGGATGGCAGTTTTGTTTAGCAGCGATTCCATGGTATGCTTTTTGATATCAACATAAAGGTAATGTCTTATGGTATCACATAATATCCTGTTTGATCTTGACGGCACGTTAAATGATTCCAAACCCGGCATTGAGATGAGCTATTGCCACACCTTGCAAACACTGGGCTATGGTAAACCCTCGCAAGCCTCGCTGGATTTGTCCATTGGGCCACCGCTAGAAGATAATTTTATGCGCTTTATGAATACGCAAGATCCAGAACTCATTAGCCGAGCAACTGAAATTTATCTGCAATTTTACGACCAGGAAGGCATTCACCACTCGGCACTGTACCCGCACATCAAAACCTTACTGCAAAATTTGCATCAACAAAACTTGCGACTGTATCTGGCAACGTCAAAATCGCAAGATCATGCTGAGCAACATTTGCTAGATTTTGGCATTGATCATTATTTTACCGGCGTACAAGGCGCGTCGCGCGATGGCAGCTTGCGCTACAAAGTCGATATTATTGATCGTGTCGCCACCGCACACCAACTGAACTCAGCTGTTTCACTGATGATCGGCGATCATAAAGTCGATATTCTCGGTGGCAAACATCACGGCATGAAAACTATTGGCGTCACTTATGGCTATGGCACGCGAGAAGAGTTGCTAGCGGCTAATCCGGATGCGTTGTGTGAACAGCCAGAACGATTACTTTCGATCATTAAAACTCTGCTTTAACAAACCGATGTGGCTGACTTATAAAAAGTGGCGTCCCCACGGGGATTCGAACCCCGGTTACCGCCGTGAAAGGGCAGTGTCCTAGGCCTCTAGACGATGGGGACGCAGGTTTTTCAAGTTACCTTGAAAACTAGAGACAAGAAACCCGGTTAACCGAGTTTCTGGTATCCAGTCTTTAAAAGACTTGGTGGAGCTAAGCGGGGTCGAACCGCTGACCTCTTGCATGCCATGCAAGCGCTCTACCAGCTGAGCTATAGCCCCCTGAGGCTCGGAATTATACGCACCTCTTCAGCCACTCGTCAAGTGATTTTAAGCGATTATTTATTTTTTACCAACCACTCCGTTACCAAAAGTAACGATAGCCTCCGCTTTCTAATAATCCTTGGAATGTCACTTTGCGATATTATAGCGTATAATTCTCATAACATTAGCGACCCATAGACCAACATGCATTCGATTTTAATTACCCGCCCTGAGCCTCAGGCATCTGAACTGGCAACACAGGTACGCATGCTGGACATACGTGCGACGGTCTTTCCGACCATTGAGATTCATTCAACGCAAGATGTCAGCTGGCAAACGCGGTTATTGCGCGAGGCAAAACCCGAAGATCTGTTCATTGTGATTAGTCAAAATGCAGCAACAGCAATAAATAAATTAAAAATAATTAAATCAATTCACTGCATCGCCATCGGCAAGGGTACTGCACAGGTCTTACAACAAAATGGCTTTACCAATATTCATTATTCTGCTGATGTTGCCAACAGTGAATCTGCACTCGCCCTGCCCATTCTGCAAAACATTACTGGACAGACCTGCTGGTTATTACGCGGCAACGGCGGGCGTGAGTTATTGCCGGATACGCTGCGGCAACGTGGCGCTATCGTGAATACGCTGACCTGTTATGAACGGCATTTGCCTATACAATCGATTCAACCGGTGATTGATCAATGGAAGCAATCGAGTTTTGACTGCGTCATTTGCACCAGCCTGGAAGGCTTACAAAACCTCTGTCAATTATTAGGCGAAGAGCGGGTGCTATTGCAGCAAACTCCCATTACTGTCGTAAGCGAAAACATGATAAGATGCGCACAGGCACACGGCATTGTGAATACTCACTGGCTGCAGAGTGCCAGCAACACCGACATTCTCACCTGGCTAGCGGAGCACCTATGAGCACACCCCATTCCACGCACCCTCGACGCGCTTCTGCGTTGGTGATTTTTTGGATTTTTTTCAGTTTTATCCTCGCCACCGGCGGCATTGTCGCGGGTGTGTTTAATTATTACCAAGATGCCCAGATCAATGAGCAGCTGGAAACCATGATTACTGTGCCACAAGCCTCGGTAATTGAAATTCAGCAAATGTTAACCAGCGATCAAGGTCAATTGGCAGCTCAGCAAATTCAAATCTCTGACCTACAAAAAACCGTGACAACCTTGCAACACCAAATCATCACCTATCAACCAGAAAATTTAGCGTGGCTGAAGCGTCAAAACAGAGCCATGCACCACCAAGTTGGACAGTTACAGGCGCTATCGATGGTGATGCATCTACAATTGGCACAACAACTGTTACTGACACAACAAAATAAAAACACCATTTTGACAGAGCTCACCCAAGTAAGCGATATGTTACAACTTACCGGTAGAAACCCTGCCACTGCGAAAGCCCTGCTGCAACTATCACAACAAGTGGCACAACTGCCCGTGATTGATACTACCGCAGCGTTGAATGGCCTTCAACCATTGAATACTCAATTATCTGGCTTGCATTTCATCTCCGCAGTGCCAGTTGCTGACAACCCCGGCACCCGTGATCAAAACCGCACCTGGTGGCAACGTCAAATCGATGCACTAAAACACCTGGTGGTAATTCATGATAACGATACGCTGTCACAACATTTACTGACCCAAACTGACCGCATCAACGCCATTCGCACCATTCAGTTGTGGATTTCTGCAGCGACGACCAGCGCATGGCAAGGTAATCAAGAACAATATCAATTGGCACTGCAACAAGCCATCCACAGTGTACAACAATTTACGCAGGGGGATGCCGCACAAGCACAATGGTTGCAAGCAGCACAGCAATTAAATAACCAAGCCGTGGGCTATTCCAGCAGCAATATTCGGGCATGCTTGCCACCACTACAGGCTTTAATCAGCGCGCTGCAAACCCCAGGAATCCCTGCAGGAGGTCATTGATATGAAACGTTTTATCTGCTTGATTTTACTCTTATTGGCCTTAGCGTATGTAGGCGTGCTGCTCTATCAGCAACCCGGTTATCTGGTGTTGCAATTAAAACAAAGCTCTCTGTCAGCGCCACTGTGGCTGGTGGCACTGGGGGTGATCATCTTCGTGATTCTTGTCACTGTTATCTGGAAAGGCATTGCAGCCTTATTTTTGATCCCCAGCAAAATTAAAGGCCACTTTGATCGCAACCGTGAACAAAAACAAAAACAACATCTTGACGCGGGCTTACGCGCTTGGATGGCAAAGGATTGGGCCGCAGTGGATAAACATTTTACGGAACTGAATCATTCCGGATGGGATCCCACGTTGGCGCAATTAATTGCCAACCACGCCAACAATCAACCTGCTAAAGCGAATTAATCCATGAAATTATTTTCCGTGACACTACTGAGCCTGCTTGTCTGCGCCAACAGCTACGCCGATACTGCTCCATCCAGCACAATAAATACTCTCCCCATTACCTTCCGCACTGACTATCAAATCATAAACATGCCCACTGGTGAGAAAAATTTTGGTTTATTAGGTTTGCATGGTTTGGTACATTTCAACTCCTGGATTTATGGCGGCGTGGGTTTATATGGCGCCACCAATGGCAATGAAAATGGATTTTTTGCCCTAGGTCTGGAAGGCGGTGTTAATCACCAAATTATCGGACATTGGTACGGCGATGCCGGTATTTTTGTCGGTGCCGGCGGCGGGCACAACCTCAGTGCCAGCATTGGTGACGGCCGTTTTTGGGAACCGCATATTGGCATTCAGTATCAATGGACTCACTTTCGCACCGGCATCAGTTTTAGTCACCTCAAATTTACCCAAGGCAATATCAGCAGCAATCAAGCCATGTTCACGATTGATGTACCGTTTGACCTGACCATCAGCAGTGAACGCCAAAACCAGGCACTGGCAGCACTAATGGCACCCAATCAAATGCCGAGCCTGCTGTTTACACAAAACTATGTCAGTGTAGTGGGCAGCACCTTATTACCCAAAAAGGGAACGCTCAATAACAGTGGCGAAGTCGATGATCATTGGATTGGATTGACGGGTGTTGAAGCAGGCCATTACTTTACGCAAAATAGTTTTGGCTACTTGAATTTCCAGGGCGCAGCTCATGGCCATGACAATGGCTTTGCCTCACTAGTGGGCGGCTATGGCTATCGCTTTAATGCATTTAATAGCCCAGATGCCAATCTTGTGGGGCTTTTGGGTGCAGGCTCTGCGGGTGGTGGTGGCATCAATACCGGCGGTGGTTTCGTAGTAAACCCACAAATCGGCCTGCAGTATTTGGCGTGGCGACCGGTGGGGATTGAACTGGATGGCGGATACTTATGGGCACCCAGCTCACATTACCGCGCTTTTACCTCACAGCTACAAATTCAATATTACTTTGACACCGCATCAATTGACCCTACTGGCGCCCTCGGTCAACCGTTGTCAGCACCGGTGTATTTACAAGGCTGGAGAATTCGCCTGGGCGATCAAGCTTATTTAAACCCGCAACGCAATGATGACAGCAACGCCAACATTCAATTATTCTCCGCTAAAGCCGATTACTTTATCAACGACCTCTGGTATTTGTCAGGACAAACGGCATTTGCTTATACCGGTGATGCTGCTGGCTATTTCTCTGGCTTAATTGGTCCTGGCTTCCAAACTCCTGCCTTTGTTGGCGATTGGCTGCATGCTTACGCTGAACTGTTAGGCGGCGCTGCCGGTGGTGCCGGTTTATCATTAGGCGAAGGCGCAATCATTGAACCACTGGTGGGTCTATCCGCTGATATTACGCCAAACATTGGGGTTTACGCCTCAGTAGGTCGCACCATTGCGCCGGGACATTCGATGAACACCACTACGCTTGATGCCGGATTTAGCTATCGGTTTTCAACGTTGACACATTAATGTGAAGGCGTTTCCGCCGGCATCACCATCACTTTCGCTTGCCAAGCCATATGCTTTAAGCGATCTTGCGCGAAGAAAGTATACATCGTGGGCACCACAAACAGCGTGAAGATGGTACCAATGGTCATCCCACAGGCGATGACCAGGCCGACACAGAAACGGCTTTCCGCACCGGCACCAAAGGCTAAAATTAATGGCACCACACCGAACACCATGGAGAAGGTGGTCATCAAAATCGGACGCAAGCGGATCGCGGCGGCTTTTTCAATGGCTTGACGCTTGGTGAGTTTCTCATGTTCTTGTAATTGGTTGGCAAATTCCACCATCAAAATACCATGCTTGCTGATCAAGCCGATCAAGGTAATCAACCCAATCTCGGTATAAATATTAATGGTCGCCGCGCCAAAGAACAGCGGCAGCAAGGCACCAAAAATAGACAGGGGAACCGAAATCAAGACGACGAATGGATCGCGAAAGCTTTCAAACTGCGCGGCCAAGACCAGGAAAATCACGATCAAGCCAAAGAAGAACGCCATCACCATGGCATCGCCTTCTTGTACATATTGACGCGATTGTCCGCCAAAGTCATAGGACATGCTTTTTGGGAAAACCTGCGCAGCAATGTCTTCTAACGTTTGTAAGGCTTGGCCCTGCGTAACGCCTGGCATTTGAATGGCACTGATAGTAGCCGAATTAAGCTGTTGAAATTGGTTCAACGAGGCCGGTTGGCTGGCACGCGTATAGGTAACCAGCGACGATAACGGCACCAGCGTACCATTGGCGGCACGCACGTGAATCATGTCCAAATCCTGCTGATTCATGCGCAAACCACGCTCCAATTGCGGAATCACTTCGTAGCTATAACCAAATGCGCTGAAGTAATTGACGTAGTTACCGCCCAACACCACGGACAAAGCATTGGCAATCTGCGCCATGTTAATACCCAAATCAGCGGCTTTGGCACGATCTACCGTCATATGCAGTTGTGGCACATCAAACATTAAGTCGCTGTTGACATAAATAAATTTACCGCTGGCATAGGCTTTTTGCATCAACTCCTGCGCCACGGGGAAAATCTGAGTGTAAGGATCGGTGGTGGTAATCACAAAGCTCACCGGAGGTCCTGGCTGAACGCCTGGCAACGAAGGCAATTGGAACGCAAAGGTATTTAACCCGATGATTTGTCCCATCATACCCATCATTTTCGGCGCAATCTGCATCGCGGTTTCACTGCGCTGACTCCAAGGTTTTAATATCACCCCGCTCATCAGGTTACTACTACCTGGGTAACCATCAATGGCAAAATTATCCACCACATCTGGGGTTTGTTGATAAATATTTTGCAAGGATGTGTTGTATTGTTTCAAGAAATCCAAAGTAGCCGACGAAGGTGCCAGCCCCAAAACCCCAATAAAACCCATGTCTTCTTGCGGTGCCAGTTCATTTTTGGTCATCACGAATAACCCACCACAGCTGAGCAAAATCACCACTGCAACAATCACCACTGCTGGGCGATAATTTAATACCGAATGTAAGCGTCTTTCATAAAAAGCGCGTACCACACCAAAGATTCGGTCAATCAATTTCACGGTTTTTTGTTGCATCAGTTCATGGGTGATTAACTTGGAACACAACATCGGGGAAAACGTTAAGGCAATGATGCCGGAAATAATCACACACGCCGCCAGGGTGAAGGCAAATTCCTGGAACAACGCACCGGTCAAACCACCCATAAAACCAATCGGTGCAAACACTGCCGCCAACGTAACGGTCATCACAATCACCGGACCAGCAATTTCACGCGCGCCTTTAATTGACGCTTGGAACGGCGTTAGCCCCTCTTCCAAATGTCGATAAATATTTTCCAATACCACGATGGCATCGTCCACCACCAATCCCACGGCCAATACCATGGCCAGCAAGGTCAGTAAGTTGATCGAAAAGCCCATGCCAGCCATCAGCACGGTGACACCAATTAACGATAAGGGAATGGCCACCACCGGAATCAATACCGACCGGAATGCGCCTAAGAATAAGAAAATCACGATCACCACAATCACAATTGCTTCGACGATGGTTTGAATCACTTCTTTAATGGCTTCTTTAATATAAGTGGTCGAGTTATACACCACCGACATTTGCAAATCGGACGGGAAATGCGCCTGCATGTCGGGGAATGATTTCATCAACGCGCTGACCACCGATAAAGGGTTTTGCCCGGGTGAAGCGTCAATACCAATAAACGCTGCTTTTTCGCCATTGTAGTAGGCTTGCGTATCGACATCTTGCGCACCCAATTCAACATTGGCGATATCTTGCAAGCGAATTAATCGGCCATTTTCATTTTGCACGACCAGTTGTTTAAAGGCATCAGCATCATGCAAATCCGTGCTGATGGTCAACGGCGCCCAATTGTACTTAGGCTCTAAACTGCCCGGCGCTGCCTGGTAATTATTATTGGTCAAGGCGGCATAAACATCATTAGGCTCAACATTCAGCTGCGCCATTTTTTTGGAGTTTAACCACACTCGCATGGCGTAGTCTTTTTCACCCCAGATCATGGTTTCACCAATACCATTGGTTTCGTGGAGTTTAGGCAGTATCACGTTATTAATGTACGCAGTAATCGCTTCTGCAGACATGCTCTTGGAGGTAAATCCAATGACCAAATCGGGTGGAATGGTTTGCGCGGTTTCTTTATCCAATACAGGCGATTGTGCTTGTTTAGGCAATTGACTTAATATTGCATTGACCTTTGCGTTGACGTTGGTAAAGGCTTCGTTAGGGTCATAGTTCAACGTCACATTCACGGTAATCACGCTGGTACCGGTGGTGCTTTGCGCGGTCATGTAATCGATACCATCGGCGCTGCCAATGGATTTTTCCAATGGCATGGTGATAAAACCTTGGATCACATCGGAACTGGCACCAGGATATGCCGTAGTCACGGTAATTACCGTGTTGGTCATTTGTGGATATTCTTGCAGCGGTAGTTTGGCAACACACGCCAACCCTGCCACGAAAATCAATAAACTGACCACTGTCGCTAGGACGGGGCGTTTAATAAAAATATCGGTAAACTTCATATGTTCTGCCCTATTTCACACACTTTACTGTGGATTACCTTTATCTACCGTGACTGCACTGCCATCTTGCAACTTAATTTGACCTGCGGTTACCACCACATCACCGGCTTTTAACCCGCTGGTGACCTCAATTTCCGTGCCGCGTTGCTGGCCCAGCGTCAGAGCCACTTGTTTAGCTTGATAACCGGTATACGCTTGTTGTATCGCCGCTTTTTTCGCTGCTGCCTGCGCTTGCGACACAACTTGAAACGCGGTATCACCATACAAGGTATAAGTCACGGCGGTTTGCGGAATGGTCACCACATTATTTTGTACCGGCAACATGGTATGTACCGTCACAAACATGCCCGGCAGCAATTGTTGTTTCTCATTGCTGTTGGTCAACGCTGCGCGCACGGAAATACTGCGGGTACCTGCATCCAATTGTTTGCCAATGGCGGTTACTTTGCCTTGAAAAATGACCTTGGGGAAACCCGCCATGGTCACTTGCACTGCTTGACCCACATACAATTGGCTTACCGTTTCTTGCGGCACATTGTAGTCAACATAAATTGGATCGAGCTGCTGTAAATTCGTGATGGTATCACCCGCATTCACGTACTGCCCAAGGCTGACCTGACGAATACCCAAAACACCGGCAAAAGGCGCTCTCAAAATCTTTTGATCCAGCAATGCCTGCTGTTGTTCTACCGTGGCTTGATCTTGATCTAAGGTTGCTTTCGCAGTGTCGTAATCGGATTTAGAAGCGGCTGCTTGTTTATATAACTGCGCTTGACGATCAAAGTTGATTTGCGCTAACTTCATTGCCGCTTTAGCATTATCCAATTCTGCTTGTAGTACGTTGGTATCAAGAACCACCAATGGATCACCTTTTTGTACTCGCTTGCCAGACTCAAAGTTAATTTGCGTCACAATACCCGCAACCTGCGAGCTAACGTTAATCCCTTGAATCGCCGTCATCGAACCCACGCTGTCGATGTATGGATACCAAGTGGTCGCTTTAGCAGTATCCGTCGACACCAGTGTTGCCGGCATTTTCATGGTTTCAAAGCCTTTAATGGCCTGATCAATTTGGTAGAACTTAACACCACCAATAATCGCTAATAAAATCACCAAACCTAAGATGGTTAATAACACACGCTTGGTCATGGGGCTGAATTTTTTAAGGCGCAACATAGTGAACTCCGTCGATGGAAGCCCTCATCTTACTGAAAAGTGTAAAAAATAACAAGGCAAAAAAATCGATCGAAAATCAATTCTCGCTACATCTACCTTCTATGTTGAGTAATGTTGCCCAACGAGTGTCAAGCAGCGGTCGATTGGTTGCAAAAACTCACCTGCAATGTGCAGCGCCAACGCCGCATTAAACAAGACCATATCGCGTTTAGATCCTTGTGTTTTACCCGATAAAATCGCGTTGGCTTCTACAACGTTATGGTCGATATCACCGCCAACCAAATCGTTTAATTCGCAGCGTTTGAGCCCAAAATCTTCTGGCGCAAATTGGCCATATTCAATCTTACCGGGTGTTAATTTGGCATAGTGCGTGACACCGGTCAATGTCACTTCATCCATACCTTCGCCGTGAACCACATAACCATACTCCAAGCCTCCTATTTGTAATGCTTCGGCGAATGGCTTGATTAATTGAGGTTGATACACGCCAAATAATCCGCGCCTAACTCGAGCAGGATTAAGCAATGGCCCTAACACGTTAAAAATGGTTCGCTTTTTTTGCTGCCCCAAGCGTTTACGCGCTTCCATGACCCGCGCTAAAATAGGATGAAAAAACGGCGCAAATAAAAATACCCGATGCTGTTCAGCCAAAATTTTCTCTGCGCGCTCAGGGGTTTCAGGGATTTCTATGCCCAACCGCTGTAACAAATCAAAACTTCCACATTTGCTGGTCAATGAGCGGTTACCCTGCTTTGCAACCACAACACCTGCGCGTGCCGCAATAATGGCTGCCAGCGTTGAAAAATTTAAGGTATTTAAGCCATCCCCACCCGTACCAACAAGATCGATGGCATTGGAAGGGGTGTGCGTTAAGCACCGTGCATGCGATAATAAAAACGTTGCAATATCGGCCAATGCTTCCCCATCATATTGGAACCCACTCATTGATTCGATCAAAATGATCTGCTCTTCACAGGCGATGGGCTCCAGTAACAATCGAGTCAGTGTTTTTTGCAGCATACTCATGAGCCATTTTCGTTGAACATCAGGTTTAGAGGTTGACGCCAGAGGGTTAACTTAATTTGCCATGACACTGCTTAAACTTCTGCCCTGAACCACATGGACAGAGGTCATTACGCCCGACGCCACGATATTGTGGTAACTCTGCAGCAATTGGGGCAGCGGCTGATGGCGGTTCAACCGGGCGACCCAAAGCATCTAATTCTTGGTGCTGTTGTTGCAGGTGTTGCGCTGATTGTTTCCATTTTTCTTCTACCGCTTTCACGTCTGCGGGTTGCTGCACCTGTACTTTACTGACCATGCCGATGACTTCGTGACGGAAATGGTCGAGCATATCGGAAAACAGCGAGAACGATTCGCGCTTGTACTCCTGTTTCGGATCTTTTTGCGCATAACCCCGCAAGTTAATGCTATGACGCAAGTGATCCATATTGCTTAAATGCTCGCGCCAATGGTTATCCAACACCTGCAGCAACACTGTTTTTTCAAATTGTCGCAGCACGTCTGGAGGTGCCATTTTTTGTTTTTGCTGATAAATCTCAATCAGGGTATCATAGACTTTTTGTTTCACGCCCGCAGGATCCAAGTGATTATCGGCATTGAGCCATTCCTGCACCGGCAGTTTGGTGCCAAAATCTTTTTCCAACGCCGCTTCTAATCCTTTAACATCCCACTGCTCTTCCATCGCCCCAGAAGCCATATAAGCATCGACCAACGCACTGACCACATCTTGACGCATACTACTGATAATCTCGGTGACATTATCGGATGACAATAAACGTTGGCGTTCGGCATAAATCACTTTACGCTGATCATTGGCGACGTTATCAAATTGCAGCAATTGTTTGCGGATGTCGAAGTTATGACTTTCCACACGTTTTTGCGCTTTGGCAATCTGGTTGCTGATCATCCGGCTTTCCAACGCTTCGCCATTACCCATTCCCGCTTTTCGCATCATGCCCTTGACCCAATCCGGGGTAAAAATACGCAATAAGTTATCTTCTAACGACAGATAAAAACGGCTGGAACCCGGATCACCCTGGCGACCCGAACGACCCCGCAATTGATTGTCAACACGTCGAGATTCATGACGCTCAGTACCAATGATATGCAACCCACCGGTGGTCAATACCAGATCATGGCGCTGATTGCAATCGGCTTTAATGGCGGCGATTTGTTCCGGTGTGGCGTTTTCCACGGCTTTTGCTTCAGTCTGCCAGTTACCGCCCAGAATAATATCGGTACCACGACCCGCCATATTGGTGGCGATGGTCACCGCCCCTGGCCGACCGGCTTCGGCAATAATCGCCGCTTCGCGCTCGTGCTGCTTTGCGTTCAACACCGCATGCACCACATTTTCTTTGGTCAACAGCCCAGACAAATATTCAGACGTTTCAATCGAGGTGGTACCCACCAATACCGGCTGCTGACGGGTGACACATTCTTTAATTTCTTTAACAATGGCATCGAATTTTTCTTTTGCCGTCAAAAATACCACATCAGGATGATCCTGCCGAATCATTGGATTATGGGTGGGAATCACCACCACTTCGAGGCCATAAATTTGATGGAACTCATAAGCTTCCGTATCCGCCGTGCCAGTCATGCCCGACAACGCGTTGTACAAACGGAAATAGTTTTGATAGGTAATCGACGCCATGGTTTGGTTTTCAGCGTTAATCTTTACCCCTTCTTTGGCTTCAATCGCCTGATGCAAACCATCAGACCAACGACGACCGATCATGGCCCGCCCCGTGTGTTCATCGACAATCAGAATTTCGTTGTTACGCACCATGTAATCAACGTCTTTGTTAAACAGGTGATGCGCGCGTAAAGTTGCGTTGACATAATGCATCAGCGTCACATTGGCAGGGTCATAAAGGCTCGCATCTGGCGCCAACAATCCTGCATCGGACAATAGCTGCTCCATATGTTCGTGGCCGGTTTCGGTCAAAAACGCTTGCTTAGTTTTTTCATCCAAGAAGAAATCACCAGCGCCCTCTTCGGTTTCGCGTTTTTTCAATTGCGGTACTAGTTTCAGCAAATCTTGATACACTTTGGCATTGTCTTCCGCCATGCCCGAAATAATCAACGGTGTGCGCGCTTCGTCAATTAAAATTGAGTCTACTTCATCCACCACCGCGAAATTCAATTCGCGCTGTACCTGGCCTTGCAGATTGAACGCCATATTGTCGCGCAGATAGTCAAAACCAAATTCGTTGTTGGTACCATAGGTAATATCACAGGCATAGGCGGCTTTGCGCTCGACCTGTGGCAATTGGGACACAATCACGCCAGTGGTCAACCCTAAAAAACCATACACTTGCGCCATGGTTTCGGCATCCCGTTTCACTAGGTAATCATTGACGGTAATCAAATGCACCCCTTTACCCGACAGCGCGTTTAAATATAACGGCAACGTTGCCACCAGGGTTTTACCTTCCCCGGTACGCATCTCCGCGATTTTGCTTTGATGCAACACCATACCGCCGATCAATTGCACATCATAATGGCGCAAACCCAATGTACGCTTACTGGCTTCGCGTACCGCCGCAAAGGCTTCTGGTAATAATTGATTCAACGTTTCGCCTTTGGCCAGGCGTGCTTTGAACTCCGCCGTTTTGGCCTTCAATTGCTCATCAGAAAGCCCGGTAAATAAGGGTTCTAACGCATTAATCTCTGCGACCGTTCTTTTCATTTTACTGATCAAGCGATCGTTACGACTGCCGAATAATTTGGTAATGAGTGCCACGAGACCCTTCCTGTGGTTTATTTTTATCAATCTAGGCATTATACTCAGTTTTCATTAAGACAGCATTATTTTCTGATACCATAACCTCATGAAACACTCTTTATCCGCTCAACAACTCCTTTCCAGTCAGGCAGGAAGCCAGATGCGCCTGCTGCTGCGTAAAGCGCAAGAAGTCAAAACCCTCAATCAAACCATCAAACAACACTTACCCAAGGAATGGATCGCCTATTGCGAAGTGCTGAGTTTTAATCAAGGCAAACTGGTGTTAGAAATCGCTAACAGCAGCTGGGCCAGCAAATTACGCTTTATAAAAGATGACTTATTGATACACTTACGCAGCATCCCCGCATTTTCAGGTGTAAGCACCATCAGCCATGTGATACGAGTGCATACCGAAATGGCGGCCAAACCACAAACCACACCCAAACCCACGACTCGAAAGATTGGCAAAGAAGCCCTGGATTCTTTAAAAACCTTCACTGAACAAACAGCACAGCCGGAATTGAAGCAAAAGTTACAGCAATTTCTTGCGCATCAACAATAGGAAATGATGATGACCAATACCAAACCGCTCTCATTAAGCTACGTTAGCCTTGCCGGCCTGGCGTTATTTTTTATCGCCATGGGCAGTTGCCGTTTTTCTTATCCCCCCGTCATGCCACTGATGATCACCGAACACTGGAGCACCTTGCCACAAGCGGGGTATCTGGGCAGCGCCAACTTTGTCGGGTATTTTTTTGGAGTTGTGCTGGCACCGATTCTTGGACGCACCATGGCTCGCTCGACGATGTTGATTGGTATTTTACTCATCGCCATTGTGAGTCTGTTTTTCTGCACCTGGAACTTGGGATTTGATTGGTTATTTTTCTGGCGTTTGCTTAATGGCATTGCCGGCGGCTCATTGATGGTATTGGTACCCAGCCTAGTTTTAACCAACACGCCGCAGCGCAGCAAGGGCTTGGTGACCGGCATTATGTTTTCCGGCATCGGCATTGGCACCATTGTGCTCAGCGAAATGGTGCCGCTATTGGACCGCCTGGGTGGTATCGCCGCCATTTGGCTTGGGTTTACCGGGATTACCTTGGTTATGGCCATCATTGCATATCCCCTGATTATGCGCACTGCGATGCCGTTATTGCAAAAACCAGCCGCCAAAGATCGCTTGACAGGAAATGTCAAAACCGCATTGCTATGGGGCGCTGCGGCTTATTTTATTTATGGCCTGGGCATCACCCCGCATTATTTATTTTTAGCCGATTATGCTCGCCAAGCCCTGCATGCGAACCTAAATATCAGCAGTTTATTATTTTCCGTTCAGGGCGTTGGCCTTGCCATGGGTGGCTTAATTGGTGGCTTGCTGAAAGATTGGCTGGGTACTTACAAAGGCCTCTTGGTCATGGTGGTGGTGAGTGCCATCAGCATTATACTGGTGCTGGCATTTCATGATTCCTGGGCGCTGGGCGTTTCCGGATTTTTAATGGGCATGTCGGTGATGCAAGTGGTGCTATTGATGTCTTTACACCTGGATGACCTAGTGGGTGTTGAACGCCATGCACAATATTGGTCTAAAGTAACCATGTGCTATGCCATCGCGCAATTTGTCGGGGGTTATGGTTTTTCCGGCTTGCTGGCGCTGCACCTACCTTATATCAGTATGTTCTGGGTCGGGCTGGGGTTTATGGTGGTGACGTTTGGCCTGTATCTGAAGATGCGTTAATCTTCACATAAAATCTATCGCGGTTTCAGCATTCCAATCGCGGTTGACCAATCCCATCATCACGGCATCGCTCCAGCGCGCATTACCAAAAGAAAACTGCTTGCTATACCCTTCCTGCTCAAAGCCCTTCTTTTTTAACAACCGGTGACTGACTTGATTATCCGGATGGTGAAACGCGTTAAGACGATGCAACTTGAGCTCGTTAAAGGCAAACTCAATCGCCCATGGCAACAATTCATTGCACATCAACCCTCGACCGCAATAAGCTTTTGCCAAACCATAACCGATATAGGCGCTCTGTAGAATGTAACGTTGAACATTCAATAGACTCAACACACCAATGATGACGGTTTGTTCTGGATTAAATACAAACCATCGGTAAAACTTACCTTGCTGATGCTGTTGAGCACGAAGGGGAATATCGCGCTGCCAAAATGTTTCGGTAAGATAATTTTGATCCAACGCATCAAAGCGAGACAAATGTTCTTGATTGACTTGATAGTATTGAATAATTTGGGGAATATCTGACAACGCAGCCAGCCGCACCACTGTGCGCTCGGTTTCAATCACCCGTGCGGCAGATTCTCGCGCCACCCACATCAACAACCCCCACAATAAGATTAAATTACGCACAATATAGTAAATGATCAATATAACCTGGTCAATCATTTTTGGTCTTTATTTATCCTTTCTTACCCTACTGTTTTTAATAAACCCACTGCTGACAACCGATTGACAAGGTTTAATAAGCTGCCTATACTGTACACAGTTTCTATTTCTCTATAAAACCCCACTAAACCAAGGAGTCGTCCATGCAAGGCAATATGTGGAAAATTATTTTAGTTGTAGTCGCCGTCATTGTGGTGTGGTTTGTTATGACCTACAATCGTTTGGTGGCGATGGTTGAAGAAGTCAAAAACAACAACAAACAAATCGATATTCAATTGGATCGCCGCTTTAAAGTGTTTGAATCGCTGATCGAAGTCGTTAAAAAATATATGGATTACGAAAAATCAACGCTGAAAGACGTCGTGGCATTGCGCAACCAAGCCCAGACCGCTAAAACCAGCGGTGACGTTGCCGGTCAAATGGCCGCAGAGAATAAAATCTCAGCGCTCATGCCCAACATCAATATGGTATTTGAACAATATCCCGATTTAAAAGCCAACACCAACGCCATGCAATTACAGGAAGAAATTGTCAATACTGAAAATAAATTAGCGTTTGCCAAACAAGCCTACAATGACAGTGTTGAACGTTATAATGCCCGCAAAAAATCGCTGTTTACCTCGATGATTGCTGGCCTGTTTTCGGGTAAGTTGAACATTGATTTTTCATACTGGCAATTAGATCAGGCGAAGATTCAAGAACAGGAAAACTATACGGTTAAATTATAAATGAGCTCCATTGAATTCACACAAAACCCTAACTGGCGTAAGACGCTGCAACAAAATAAAATTCGCACGTATTATGTTATCGCCAGTTACCTGGTGATTTATGTTATCGTCGGCTTAATTCTCGATGCATTTTTCCAAACCCGTCACTACCCAGATGCTTCACTCGGCCAAATTTTTACCGCACTTATTACTTTTCAAATCATTCCCATCGCCACGTGTATCACTGTATTAATTGCCATTGTATCAATCATGGTTACCTTCCATTTCCACGATAAGCTCATGCTGCTGGGCACCGAATACCACGAAGTCACCCCCACTTCCAGCGCATCACCAGAAGAACAAAAACTCTATAACGTCGTCGAAGAAATGAAAATTTCCGCCGGGCTTAAATTTATGCCACGCGTATTTATCATCGAAGCCGACTACATGAATGCCTTTGCTTCTGGCTATAGCGAAAAATCCTCAATGGTGGCAATTACGCGCGGCTTAATGCAAAAACTCAATCGGGAAGAGTTACAAGCAGTGATGGCGCATGAACTCAGCCACATCCGCCATCTCGACATCAAACTCACCCTATTCGCCAGCGTATTAAGTAATTTGATTTTAATGATGATCGACATGCTGTTTTATGGCGTACTGTTTGGTGGTAACGACCGTGAAGACCGTGGCCGTAACCAACTGGCCATCATCATTGTGATCTTGCGTATGGTGTTGCCATTCTTGACCTTGCTGCTGATGCTATATTTAAGCCGTACCCGCGAATACATGGCGGATGCTGGCGCGGTCGAACTAATGCGCGACAACCAACCGCTGGCCAATGCCTTAATCAAAATCAATCAAGACCATCAACAAAACGCACAAACCTACGGCGCGCAATATCGCCGCACCCCGCATGAAAACGTGCGTCGTGAAGCCTACATTTTTGACCCGATTATGGCTGGGATTGAACCAACGTCGTCGATGAGCGATATGTTCTCGACTCATCCTGGCATTGAAAAACGTTTACAAGCCCTAGGGTTTAAAATCAAATAACTCGTGTTACAATGGTCTCCACTTTAATTCTTGACCGGAGCACCTCATGTTTAACCACAACAACACCATCGCCACAGTCGACCCGGAATTACAACGCGCAATCACCTTAGAAGCGCAGCGCCAGGAAGACCATATCGAACTGATCGCTTCGGAAAATTACGTCAGCCCCGCCGTGATGGAAGCGCAAGGCTCCGTACTCACCAACAAATACGCCGAAGGTTACCCTGGCAAACGTTATTATGGCGGCTGTGAATACGTCGATATTGCTGAACAACTGGCGCTGGATCGCGTTAAAAAACTGTTTGGCGTCGATTACGCCAATGTGCAGCCGCACTCAGGTTCGCAAGCTAACGCCGCTGTTTACTTTGCGCTGCTGCAACCCGGCGATACCATCCTGGGCATGAGCCTGGCGCATGGCGGGCATTTGACCCACGGTGCCAAGGTTAACTTCTCCGGCAAATTATTCAACGCCATTCAATACGGTCTCGACACTAATACCGGCTTGATTGATTATGCTGAAGTGGAACGCTTGGCGCTGGAACACAAACCCAAAATGATCGTCGCTGGGTTTTCAGCGTATTCCCGCGTGGTCGATTGGCAAAAATTCCGCGAAATTGCTGATAAAGTTGGCGCCTATTTATTTGTCGATATGGCGCATGTCGCTGGCTTAGTTGCTGCAGGCATTTACCCAAGCCCGGTACCCATCGCCGACGTTGTCACCAGCACCACCCACAAAACCCTGCGTGGCCCACGCGGCGGCATTATTCTGGCGAAACACAACGAAGAAATCGCCAAAAAACTCAACTCGATGATTTTCCCCGGCACCCAAGGTGGCCCATTGATGCATGTCATCGCTGCCAAAGCCGTGGCGTTTAAAGAAGCACTGGATCCTTCATTCAAAACCTATCAACAACAAGTGCTCAATAATTCCCGAAAAATGTCTGCAGTATTAAAACAGCGGGGTTATAACGTCTTATCCGGCGGCACTGACAACCATTTATGTTTGATTGATTTGACCAACAAAGATATCTCCGGCAAAGATGCCGAAGCCGCTTTAGGCAAAGCACACATCACCACCAACAAAAACGCAGTGCCCAACGACCCGCGATCACCCTTTGTCACCAGCGGCATCCGCGTCGGCACTCCGGCAATCACGACTCGCGGTTTTAAAGAACCCGAAGTGGAACAACTCACCCACTGGATCGCCGATATTTTAGATCACATCGGTGATGAAGCGGTGATTGAAAAAGTCAAAGGCCAGGTGTCTACTCTATGCAAACAGTTTCCGGTGTATGCTTAATTAACCACCGGCGTCACAACATAGCTACAGCGACCGACGGGATTACACGCCACAAATTGATATTGAGCGCCCAGTAAGTAAAGTTGTGGGCTATTAAACACTGGTGATTGTGCGGTTGGCGCTGAACCATCGGTGGTGTAGTGAATGCTGAGTTCTGGGTTTTCATTCACAATAGAACCATTTCTTTGTTGTACCGGCACGGTAAACTCTGCATTCGCAATCAGCTGACCATCGATCACGACAACGCCAGGCGGTGAAACGCGATAACCGACGTTCATCTGATCCAGGATGGGAAAATAATCATGCGCCATGCGATAGCCGAAATCATTCCAATCGCGCAAGTTGGGTTGCGTCCACGCCACCTCTGCCAACGCTGCCATTTTGGGCAGGGTGAGGTAATCTAAATTGGCTTGAGTAACATTAAATTCGCCCCACAGGTTGCCTTGCACACCTAAGATTTTTTGTGCGTTACCCGCAAAATCTGTCGGAATGGGCAGAGTGCTATAAACAGCTACAGTGTCTAAATACCCTGCCCAATGCTGGCCGATTTCATTGGGATTAGGGCTATACGCCAAATCAAAATACAGGTTAGCAGCGGGCGCTTCAACCACACCATACCCAAGGTTAGTGGCTGCGACTAAATTTTGGTTATACGTGGTTTGGCTCTGTGGATCGTTTTGATACACACTCCACGGCAAAACCACAGCATCGGTTTTCAGTATTTGGTCTGATGGTAATGTGTCGGGATAAGCAGTCACTTCTGAACCCACAAAATCCCCCCAGCCGATCACTTTTTTGCCGGTACTTTCTACAATAGGTTGAATCTGACTCGCAAAAAAATAATCAAACACTTGTTGTTCTGTCGTTAATTCATGTTGCTGCATAAACACTTTACACATCGGCGAACCCATCCAGACACCATTAGGTACTTCATCGCCACCCACGCCAATATAAGGCGCATCTGGAAATAACGCTGCCATTTGTAGCAAGACATTTTTTATGGTATCCATCGATCCAGGAACACAGGGATTAATCACATTGTCGCTGTAGCCCTGCACGCTGGTGTAGTAAGATTGATCATTCGGATCTTCCATTTGTCCTGGCAAAGATTTCACCAAAGCCCGAGCATGACCCGGCATATCAATCTCTGGAATGACGGTAATGTGCAGCGTTTTTGCATAGGCAAGAATATTGGCGATGTCTTGTTGGCTATAGAACCCGCCATAAACATCTGCCCCAGACCCAAGCGTTGGTTGCAACATAAAATTAAACCCACGCCACGCACCAATGGTTGATAATGCTGGATATTGGTCTACGGAGAAACGGAAACCTTCGTCATCGCCCAGATGCCAGTAAAAATAATTCAATTTATTCAACGCCATCATGTCTAGTACATGCTCAATTTCCACAGGCGGCTGAAAATGACGCGCACTGTCTAACATAAAGCCACGATAAAGAAAGCGCGGATAATCTTGTACCTCAACTGCTGGCACCTGCCAGATCGTGTTGTTATTGATCTGCATATCGAAAATTTGTGGTGGCAACAACTGACGTAAGGTTTGAATCCCGTCAAAAATAGCCTCGCTATCGCCTGGATTTGCGGTAATTATAATATTTTTTTTATTCACACTAAGCGTGTAAGCTTCTGGCTTATTTAAGCCCTGCGCCTTTAACTCACGATAACGCAACACAATCGCATCGTTGCTTTTAACAGGGTGACCACGCCTAATGGTTAATGGGTAACCGGTTGCACTACGCAAGATTTGCTGCAGATACTGCGCTGAAGCTTGCAAAGCAGAATTTTTTATCACAATATTGGTTCGCAAACTCAAGGTAAAAGGCAATGCGCCAGCGGTTGCGCTGATTAATACTGGCTTGGGAATGATGCGATCTGTCGAATCAGCAATAATAACGGTTTTGGGGGTATTGCCCTCAATTGAAGTCGTCGCCTCTTCTTGATAATGTTTATAATCACTGGTGGCTAACGATGGATGATACGGCGGTAAAATATTATTGACTGCCTTGATATTAATCGGTGCACAGGGCGCTAAAGTACCTTCCTGCGCTACCATAAAAAAGCCACGGAAAAAACTTAATAATTGCAAGGAATCGGTCGCAACCACCACTGGAATGGTAACGCTAGAGTGCACAGGCGCAGTGGATTCAATACCCCACAAATCTCCTTCACCACTGCCGTTTTGACCATGTATTAATTGAAATGAAGCACCTGACACAGAAGTCACGCCAAAATCAGAGTTGAAATACAAGGTATAGCTGGGGATATCCTGACCAGCATGATTCGTCAATACAACATTCATGGTAGAAGACTGACCATCGGCACTGAGTTGCATGGACGCACTGATGCTAGGAGGGTTCGCTTGCAATGCCTCACACAGGTCACTCGCATAAGCAGTAGACATTGCCAACATCAATGCAACTAAACTTAACACACCTTTCATTTCAAGGTTCCCTTAAACACTCAAACCACGATTGTATCACGCTATACTTAAGATTACATGTGACTACTCACCCCTACTCAGCATAGGGTGATTTTTTACCGCAACCATCGCAAGATTGTGTAAGTGTGTAGGTGCACTGACCACAATTATCGCAATGCCATTCGCCGACCTCTTTACAAGCTTTACACTTTTGACAATGCCACGCCTC
>CANJVU010000005.1 GCA_947478525.1 Thiotrichales bacterium
GTCGATCACGTTGACACCAACGGTGAGCCCAACAGGCAGTCCAAGCGGCAGCACGACCTATAGTGTGACCAGTTCTACGACAGGGTCAGTATCCGCATCGGTAACGTTATCGGCAACACAATCCGTGAGCGTAACACCATCGACTAGTCCCAGTGGTAGTCCATCGATCACAGTGACGGACACTGCTTCACCTAGCGTATCGATGACGGTAAGCCCAAGCTCAACAGTGAGTGGAACTTCGACGGTTACCCTAACGAATACGGAAACAGGAAGTGTAACAGCCACGGCGACGTTGACAGCGACGCAAACCGCGACGTTGACGCCGACGGCCAGTGGTAGTTCATCGATCACAGTGACGGACACTGCTTCACCTAGCGTATCGATGGCGGTAAGCCCAAGCTCAACAGTGAGTGGAACTTCGACGGTTACCCTAACGAATACGGAAACAGGAAGTGTAACAGCCACGGCGACGTTGACAGCGACGCAAACCGCGACGATGACGCCGACGGCCAGTGGTAGTTCATCGATCACAGTGACGGACACTGCTTCACCTAGCGTATCGATGACGGTAAGCCCAAGCTCAACAGTGAGCGCCAGCTTTTCGGCATCGTCTTCCAGTAGCGTGAGTTTATCTGATTCCGGTACTGTATCGATAACCCCATCAGAAACCCCAAGCGTCACATGGACGGTAACGCCATCAACAACAGGCTCTGACACCGTAACGGTATCTTGTACGGTTTCTGGTAGCCCAAGTTCTACCAGCAGTTTTACCGCATCAGCAACGGATAGCCTTTCTTTTAGTACATCTGCCACGGGCAGCCCTACGGTATCGGTGACGACTTCAGGTACCCCATCGTTTACGCTCACAGGAACCGTTTCAGCAACTGCTTCTGGCACGGGCAGTGAAACTGCAACGACTACGCCAACCATTTCCTGGACAGCCTCGAGTACGGGATCAGCGACCAGTTCGGCAACGGCTACCTCAACGCTGACTCCCACGGTGACGGCTACAGCGACTTCTACTAGAACCATTACGCCCACAGTTAGTCCATCCCCTTCAGCTGGTTCGGTGATTGTGACGACCAATACGTTGAATAAGACAACCTTTATTAATGTTATTAACAGCATTATTTTTAATCGTCCTGCTGGTACCTTTTCATTAACCTTGACGTTTGCCTCTGCTAACTTTAATGTTCAATCCATAACGCCGATTGCAACAGCAAGTGCCGCTCCTGGAGGTACTAGAGCCTGGAATTATAATAAGTTTAGTGGAATCATTACTTATTCCGATGTTTTCTCTGATCAGGCGAGTGCAAGAGCTGCTTTACTTGCGCTTCCGTTAGAAATGATCGGAACTTCTGGAACGATCACCATTGGAACGGGGCAGGGTACAACAGCCGTTCCAGTCACAGGCACTGGTCTGCGATTGTTATTTGACTCCTGGCAAGCTCTTGAAAAAAGTAGCACAGCTGATGCTGGGCGTGCACTGACTGACGCTTCAGCTTTAAAAACCCCAGATTACTCAACATTGAAAGTGTTGGTTTATGATCCTAATGATCAAGCTCGTTTTCCAGAGTCACACATGGCTGAGCTGATTCGTCTAAATGGAGACTATGTTTTCTGTGGCGCAAATACGACTGAATCCGTGAATGACGTCATCCAACGCTATCCAGGTGCAACCATAGATCTCGCATTGCCTGCTGAGCAGGGTATGATTAAGGTGGGTTCTGAATTCATGCAGCCGGAGCATTTTAGTTCATTGGCCAATGGGACAACCCTGAATATTTGGTCTTGTGCAGATGGTAGTGCTATGGACCGATATGGTTTTGGTATTGCGGGAGAGGGTATGGTTCGTACCTCTAATACGACCACCGGAGGTAGTGAAGTTTCGGGTGATTATTATCTAGAACATGCGTTCATTTATGTTAATGGTACCCGAACTAAAACAGATGTCTTGGAAGGGCTAAGTATGCAAGGCAAACTTGTGGTCGCGGAAGAGCATTTGGGTGTTTATATACAGCCAGGCACTAAGCCAACCCCCAGAAATGTCGAAGAAAAGGCAGCGTTTTTAGCTGCATCGGCAGCAGTGCCTTCAGCGTCGCCTATGCCCCGTTTTGATGACATTAATGCTCCTTCGGTTCGGCGATTTGAATATCTTGCAGATGCCTTAAAAGGAACAAAATCGTATCAACTTCCCGATGGTAAGCAACTGAACCCATTAGTGGCGAAAGATAATTATTTCAATAATCTTCGCAAGGTGTCGTCCTTTCTCAACTCTGCAATGACAGAGGGAGAGGTGTTGGGCAACTACGCACCGGAGCCTCAAAAAATACTAAGAGGAAATTGGGCGGCGTGGTCGGGTATTTTGTATGAAACTCAGCAAATGCTGGCCTCACTGGACAGCTATCACTTTTCTGCAGAAGAAAAGGCCATGATGAGCGCTGTACAACCTAATATAGAGCGCCTGGTGGCGCATTATGAGCATATGACTCAACCTACGCTTGTCGCAGAAAGATTTGCGGCTTTTAAAACTGAAATGAAAGCTACTCTGGAAAGAGAACGACAAGAACGTGAAGCCATAATTCCCATGGAAGTATTGCAAGGCACTTTAGTGTCTGCTGCAATTATGACGGTTGCTGATCAGCTGAAAGCATTGTTGAGAGAGCAAGAGCGTCGAGACGCGTTAGGTCTTTGGTGTAAGACACGTGCCGAGGTTAAACGTGAGGTACCTGCGGACAAGGATGTCTTTAATACACAAGCGAAGGATTCTGTGATTAGCGCCCTTGGCCATCTTCGTCAACCGGTATTGCAAACAGAGCGATACGAAGCGCAGGTGCGTGCGAAAGAAGTGTCTGATGCAAACGTGAATGGATTGTTTGTTGCCGCGGCATCACAATTACAGCAAATTAAAGCATTGGCTTTGACGGGTGAGACACAGGCGGACTTTGAAGCCCGTCTGAAAACACTTCCTGCGTCAGAGCATCAAACATTGCGTCAAATAAGAGGCCTTGTATTATCGGTGGCGTCGCTTGAGCAATTTAAACAAATCTTACATCCTATGTCTGAGCATACGCTGAAGGTTTATATGGAGCATTTTGATGCTATTAGAACCAGTGCGACCTCTCAGTCAATATTTGAGACGGCTATCCAATGTTTGCCTGAAGTGGAGCAAGGAAAGTGGCGTCAAATAAGAGCACTGGAGTTGACGCCTGATGACATGCGTCAAACCTTTAAAACACAATTTGGAGAACAGCAAGCGCAATTCTCCGAAGTTCGCGCAGCAGTGGCAGTAGGGCAATATGATCGCGCCTTCTCGACTATGATCAGCCATTTGTCGGATGATCAGCAAACATTGTGGAACCAAGCAAGAAGTGCTCTGTTATCGAGTGCTACTCGGCAAGACGTGTTGGCATTCATGCCGCCTTATTCAGGGGTGATTGTAGATCAAGTGGTTCGTTTTGTAGAAGCCGAGAAAGCCTATCAAGCGTGTTTTTCGGGGTTATCTGAAACAAGGCGGGCTAAATGGGAGGGGGTAAGAAATGCCCTTTATGCAGGAAAGCCTCATAAAGCATTTCGTTTGGCAGTGCCCGCTGCTGAACAACAAGAAGTAGGCTTTGAGGCGATGGTTGAGTTGCTGCTTAAAACAGTTTCAGCTGCACGACCTGCTGTTGAAGAGATGAGGCTTTCTCTCCTCAAGGATTATAAAGGAAAGCTAGAAGCTCAATTGAGTGCATTGGCATTAGAAGATCTTTCGCCAAAAGAAGTAGAAAAAGAAAAAAAATGTATAGAGGATAAAAATAAAGCTGATTTTAATGCAGAGCTGGGAGCATTAAGAGAAGAGTTTTTTGAAATAACGTTAGCCACAAAAATAAAGGATTTAGCGGCTTGGAATGTGATGGACCTCTCTGATGATGCCCTGTCTCGCTGGAAATCGGTTTTCTATTACGCACTGTCCGCAAATTCTGAGGCAGCCATTCGTGAGCAGATCGATATTCAACTTCTATACCCTTATAAGCTGGAGATGGATGCATTATTTTCTGCTCAGACAGAGGCGCCAGTTTTTGATTTGGTTCAGGATCTGCCTTTAAAAGAAAAGTCAGCCTGCCAGGCACTCAGAGAACAATTGTATGTAGAACGATTGGAAAAATCGTTACAGAATACGCTCAAAACACTTTCTCCTGAGGAACAACTGAAATGGGGTAATTTGAGAGATAAAATTTTTGCTGCTACCACGCCTGAAGAATATCCAGTCAGATTAAGTCAGGCGATCCATTGCTTGGCAACGATGCATTTTATGTCCCAATTCAGAGGTGTTATTTATAGTCCAGAGGTGATTGAGGCAAGTAAGTGGCTCTCGACATTGCCAGGAGCGAATCCTGAATTAATGGCGGCAGCGTCACGATTGGCTACACCAGGGTTAGTTTCAATAGGAATAGGCCTTTCTGAGTTTTCTCAGTATAGGCGCTTTCAAGCAGCAATCGAGGAATTGCCGAAAGCGGAAAATGCTAAGGTGCTGGAACAATTGGAAATCATTGGTCGTTCCAGTCAATCCAAAGAGCAGTTTGTTGCACTGGTTGAGCAATTGATTGAAAATGCCACATTGATTAAACAGCCGGAGAGTGTGGTTCATGAAGTAATGAACGCTGCATTAGATAAAGTCGTTTCTTTTGTTGAAGCGCCTTCTTTTAAGGCCATTGAAGGACCGCGCCCAGGTATGCTTGATTTCTTAGATCCTGTTAGTGACAAGGTTGCGATCGCTGTTGCTTCAGCATTGAACCCGATGCCTTGGATTTCTTATGCTCGTGAGCAATTGTCCTCCTACGCTTCTTGGTTGACTGCCCCAGTGTCCATTGATTTGGAAGACATCCAAGCTGGGGCTTATAAAAGTGGCGGCGCGTCTGTTGCTGTTGCGAAACCTTCTGCGCTTGATTTTGAAGGCGCTGCTGCCAAAGCGAGCGAGATGGCTGGTCAATTTGGCTCAAACTTCTGTAAAGCCTCTGTATCGGCTGCATTGCCACAAGTGGGGCTGTTGGTGTCCATGTTAACACCTATGGCAGCAGGAGTATGGGCTACTTCAACCATGCTGCCGTCGTTGATGCTACTGTCCGGAATGGCGATGGGGGCTAGTGCCATGTTTGCCAAAGGCGAAGGCACTAAAACCCTGACGCCGGTTGGGGTATCGATGGCTTTGTCGGCATTGGCTGGTATTTTGATCGGAAAGACCATGGGTGATTTGTTGTCCACAGCGAGTGGTGTCATTACTGTTGCATTGATGGTTGGGAAAGTCGGGATGCTGTTGCAGGATCTCTCGAGTGATCCTCATTTCAAAGCATGTGAAACGCCAGAAAATAAGCGAGCGTTTGTGGCAGGTAAACTGGTTGAAACATTATCTACGTTGCCTTCTACAATCTCACAAGCGATTGTTCAGTGGGCTGCGCCAAGTATAGCTGTGCAGCTAGAAAAAGGGGTAGATAGTGTCATTGAAGGTGTCAAAGCGACAGAGTTTTATCGACTGGGTGCCTTTGCGTTCTGTCAGGCTGAGTTATCTAAAGATCTAACGGCTCAGCAGGTGGCATTGCTTCCTAGAGTCCCGGGGTGAAGCAATAATTCTGTATTTTATTTGAATATTTGGTTCGTTATTTGATATAGTAAGTCATTGAAAATGAAGAAGAGAGGGTTATGAAAACAATTAATAAAGGGTTTACCCTGATGGAATTGATTGTTGCAATGGTTATTATTGGAATTTTGGCGGCGGTTGCAGTTCCCCGATATTTGGATTTTTCTCTTGAGGCGAATCTTGCACAAACTCAGACCTACGCACAGCAACTTCAGAGCCAATTTATGATGAATTACGCTTTGAGAACGATTAATCCAAGTGACCCCAGTAGTATTCCTTTTGTGAAGGATGATCCTAGCTCAAATGGTTGTATATATTTTGCTAGTCGGGAGATTGCCAATTATGATTCAATTTTTGATGGTGTTACCCATGGTGTTTTTCCTACTATAACTCTAGGGGGGGTGCCATTTCCGTATGGAGATTTGTATCCTCCTGGTTCGAAGCCTCCTAGCAGTGATTATTGTGTGATTTATTATTCTGCAGATGGTGGTGAAACAAGCTATTTTTTTGCAGCCGTAGTCATGTATACACAGTCTTAAGAAAAACTTGTCATTCACCTTGACACTGTTAGGTCAAGCCGGTATTATTGCCGGACCTTCGGGGTATAGCGCAGCCTGGTAGCGCGCCTGCTTTGGGAGCAGGATGTCGAGAGTTCGAATCCCTCTACCCCGACCAATTAAATGACATTCACCTGTTGTTCACATGCGCGCCCGTAGCTCATCTGGATAGAGCAACGGCCTTCTAAGCCGTGGGTAGCAGGTTCGAGTCCTGCCGGGCGCACCAGCTTTGCTGAAGCAACGGCGTGGTTAACCAAAAACCGTTATTTTACTTTAGGAGCAATTATGGAATTTTTCAGAAAATTATCAATTGGCTTTGCTGCCGGTGCTGTCGGTGGTTTAATCGCTGAAGCGTTATTGTTACTGGCGGTTTATTATGGTATTACCGCGAAGATCGGCGTTAATTTACCAGGAATTGATTCCTACTCGTATGTATGGGCACAATTGGAGCACGAAATTTTCTGGGGCGCCATTTGGGGCTTGTTGTTCGGCTTGCCGATTATGACAGACGGCGCCTGGTGGAAACGTGCCTTGTTTATCGGTGCATTACCGGCGTTGGTCATGTTGTTTTACGTATTCCCTTATGTCTCCAGCCAAGGTTTGTTTGGTAAAGATTATGGTACTTGGACCTTTGTAGTAATCTTCATCGCCTGCTGGATTTGGGGCGCGGTTGCTGCGGGTTGGTATAATAAGATTGGTGGGTAGCAAAATTCCCTCCTCCCTTGCGGAGGAGGGTTAGGGTGGAGGGGGTTAAATTATTTTCATCCCACCCTCACTCGCCACCAGCACTTTATCTGCTGGACGTAGTGCAAATATCCCATTCGTTACCACACCGGTAATCTGATTGATCGCGGTTTCTAACCCTTTTGGATCAACAATACTCAAACCATGCACGTCTAAAATCACATTGCCATTATCGGTGATTACGCCTTCGCGATAAATCGGCTGGCCACCCAATTTCACCAACTGCCGCGCGACATAGCTGCGTGCCATCGGAACCACTTCTACCGGTAACGGAAACTTGCCCAACACGTCGACCTGTTTTGATTGATCGGCGATGCAGATAAACTGTTTGGCACAGGCTGCGATGATTTTTTCGCGCGTCAGCGCGGCACCGCCGCCTTTGACTAATTGGCGATGCACGGTAAATTCATCAGCACCATCAACATACACATCGACGCGATCGACGGTATTTAACTCCAGTACTCGAATCCCCAGCGCTTTTAATTGCGCGGTCGAAGCATCAGAGCTGGAAACCGTCGCTTCAATACGGTGTTTCATTTTGCCCAGCGCTTCAATAAAAAAACGGACGGTGGAACCCGTGCCCACGCCAACGATCATATCATCTTTGATATAGGCGAGGGCGGCTTCAGCGGCTTGCTGTTTGAGCGTGTCCTGTGTCATAAGAGCTCCTTAGGGGTGTCCAAATTCACTTGTTCAATTTTGCCAAAACGACTGGTAATTTTACGCGCCGACACATTCACTTCCTGTACGTCTTGATGCGCCTGTTCAATATGACGTTGCAGACCATCCATGCGTTGTTGGAAGCGGCCAAAATCTTGGCCGAGCACCTGCAGATGCTGTTGAATGATGTGTACCTGCTGTTTGGTGGCATCGTCTTTCAGCACCGCGCGGATGGTGGTCAAAATCGCCATCATGGTGGTGGGGGAAGCAAGCCAGACTTTGGCCTGGTACGACGCTTCTACCAAATCCGGATAATGGGCGTGAATCTCCGCAAACACGGCTTCCGCGGGGATAAACATAATTGCCCCTTCGGCGGTTTCTTCCGGGATAATGTATTTTTCTGCAATATCCTGAATATGCTTTTTGATGTCGCGGCGGAATTGTTGTTCGGCAACGCGACGATCAGTTTCGCTGAGCGAGGTATCCATCAACCGTTGATAAGCTTCTAAGGGGAATTTAGAGTCGACGACCAGGTTGCCGGTGGGTTTGGGTAAAAACAAGATACAGTCGGCGCGTTTGCCATTGCTGAGCGTATGTTGAAATGCGCAGTGTTTTTCGTGTTCGGGAAAGATATTGCGGATCAGCGTGGAGAGTTGGATTTCGCCAAAGGCCCCGCGTGAACGTTTGTCATTTAATAGGTCTTTCAGGCTAACGACATTGCCGGACAGTTCGGTTATTTTCTTCTGTGCTTCATCAATCAACGCTAACCTTTTGACAATGTCGGTAAAGGTTTGCGTGGTTTTTTCAAAACCTTCGTTCAGGCGTTTTTCAACCTGACCGGAGATTTCTTTGAGGCGATTTTCCGTCAGGTTAGCCAGCTTTTCCATCTGTAAGCTGATGGCCTTGCTGGAGTCGGTGAGTGCGGTTTTGACTTGCTCGGCGGTTTCGCTGCGGCCCTTTTGTAGGCCATCTTGCAACACCTGGATTGTAATTAGGTGTTGCGCAGAGATTTTATCAGCAAGCTGTTGTTTTATATGAAAAAATTGTAATTTAGTGAGCAGGAGTAGCGCAATGATCAGCAGTATAAATGCCAAAAAAGCCATAATAATCAATAGCATACATTAATAATCACTTAAGCGGGTGTGCGATTAGTGTAGCACAGATAATTTGTTAATGTCGCCAGTGCATTTTTTTTTAAAATACCGCATAATACCCACTTTGTGAAAACCGAGGGAAAGTCGTCATGTGGTTTAAGAACTGTCAATTATATACCTTTACCGAACCCTGCACGTTAACGCCAGAAGGGTTGGCCGCTGATTTGCAGAACAAGGCGTATCAGCCTTGCAACAGTCATGATTTGAAAAGCATGGGCTGGGTAGCACCGACCGGGCAGTCAACTGATCAGGCAGAGCCGCCGTTGGTACATGCCGCTAATGGCTTTTTGTTGTTGTGTTTGAAAACCGAAGATAAAATCATTCCCAGCAGCGTGATCAAAGAAATGCTGGCAGAACGCATCGCTGAGATTGAAGGCAGCACCGGTCGTAAGGTGCGTAAAAAAGAAAAAGATCAGTTGAAAGACGATATTTTCCAAAGCCTGCTGCCACGGGCGTTTAGCCGTACCAGTCAAACCTTGGCGTATATTGACCCTGCCAAAGGCTTGCTGGTGGTTGATGCCGGTAGTCCGCGCAAAGCTGAGACGTTGATTGAATTTCTGCGCAAAACTTTGGGTTCATTGAAAGTACAGTTGCCAGAAACGCAGTCGATTCCGATTTTGTTAACCGATTGGATCAGCAAGCATCATTATCCCGCTGAATTTACCATTGAAGATGGTTGCGTCTTGAAAGATGTGGAAGAGGGCGGCGTCATTCGTTGCCAGAAACAAAATCTGTTAACCGAAGAAATTCAAGGGTTGATTAAAACCGGTCGTGAAATTACTCAATTGCGCTTGTCGTGGTGTGACCAGATCAGCTTTGTGTTGAAAGAAGACTTCTCGATTACCTCGATGAAATTTTTAGAGGGCGTACGCGATCAATCGAATGAAGTGTTGAGCGAAACCGCCGAAGCTAAGTTTGACGCCGATTTTTGCATCATGACCGAAACCCTGCGTTACTTCTTTGAGCAGATGTTGCTGGTGTTTGGTAAGGCGCAAAAAGAAGAGGCGGTTAAGTCTGCATCTGAGCCAACAGATTTGCCTGATGCTCATGAAGCAGAGGCTTAATCACCGAGTCCATATTGCCTTCAATAATTTGGTCTAATTGATACAACGTCAAGTTGATGCGATGGTCGGTGACGCGACCTTGCGGATAGTTATAGGTACGAATACGTTCGGAGCGGTCGCCGGTGCCCACCAAGCTCTTACGCGTCGCCGCTTGTTCAGCGGCTTGTTTATCCTGTTCGGCTTGTAATAAGCGCGCTTGCAACAATGACATGGCGCGCGCACGGTTTTTATGTTGTGAACGTTCGTCCTGGCATTCGACCACCACACCGGTGGGGATATGGGTAATGCGAATCGCGGAGTCGGTTTTGTTAACGTGCTGACCACCGGCGCCGGAAGAGCGGAAGGTATCGACTCGCAAATCCGCTGGGTTAATCGCAATGGCTTCTACTTCATCCACTTCCGGCATCACGGCAACCGTACAGGTAGAGGTATGTACTCGCCCTTGTGCTTCAGTTTCAGGCACGCGCTGTACGCGATGAGCACCCGATTCAAATTTCAATTGCGAGTAAACACGATCGCCAATAATGCGTGCGATGATTTCTTTGTAACCACCGTGCTCGCCTTCGTTGCTGTTAATCACTTCCACCTGCCAGCCTTGATTTTCGGCATAACGGTTGTACATGCGGAATAAGTTGCCGGCAAAAATCGAGGCCTCATCACCCCCCGCGCCAGCGCGAATTTCTAAAAATACGTTGGCGGTATCGTTCGGGTCAGAGGGCAGCAGCAGTACTTGTAATTCTGCATCGAGGGATTCTAGTAATTGTTTGGCGCTGCTCCATTCTTCTTTTGCCATTGCTTGCATTTCAGGGTCGGGTTCTTTCAGCATCGATTCGGCAGAGGCCACATCTGATTCGGCTTTTTGAAAGCGTTTGAAGCAGTCCAATACCGGTTCTAATTGGGCATATTCTTTGGAATATTCACGGAATTTCTTTTGGTCGTTGATGACTTCGGCGTTGCTGAGTAAATGTCCCAACTCTTGGTGGCGTTCAATCAGGCTTTCTAATTTTTTACGAATGGAGGCGTGCATAAAGGTTCACAATATTGATGTTCAGCGTTCATTGTAGAGGGTTTGAGGAAAATTGTCTATTTCAATGCAATGGGCTTTCACCGGCTGCCTGGAGAATCTGATCGATTAACGTTGGCGATAAAAAATATCCATGATTTTGCAATGCTTCAATATAAGGCGCAACCGTGGTGATGTTTGGCAAACTGTTGTTTTAGTAACGGCAACAAACCCACTTGTGCGGCCATAATCACCGGGCCACTGTCGGCAATGATAATGTCAGCCATGTTTTCGGGGTGCAGCGAAGGATTTGAGCTCATGTTCCAGTTCGCCTTTGGTGTATTCCGGAAACACTGAAATTCGCAATGCCCCTAATGTTTTTAAGAAGGCTTCAACCGGTAGGCCGGACAATTTTGCAGCATTCCCTGTGCTGATGGCCCCTTCCTGATACAGACGAATGGCCATATTCAGGGAAAGTCCCGTGTCTATTAATGCTTTATCAAAAGGCACTGCCAAGAACACCGGGCGACCACGCTTGGTGACTAAAGATAACTTACCCAGTTCAGCACCGTGAATTAAAGCGCCGGTATGCTCACGTAGATCTCTCACGCTGAAGGTTTCCATAAAACCACTCCTTAATGTGCCGTCATTTGATGGCACATGATATCATATTTTAAACAAAAAAGCAATGGTTGCTCATCTGAGCGTGCAAGTTTTAGTGTTCATGTTCCGGTATTTTTTTTACAATGGTACAAATAGCAAGAACAAAGATACTGCAATGCAATGTTATAAAATTTTATTATTATCGGTACTATGTGGTGTGTTATTCGGTTGCGTCTCAGTGCCGCAAGCACCGATGCCAGTGAATAACCCTGTGCAAACGTGGGCATTGCAGCAGCCAAAGCTGGCGCAAATTACCCATTGGAAAGTCAGTGGTTTGGTGGGGGTGGTGTTGAATCAACAAGCCCAATCGGCCAATGTGATTTGGCAGCAAAAGACCGATGATCATTACACCATTGAATTTTATGGCCCGTTGGGGTTGGGGGCGACTTATTTGCAAGGCAAACCTGGGCAGGTGACACTGACCACGCATGAAGGTAAAAAATATAGCGCAGCCAATGCACAGCAGTTGATGAATCAAGCCTTGGGCTGGTCATTGCCGATTGAAGGCTTGGTGTATTGGATTCGCGGCTTGCCCGTGGCTTATGTGCCTTACCAGTCAACGTTTAATCAATACGGCACGTTGGCGAGTTTGACGCAGCAGGGGTGGCGCATTCAATATTTAAGTGAGCAGGTGGTGAACGGCACGATATTGCCCACCAAAATCAGGCTGAAGAATAAAGATTTGCAAGTGACGATTGTGATTCATCAGTGGCAATTATAAAAAGATTTAACATTCGTCCTCATTGAGAACACGTTGACTCAATAACACCTGATTCTTTAAATAAAGAGTGATATATTGAGTATATTAAAATCGCTATTCTAACTATCAATAAAGGCTAAGTATGAATCATAACCGCAAAATACTCATTATAGGCGCTGGCATAGCTGGCCCTACGATTTGCTATTGGCTAAAAAAATATGGTTTCGATCCAACTCTAATAGAAAGAAGCAAACAATTAAGAACGGGGGGACACGCCATAGACATTCGCGGTATTGCATTAGATGTTGTCAAAAAAATGGATATATATGACAGTATACGTGCAAAACGCACATCGGTATTGTCAACGCGCTATGTGGACGCTGATGGTCAAACGCTATCAGAGGAACAGGGTGAAAAAGCGCGTTTCAGAGCAGGCGATGATGTCGAGATCGTTCGCGGCGAATTAGTTAAGATTTTATTACAAGCCATCTCTGACGTACCGTGTCATTTCCATAAAGAAATAATAAGCCTTGCGCAAAAGGATCAGTTTGTCGAAGTGACTTTTAAGGATGGCCACATCGAGCGCTATGATCTGGTAATGGCGGCCGATGGATTACACTCGTCGACTAGAGGGATGACCTTTTTAGACGAAGATTGTCAGTTCTTTAATCTAGGTTCTTACCTCAGCATTTTTAGTATACCCAATTATTTACATCTCAATAGAATTGACGTCTCATACGGGAAAGATCAAAAATTCATCGCTATGAATAGCGATAAAGATCCTGATAGAGCATTTGTAACTTTTGCATTTCGATCAAAGAAAGTATTAAGTGATATAGCCAATGAAAGAGGACAAAAAAAGTGTCTTAGAGACTGGTTCTATGATTTGGGATGGGAGTCGAATAAGATACTCGAGCTTATGAATGACAGTGATGATTTCTATTTTGACGTCATGGCTCAGATAAAAATGGACTCATGGACTAAAGGTCGTGTCGCATTGCTGGGCGATGCTGGTTATTGTGCTTCGCCATTGTCTGGCCAGGGTACTAATTTAGCCATTGTCGGGGCTTATATCTTAGCGGGTGAACTAAAATCAGCAGAAGGTGATTATTCAGTGGCCTTTAAGCGTTACAATGAACTAATGCGTCCATTTGTTAATGCCACTCAAGACTTGGGTGTTTGGGTAGGGGGGAGCTTTCTTGCAGAAGGCGAAGTCTCGAAAGAGATAATAGAACAGCGTTCGAGTGTGATTATGGGAAAAATTAAAATGGTGGCGAATTCGATTTCATTACCCGATTATGTGTGAGCACGGCAGCGTGTGGTGTTCGATATCTAAGTATGCTATAAAATTCAATTTTACAGAAAATCAGCTATAGTTTATGAACAATGGACCTCGCCAATGCCAATAGCTAAACTCGCACAGCAATCACTCAGCGCGAGATTTTAATTCATTGCTGAGGGTTTGGAAAGAACTCTATTATAAAAATCTCGCGAAAAAGTGCTTGCAGTTTGTCGCAAAACCCCCTAGAATTTGCCAGCATTGGTGTAGCGTGATTGCTCATCAACTGGATTGGGCTGTCGCCAAGCGGTAAGGCACCGGGTTTTGATCTCGGCATTCCTAGGTTCAAATCCTAGCAGCCCAGCCAATCTCTTCGCCGATAAAGGTTTCGACAGAAGGATAGCGCCATGTCAGATTTAATGTTGTTTTCGGGTAACGCGAATCCTGATCTTGCCAAGGCGATTGCCGCAGGGCTTAATCTTCCTCTGGGTAGTGCGACCGTCGGTCGTTTTAGCGATGGCGAAATTCTCGTCGAAATTCATGAACATGTCCGTGGCCGTGAAGTCTTTTTAATTCAATCGACCTGTCCGCCCACCAACGATAATATTATGGAGTTGATGGTGATGACCGATGCGTTGCGTCGCGCTTCTGCAGGACGCATTACGGCGGTGATCCCTTATTTTGGCTATGCGCGCCAAGACCGTCGTTCACGTTCTGCGCGGGTGCCAATTACAGCGCGTGTTGTTGCGGATATGTTGGCAACGGCTGGCGTGGATCGGGTATTAACCGTCGATATACACGCCGAACAAATTCAAGGTTTTTTTAATATTCCTCTCGATAACGTCTACGGCAACCCGATTATGTTGGAATATATTTTAAAACAAAATCTGGGTGATATTATTGTGGTCTCACCAGATATTGGCGGTGTGGCGCGTTCGCGTGCCTTAGCAAAAAGATTGGATTGTGATTTGGCGATTATCGACAAACGCCGTCCGCGTGCCAATGTCGCCGAAATTATGAATATTATTGGCGATGTGGCGGGTAAGCACTGTCTGCTGGTCGATGATATTGTCGATACCGCCGGTACTTTATGTAAAGCGGCGGAAGCCTTGATTAAACAAGGGGCACGCGAAGTATCAGCCTACTGTGTGCATCCGATCTTGTCGGGCAATGCGCTGGAAAATATTATGAATTCACCGTTGACTTCATTGGTCGTAACGGATTCGATTCCCTTGTCTGCAGCGGCTAAGCAGTGTCCCAAGATCAAACAATTGACGCTGGCACCGATGTTGACGGAAACCATCAAGCGCATCAGCAACGCGCAATCGATCAGCGTGATGTTCTCTGATTTTTATTAATCTGTTAAGGAACCCCCATGGCTCATTATGACGTATATGGTATCGGCAATGCATTGCTTGATTTAGAATATGACATCACCCCCGGCTTTCTACATCAACACCAGATTGATAAAGGCATGATGACCTTGGTGACGGAAGAGCGCCAACAGCATTTGCTTGGTGTGTTGGGTACTGATCGTTTGTTAAAAATCGCCTCAGGTGGTTCTGCGCTCAACAGCATGGTAACGTTGCAACAGTTTGGAGCCAAAGGTTATTGTTCCTACAAAGTTGCGGATGATGCTAACGGTGATCTTTATTTTGCAGAAATGAAAAAAGCTGGATTACATTCTAATTTTGACCATTATGCGCGTCCCAAAGGTATTACCGGTACCTGTTTGGTGATGATTACCGCCGATGCGGATCGCACCATGAATACCCACTTAGGCATTACCGAAACCCTGTCGGTTGAACAGCTCAATCAAGACGCACTGGCAAAATCCAAATACTTATATATGGAAGGCTATCCCGTGACTTCGCCTACCGCGATGGATGCGTTGTTAACGGCAAAAGCGTTAGCAGAAAAACAGGGCGTAAAAACCTCGCTAACCCTTTCGGATCCGATGATTGTGAAATACTTCAAGCCGCAATTTCAGCAGCTGTTGTCCAAAGGCGTAGACTTATTATTTTGCAATGAAGACGAAGCATTGGAATTTACCGGTACCCACTTGTTGGATGGTGCCAAAGATGCGTTACAAAACGTTGCGCGGCAATTTGTGATTACCCGTGGCTCGAAAGGTTCGGTGATCTTTGATGGTCAACAGTTTATAGATATCCCTTGCGCACCTGCAAAGCCAATTAGTACTTTAGGCGCAGGGGATACCTACGCTGGGGCATTTTTATATGCCATCACCCATGATTATTCAATGCAACAAGCCGGTCAGCTCGCAGCAATCGCTGCGGCGATGGTGGTTTCGCAATATGGCCCACGCTTGAGTAAAGCGCAGACGGATGAGATTTTACAGCAGTTTAAGTAGGGTGGATTAGTGCGCAGCGCGTAATCCACCATTCTTTTGACGAACCATCCCCCAATATACCACCATTGCAATCAATAGCAACGCCACATAAATCCCGGTTAACAACACCGCGCTTTGGGCAGTGAAGAAGCTGACAATAAACGACGTCAGGCTGGTGATCAGAATATTCATTAAAAACATCATGGCGTTGGCAACAATCGACATCTTTTTAGATAGCGCCAAGCCTTTGCCGGCAGAAAGCGGGAAAATAAAACCGCAAGCAAAAAACATAAGCGCGCTGGCAATGCTGATTAAGACAATGCTATGACTGAAGCAATAGCTGGCCCCAAGGCTAAGCACAGCAATAACCGTTGCGGTTGGGATGCTAACGCTAAGCAGTTTATCCACGGGATATTTTTTTAATAACCCTCGGCCCACAAAAGTGGCGATTAAAAACACGATGCCCAAATACAACGCGAGATGGCCAAAGAAAACCGGAGAATTTCCCATGACATTTTGAATTAAAAACGGCGCGGTAGTTTGGAAGGTAATCAGCAAGGAATACGCGGTACCCATGACGACAACAATCCCCAGAAACAATTTGCTGCGAAATACTTCAGTAATGTTATGTTTAGTGCTGCTAAAGCTCAAGGGTTTGCGGTGATGATGGTGGTGGGTTTCAGGAACCACGCCCCATACCGTGATTAAGCCAATCAGCGTGATCAGTGCAAGAAATTCAAAACACGATTGCCACCCCAGATAAAAAGTTAGATAACCGCCGATGACCGGGCCAATGACGGGACCTAAGCCCCACATGGTGCCGATCCAGGTTCCCATGCGTACCAGTTGGTCGGTGCAAAGGATGTCAGAAAATACCGCTCGTATCACCACGGCTACAAAGCCTAGCGATATCCCTTGCAGTAATCTTGACAGCAATAACAGCGTAATATTCGGAAACAGAATAGGTAAAAAGCTGGTGATGATAAAGCCCAATAATGCCATGATTAATAGCGGTTTTCGGCCATAAGCATCGGCAATTAAACCAGCAAAAAAGTTGCCAAAGGCGTAGCCTAGCAAATAGATGGAAATCAAATCTTGTACCAAACTGTTGGCGATATGTAAACTATTGGCCATGGGTGGCAATGCTGGTGCTAATAAATCCACCGCCATGCCGATGATGGGCATTAAACATAACAAGATCCAAGTGATGAGGGTGGTGCGTTGCGGGGAGAGGGTGGTGGTGTGATTCATGAGATAAACTCCGATGGTGTCATTCTCGCGAAAGCGGGAATTCAGATTTTAATTGTACAATACAAGTATTGCAATTGTCAAGAATTAACGTAAACCGTGCGTCGGTGTACTATTTTCCAATATACCACTAAACATACCAACATCAGCACAAAATAGATGCCTGCTAACATAATGGCGCTATTGGTATTGAAGAAGCTGACGGTAAAAGAGCTCAGGCTGCTGATGAGGATGTTGAGTAAGTACATCACAGAAATTGCCACGGCAGAGGTTTGTTTGGAGAGTATCATGCCTTTGCCTAAGGCCAGTGGAAAGATTAAACCACAGGCAAAGAACATCAGGCTGCTGCTGATTTCAATGGATAATAGGCTTTGCGAAAAACAGGTGCCGATCAGGCATAGCAGCGCAATCAATGTAACAACAGGTATGATAACCACCAGCAAGCGATCTACGTCGATTCTTTTGATGATGGCGCGGCAGAGGAACGTTGCAATCAAAAACACCACACCCAGCCATAATGCGCAGTAACCAAAGAACACCGGGGAATGGCCTAATTTATTCTGAATTAAAAAAGGTGCCACGGTTTGAAACACGATGATCAATGAATACGTGGTGCCAATAATCATGCCCAGTCCAACAAAAATCGGCGTGCGTAATACCTGCCTTAAGCTGCTTTTGATGGTGGCAAAGTTGAGCTTGTGCGGTTTGCTGTGCGTTTCTGGGATGATGATCATAATGACGATGAAAAACAGGAACACCACCAGCGCTAAAATATAGAAATTTGCTTTCCACCCCAGATATAATTGCAAGTAACCGCCAATCACAGGCCCCAGGATTGGGCTGAGCCCCCACATGGTGGCGATCAACGTGCCTTGATGTACCAGTTTATCGGTCGATAAAATATCTGCAAAAATCGCGCGCATCAAAATGGAGTAAGCGCCGAGCATCAAGCCCTGTAGTAAACGTGCAGCCAACAAGACGTCAATATTCGGGAAAACCACGGGCAATAAGCTAGACACTACGGCACCCAGTAAAATGCTACGCAATAAGATTTTCCTACCCCAGGCATCGGTTAAGAAGCCGGTGAAAAAGTTACCGAAGGCGAATCCCAACAGATAGATTGAAATCAGGTCTTTGGACAAGCCATCCGAGATGCTCAACTCTGTAGCAATAGCCGGCAGTGACGGTGTGATCAGATCAATCGCCATGCCGAGGATGGGCATCAGACACAGCAAAGTCCAGTTAATGATGGCAACACGTTTGTTGGAGAGTACGTTGGTGATGAGGGGTTTCATGTGAAGCTACTACTTTAATGCGGTTGATAAATTATATTCTAGCTTATCCAATAATGCCGCCAATTGTTTTTTTTCTGCTGCGCTTAATTCATTTAACAAAATCTCATTTTCATTGGATAGTGACTGTTTCATCTGCGGCATAATGCGTTGCTGGCATTGCTCAGTAAGGCTGACCACTCGTGCACGACGGTCGTCTTCAGATGGCGTGCGCACCACCAGTTGATCTTGCTCAAGCTGATCCAACACTCGTGTTAAATGCGCGCAGTCAATGTCCAGATGCTCCAGCAATTTTTTCTGCGTGGAAGGGCCTAGAATTTTCAAGCGCAACAACACCTGCCATTGCGTGCGTGACAGCCCCAGCGCTTTCATGTCGATATCCACCAGCTGGCGTTTTAAGGAGAGCACAGTGGCGATTTTAAAGCCTATGGTGTTTTGAATGAGCATGGTGATTTTAGGCCTGTTGAATTAATTTTGGCATTTTACCCATGGCAGCAAAAACATGCGCAAGTGTGGCAAAAGTAAAGTTGCCAGAGCCTCGTAATATTTTACTGACTTGAGTTTGGCTGAGTTCAAATTCTTTTACTACGTCGTTAAATCCTTTATTTTCGCGCACCATATATTCTTGAACCAAATGCGAGAATTGATTTTGCAATGAACGATAAATATCAGCTTCTAAGGCTGCTTCTGCCTTAAGTGCTTGATAATCTTCGGTGCCCAAACGATTTTTAGCATAATCATTAAAGTCGGAAAGTTTGATTTTTTGTTTCATGCTATTCTCCAAGATCAGTCAGTAGTTGATAAGCAATTTTTATATCTCTGTCTTGACTTGATTTATTTCCACCTTTTAACAATACGATGTGCCCTTGCTTTTGAAATGCGTAATATACACGTAAACCAAAATGCATTTCTCGAAGCTCAAACAATCTATTTCCTAGTGGGCGGCTTTGAGGCATTCTAACTTCATGTCCCAAGTTTTGTAGCACCATCAGTAATTTTGAGATTGCTCGAAAAGTTTCTTGGTTTAGCGAGGTTAACCATTTTTCAAAGTGAGGTGTTGAATTTAATTTAAAGTTGTTGTTATTGTAGTGCATTATGATGTACTTGTCAAAATAGAATTTGAATATTATACACCCATTGTGATTATTTTAAAATCTTTTTTCGCTGGCCAACAACGTATTTTCCAACAACGTTGCCACCGTCATCGGCCCAACGCCGCCGGGTACTGGGGTAATCCAGCTGGCAACTTCTTTTGCTGTTTCAAAATCCACATCGCCGACCAATTTGCCATCAACATGGTTCATGCCGACATCGATCACGATGGCGCCGGGTTTGATCCAGTCGCCCTTAATGAGTTTGGGGTGGCCGGCGGCGACCACCAGAATGTCGGCTTGGCGTACCTGCGAGGGCAAATCTTGGGTGGCGCTGTGGCAAATGGTGACGGTGCATTTTTGCAATAGAAATTCCAATGCCATCGGGCGGCCGACAATGTTCGATGCGCCCACTACAACGGCATGTTTGCCAGAGAACGTGATGCCAATGGTTTTGAGCAGGGTCATAATGCCTTTTGGTGTGCATGGCTGCAGGTGAGGGCGGCGTTGCGCCAACAGCCCCATGTTATAAGGATGGAAGCCATCAACATCTTTTTGAGGGTCAATGGCGTCAATAACCGCGTGTGTATCAATATGACTGGGTAAGGGTAATTGCACCAAAATGCCATCAATAAACGGGTCTTGATTCAATTGCTCGATGTAACGCAATAACTCGGCTTGAGTGATCGAGGCAGGCAAATCCAACGCGCGTGAATAAAACCCCACTTCGATGCAGGCTTGGCGTTTATTGTGTACATAAACTTGTGATGCGGGGTTTTCCCCAACAATCACGACGGCTAAGCCAGGCGCGCGTTGCCCTTGTTTGAGGCGCGCAGCCACGTCTTGCTGAATGCGTTGACGTAACGTTTGTGCGATGTCTTTGCCGTTGAGGATTTGTGCGGTCATAATGATTTTTATCCGGGAATGTGGGTACATTGTAGTTGAAAATCTTAATAGATGAAACGATGATGAAACCATAAGGCGTTTATGCTAAGATTCCGTAACGGAACGATTAAGAGGTTAATACCATGAGCTGGCTATCTAAAAACAAACAAAGCCGTATTTTAACGGCAGAATCAGCGGGTCAAAATAAAAAAGGCGTGCCCGAAGGTGTCTGGAGCCAGTGCCCGTCGTGTAGTCAGCCGCTGTTTCAGCCAGAATTGGTGCGTAATTTGATGGTCTGCCCTAATTGCAACCATCATCATCGTACCGGTGCGCGTAACCGCATTCAGTGGTTTTTAGATGCAGAAGGGCAAAGCGAAATCGGTGCGAATATTCTGCCTGTGGATATGCTCAAATTCAAAGACACCAAGAAATATGAAGAGCGTTTGAAACAAGCGCAAGAAAAAACCGGTGAGAAAGATGCAATGGTGGTGGTAAAAGGCACCGTTAAAAAAATCCCGGTGGTCGTGTCCGCATTTGAATTTGATTTCTTGGGCGGTTCGATGGGTTCTGTTGTTGGGGAACGTTTTGTGCAAGGCATCAATGCTTGTATCGAAGCCAAATGTCCGTTTATTTGCTTCAGTGCCAGCGGTGGGGCGCGTATGCAAGAGTCGTTGTTTTCTTTGATGCAGATGGTTAAGGTCAGTGCGGCACTGGGTAAACTGAGATCTCATGGACTGCCTTATATCGTGATTTTAGCCGATCCGACCATGGGTGGGGTATCCGCCAGTTTGGCAATGTTGGGCGACTTGCATATTGCTGAACCTGAAGCTTTAATTGGTTTTGCGGGTCCTCGCGTGATTGAGCAAACGGTACGACAAAAATTGCCCGAAGGCTTCCAGCGTAGTGAGTTTGTGCAGGAAAAAGGCATGATCGATATGATTGCCAACCGCAAGGACTTACCTCAAGTCGTGGCTTCTGCATTGTCTAAATTGATGCAAGTAGCGGAGCCTGTTTAAGCAAGGGCATGCCATGGTATTGTCGAATTGGTTAACTCGCCTTGAATTAATGAGCACTAAACATTTGGTGCCAAACCTAGAGCGTGTGCGATCGGTTGCTTTACGTATGGGGTTGTTGCCGGTGTCGTATCGGGTGATTGAGGTCACGGGTACCAATGGCAAAGGATCTACAACAACAGCTTGTGAGCATATTCTGAAAGCCCATGGTTATCGCGTCGCCGCATTTACTTCGCCGCATTTGATTCGATTCAATGAACGTATTCGTATCGATACAACCGAAATCTCCGATGCGGAATTGGTTCAGGCGTTTGAGGCTGTTGAGCAGCATCAACAAGATACGCCTTTAAATTTTTTTGATTACGCCTTGCTGTGCGCATTATGGTGGTTCGCGCGCAATAAAATCGATATTGCCGTGTTGGAAATCGGCATTGGCGGGCGCTTGGATTCGGTCAATATTATCGATGCTGATGTCGCGGTGATCACCAATATCGGTTTGGATCATCAGGCGACGTTGGGCGATACCCATGAGCAGATTGGTTTTGAAAAAGCAGGCATTATGCGCAGCCGCAAGCCAGCGGTGTTTGGTGATGCGGCAATGCCAGCATCAATTATGGCGTATGGGCAAGAAATTGGGGCAACGTTACACCAAATAAAAAATCATTATGATTATGCGGTATCAGAAAATCAATGGTCATGGGTTTCTGGTCAACATCATTACGCATCACTACCCATCCCCGTTATCGCTTTATCCAATGCTGCTTTAGCGTTGATGGCATTGACCTTGCTCGATATTCCCTTGCAACAGTCCAGCATTGCTCAAGGGTTGCAAACATTACACATCCCCGCACGCATTCAAGTCATTCAAAAATCTTGTGAGCTGATCCTCGATGCTTCGCACAATGTTGAATCCATGGCGCATCTGGCGCGTTATTTGCAGCAGCATCCCGTCGCGGGGGCGACACAGGTGGTTTTCTCCTGCTTGTCAGATAAAAATATTCCTGGCATGATGGCAGCGTTACCCAAGGCGCATTGGCATTTGGCGCCGTTATTGAGTGCGCGAGCAGCGTCGCTGAATGAGTTGATTGCCGCCGCTACTGCGGTACAATTGCCTTATGAGGTGCATCACAGTATCGTCAGTGCTTATGAGCAAGTGATGCGTGATGCAAAACCACACGATCGGGTGATTGTGTGTGGATCGTTTTATACCGTGGCAGAGATTATGAGAAGGTGGCAATGAACAACATGAAATGGAGCGGATTATTATTCGGCATGCTGGCGTTTAGCGCGGGTGCGGTGACCATTCCGCCAGAACCCCAGTTAAATTCAGTACCTGCACCGACATCACAACAAATGAATACGGTGATGCCGACGTCGGCGCCTGCTGATAAACCTTCTGCCGATGAGCAAGCAACGCAAGCCTTGGCGCAGGCGTATGTTTTCCCCGTTGGCGCTGTACAATCGATCGCAGCAGCAACACTTCAAGCAAAACGATTGCAAAAACTGGGATTGCCTGCTTTTATACAAGCTCAGCCCAATGGCACTGCGCAAATACTGATTGGCCCGGAAGTCGATCAAGACCACTTGCAAAGCGAACGGCAGCAATTGCTAACCGCGAAAACCCCAGACGTGGGTGTGATTACCCCTTATGTGATTAACCATTAATATCAGGAGCCCTAGATGCAAAATTTTACTTTAGTAGACGGCGCGATCATCGCCATTGTTTTAATCTCTCTGATCATGGGCATTTGGCGCGGGTTGTTTCGCGAAATGATGTCACTGTTGGTTTGGATTCTCGCCATCGTGATCGCCGTATTGTTTAGTCCCAGCATTCAGCATTATTTCAGCACCACCACCACCAAACCTGAAGTGCAGCTGGGTATTGGATTTCTGGTGTTATTTATGGCAGCTTATCTGATTGGCATGTTTGTGCGTTATTGGTTTATTAAATGTTTGTCACCGGATGTTACAATCTCTGGTCGTATCTGGGGTGGCTTGTTTGGATTGATTCGTGGCATTTTGTTTGTGGTTGTTGGGGGCTTCTTGGTGGCGTTTACCACGCTTACTTCACAACCCATCTGGCAACAAGCGGTGCTGGTTCCTGTCGTGCTCAAAGCCGATACCTTAGTGGCTGAAGCGTTGCCTAATAATGCCGGTGCCACGGTGATGAATTTGTTTGGTTCTGCAGGGGTGGCGTTATCAAAAACCAAGTCAAATCACCCCATCAATAAAACCAATGCGGTGACTGATCAGGCGTTGTAACCGGTCAATCACTGGCATTGACGGTTACCATCGGGATCTCTTGGTTTCTGCTTTGGCAGGAATCAACTGCGAGACTTTCTGCCGCGCTTGCCAATTGGCCAAATACAGCGCCGCCAATCGGGGGCTGGTAATGATCAGCACATTTTCAGCATTGTATTTTTGCGCACTGGCGGAGTAGTTAAAAGAACCAGTTTCAACGGTGGTGTTGTCAAAGATCATCACTTTGTTATGCGCAATATCCAGCGTATCGTCTTCCCACACGGGGATGCCAGAACGAATCAATTGCTGCACGCGTGAGTAAACGCCACTTTTGAATTGGCTTTTGTCGGCGATGACGTCGACATCGATGCCACGGCGATGGGCGGCGATCAAAGCGTTGACAATCGGACGTGAGGTGACTGTGTAGGCCTGCACATTGATGGTGTGCTGCGCTTGGTTGATTTGATCGACAATAATCGACGTGCAGGGTTCGCCGGGGGTAAAACAGGCGCGAAAGGTGGTATTGGGTTCAAAGGTGTCGGCGTGCGTTGACAGCGGAGCAATTAATAGGAGTGGTAAAATAAATTTGCCTAATTTCATGCTTTGCCTCGCTTGCTCAATGCCAAAAACAACAACGGAATCGCAATCAAAACCACATCTCCCAGCAGCACCATCATCGCGTAGGAAAACACATGAGTGATGCCAATACTGCTCGGTGGAAACAGCCCTAAACAAAACCCGGCAACGCAGGTGGTGATGCCAACACCACACACCAGCCAGACCATGCTGTTACCGCCAGGAATGCGGAAGGGGCGTGGCAATTTTGCTTGCGAGTAACGTAAGCGGATGGTCGCTGCAAACACCAGAATATACATCAATACGGTAAATTGACTGGTGAGGGTGATCAGCAACCAGAAAGCACTTTTAAGTGTAGGCATAAACAAGAAGATTGCTGCAAGACCAGTACAGATCAGTGCTTGCAGTACCAGGATACGTAAAGGAATATCGCGTTTACTGTTGCGCGCAAATTTATGCAGGATGTGATGTTGTTCGCAAGCGTTACGCAGGCCACGTGCCGGGCCGAGCAGCCAGGCGCTCAAGCTACCAATGGAACCTAGTACAATTAACGCCGCCAGAATCGGGGTTAAGAAGGTCAAGTGAAAGGTTTGAAAAAATACCGAGAAACTTTCAATGACGCCATTGATCCAATTGACTTGACCGTGAGGCAATACGGCGCTGATCGACAGCGTGGCCAAAATGCTCACGATTAAAATGACGACTGTTGCCAAGGCAATGGCTCTGGGGAAGTTGCGTTGCGGGTTGTTGACGTTTTGCGCGTAAAACGCGGTAATCTGCATCCCGGAATATGCGCCCAAGGTGCTGATAAAAATCGCTAAACTGCCGAGATGCCAATCCGGTAAAATCGGCTGTTGTGCCAATGCCGCGCGGACTTCTGGATGCGTGATCATCCAATAACAGCCTAAACCAATGATGATAACCCCAGGGACAATCAAGCCAAACAATGCACCTAAGATATTCAAGCGGCTAGAGGCTTTAATGCCGAGAAAATTATACAGTGTCGTGCCCCATAAAATCAGTACCATCAGCGTAAACAGTTCATGTTTGTTGGTCGCTAGGGTGGGAAAGCCAATATAGGCAATGGTGGCGACGATGGTTGCCAGAGAGGCGGGGAAGGCGATGATGTTATTAGCCCATTCCATCCAGATCGCGACAAAGCCGGTTTTATCACCAAAGGCGGTGCGCACCCAGGTATAAATTCCACCGTTTTCAGGAATGGCGGTGGAGAGCTCGGCGCAGACCAGCGCAGAAGGAATTAAAAAACAAACGGCGGCCAATATAAAGAAGCTGATGGCTTGCGGGCCAAGGCTGGCCATGGCGGGTAAGCTGCGTAAGCTTAAGATGGCGTTGATGCTGATCATCGCCAGGGCAAAGGTGCCTAATACGCGTAAGTGTTTCATGGGATACTCCTCGCCATGGCCGTCGCATTACCGAGATAATTCAACGGCGTTAATTGTTTTAATGATTGTTTCACTTCCTGCGGTAACGCCAGTGAATCAATAAAAGTGTGCAACGTTTCTTGCGTAATGGCTTTGCCGCGGGTAAGGGCTTTGAGTTTTTCATAAGGTTCGGCAATGCCATAACGCCGCATCACGGTTTGAATCGCTTCTCCCAATACTTCCCAGTGGCTCATTAATTCTTGATTGAGCAGTTCAGCATTCACTTCTACTTTATTCAAGCCTTTTAAACAGGACTGATACGCCAGCAACGCATGGCCAAACGCCACGCCGAGATTACGCAATACCGTCGAATCACTTAAATCACGCTGCCAGCGAGAGATCGGTAATTTCTCGGCAAAATGTGCCAGCAGGGTGTTGCTGATACCCAAATTACCTTCGGCATTTTCAAAGTCAATCGGGTTGACTTTATGCGGCATGGTGGAGGAGCCGACATGATTGGCCTCGGTTTTTTGAATAAAATATCCCAGCGAAATATAACCCCAGAAATCCCGACACAGATTGATCAAAATGGTGTTGCAACGGAAAAAGGCATGGCATAATGCCGCCAGCGAGTCATGCGGTTCAATTTGTGTGGTGTAAGCGTTATAAGCCAACCCTAGTTTTTCGACAAACGCCTGGCTGATCGCGGGCCAGTTGAGTTCTGGGCAGGCCACGTAATGCGCATTGAAATTACCGACGGCGCCATTTAATTTGCCCACAATGGGGATTTTTTTTACGGGCCCCAATTGTCCCAGTCGATCGACCATATTGGCGAATTCTTTGCCAAGCGTTGTGGGGGTTGCAGCTTGACCATGGGTGCGTGCCAACATCGGTTGTTCGGCATAGATATGTGCCATCTGTTTGAGTTGTTGACACAGCGCTTCTAACGCGGGAACCAGCACTTCATCACGCGCCGTTTTCAACATCAACCCATAAGCCAGATTATTGATATCTTCGGAAGTACAGCCAAAATGAATCCACTCGCCGATGGCCTTTAATTCAGTATGTTCAGTGAATTGTTGCTTGAGATAATATTCAACCGCTTTGACATCGTGATGCGTTGTCGCTTCAATCTGTTTAATCTGTTCTGCATCTTTCAAGCTAAATTTTTTAATCAAACCATTTAAAAATGCTTTGGCAGCAGCACTTAAGGGTTTTAGTTCGGGCAAACCCTGTTGTGTGAGGTGTTCCAGCCACTGTACCTCAACTACGGTGCGATAATACATTAATCCATATTCGCTAAAAATCGCGCGTAACGGCTCCAGTGTTTTGGCGTAGCGGCCATCGAGGGGGGAGAGTGCAGTTAGGGTGTGCATAAACGAGTCTCATATGAAGTGCTGAGTACATTATAGCGCGCACCCGCACCTATTTGCAGCTGGAATCACACTAAATCGATTGACATTTATCAGGGTCAAGATAGAATAGCCAGACTTTTGGAGAAATGGCCGAGTGGTCGAAGGCGCTCCCCTGCTAAGGGAGTATGGGGGTAAGACTCCATCGAGGGTTCAAATCCCTCTTTCTCCTCCAGATTTAATTCTGTGTATATTCCAATTGGCGCGTTCCTTATTTCTTGTTACACTGCAAAGAAAAACTCAGGAGAATAGATATGTCGTCCAAGGGTTCGTTGCAAGATTTATTTTTAAACACGTTGCGCAAAGAGCGTATTTCGGTGTCCATTTACCTGACCAATGGGGTCAAGCTGGTTGGGCAGGTGGAAGCGTTTGATGCATTTGTGGTGATTCTGCGCAATTCCGGCAATCAAATTATTTACAAACATTCCATTTCAACCATTGTTCCTACGCGTAATGTGGTGTATTCAGAAGAGGCGGTAACCCCTTAAATGATTTTTGAGCGTCCCCATGCGGGAGAGTCAGCCGTTTTGGTGCATCTCAATTTCCCGCCGTTTTATCCAGAGCAGGCCGATTTGCCTGAGTTTATCGAGTTGGCACGTTCTGCCGGTGCCAATATTTTGCAGGTATTGGAGGGGAGCCGTTCGGTACCTGATTCAAAATTTTTTATGGGTTCGGGCAAGGTTGACGAGCTGGCCGCGATTTGTCGCGAAACCAAAGCCGAGCTGGTGTTGGTGAATCACAGTTTATCCCCGGCACAAGAGCGTAATTTAGAAAAAGTATTGCAGTGTCGCGTACTCGATCGTACCGGTTTGATCTTAGATATTTTCGCCAAACGCGCGCATACCCATGAAGGCAAATTGCAAGTGGAATTGGCGCAGCTCAGTTATATGTCGACGCGTCTGGTGCGCGGTTGGACTCACTTAGAACGCCAGCGCGGTGGTGCGATTGGCTTGACCGGTCCGGGTGAAACGCAGCTGGAATTAGATCGTCGGTTGATTAAAGGTGGTCTCAAGCAGATTCGCAAACGCTTGGAAAAAGTGCGTTCACAACGGCAGCAGGGGCGACAGTCTCGCCAGCGTTCGGGAATTCCTATGATTTCGCTGGTGGGATATACCAATGCCGGTAAGTCCAGCTTGTTTAATCGATTAACTGAATCCACCGTTTACGTCAAAGATAAGTTGTTCGCAACGCTCGATCCGACCTTTCGTCAGCTGCATTTGCCGACGGTAGGTAAGGTGATTCTGGCCGATACCGTTGGCTTTATTCGTCATTTGCCACATGGTCTGGTTGAGGCGTTTCGCGCGACTTTGGAAGAAACCGTCCAGGCAGATATTTTATTGCATGTGATCGATGCCAATGACCCGCAGCATGATGAATACATCGAACAGGTTAATGTGGTACTGGCACAGATTGGCGCCGATGAAAAACCGATGATTCAAGTGTTTAATAAGATTGATTTAAACCCGGAATTATTGCCAGCGGTGCAATACAATAACGATCGTAAAGTGGAGCGGGTTTGGCTGTCCGCGCATACCGGCACAGGCATTGAATTGCTGCAGGCGGCACTGGCAACGTATTTGTCTGATAAAATCGTGCATGGCCTGCTTACTCTGGCGCCTAACTATGCTAAACTAAGGGCTCAACTCTATCAGCAGCAATGCGTGGAGCGTGAGCAGATTTTAGAGAATGGCGAGTGGCAGTTAACCGTCACCATTTCTCTGGAGATGTTGCAACGCTTGTGTGATGAAGCAGAAGTTGCAGTAGAGACAATATTCGTCAATCATGAGGACTGACATTATGGCTTCCGGAAACCAGACTCCGCCCAATCAAACACCCCCGCAAAATCCATGGGGTAAACCGCCTGCCGGTCAACAAAAAGGGCCGCCTGAAATTGAACAGCTGTTTAAACGGTTTTTCGGCAAGGGGGCACCTGCGCCAAAATCGGAAAAACCCCCTGAAGCTGCGGCACCCAAAAAAACCAATGTTTGGATCGCCATTCCCGTCGTGGTTGCCGTACTAATTGTGCTGTGGGCATTCTCGGGTATTTATAGTTTAACGTCGTCACAGCAAGCCGTGGTATTGCGGTTGGGTAAAGTGGATAACACGCAGTCAGTGGTTGGACAGCATTGGTTCCCTCGGTTTATTGATCAAGTTTATGTTGTCAACACTAAGCCTGCAGATCCTCTTATCTTAAACCAAGTCTTATTAACTCACGAAGGGGATTTGGTGAACGTTGAGTTGGCGGTGACTTATCAAGTTGATGATGCCCCAACGTTTTTATTCGCACAAAATGATCCGCTCAGCGCGTTGCAAACGATGGTCAGTGCAACCGCGCAGCAAGTGGTGGGCAATACTGCTGCTAACACGTTGCTGAGTTCAGGTAATGCAGCAGTAGAAGCATCGATCGTGAATGGCGTGCAAACCCTTTTGCAACAAGATCCTTTGGGCATCAGTGTGGCGCAAGTAAAGTTGACTTCGGTTACCTTGCCGCAAACCACGCAAGAGGCCTATAAACAAGTGACTGCCGCGCAAACCGCGGTGAATACCCAATTGACGCAAGCGAAAGTGTACGCTGCTGGTGTAGTGCCAACGGCTGCCGCTAAAACCGATGCCATGGTGCAAGCAGCCAATGCCTATCAGCAACAGGTGGTACTGGCGGCGCAAGTGAATATTGCTCAGTTTCAAGCGTTGCTACCGGTGTATCAGCAGTATCCAGCGGTCACCAAAACCCGTTTGTATTACGATGCGATGGAGCAGGTGTTGCATAACAGTCGCGTAATCGTGACCGATGGCGGTGATAAAGGTAACAATAATTATTATTTGCCGCTCGGCAATGCCCTGGTACCCGCAGCAACCTCGGCATCTGTACCAGTAACATCAACAGCACAGAGTGCAACGGCAAATTCAGCGCAAGCAGTCCCTACGCTTTCTTTTAACGACAAAGAAGTGGCGCAACAAGTGAAGTATGTACGCTGGGCGGAGGCGCAACAATGAAAAAAATTCTATTGATAATTCTGGTCATCATTTTGATTGGCTTATATTTAAGTGTGTATGTCGTTGATCAAGGTCAACAGGCAGTGGTATTGCGTATGGGCAAACCGATTCCAACAACCGTGGGGAATGTTGAAGTGGCGAAGCCGGGTTTGCATATCCAATATCCCTTGTTTGAGGCGACCAAGTTGGTGGATATGTCGATGCAAAATCTCAGCATCACCGTGCCGCAGCTGTTGAGTTCAGATCAACAGGCCTTCAATATGACCTTGATGATTAACTGGAAAGTGCAAGAAGCCGGTTCCTATTACCAAACCAATCATAATGATTCTGCTGCCATGGAAGCCGCGATTAAAAAAGCCGTGTTACCGATTGTGCAATCGATGGCCAAACAAAATACGTTGGTACAGATGTTAGCACCTGCGCAACAATCTGCGCTGCAGGCGGCTGTATTGAAAGCAGCAGCACAAGTGGCTTTGCCGTCTTGTGTACAAGTACAGGGTGTACAAATCACCTCGATTACTTTGTCGGACAGTGAGGTGAGCGCAACCTACCAAACCATGCAATCAAATTTTGCAGCGGATGCTGCAGCGATTACGGCACAGGGTAATCAGCAAGCCCAGGCGATCAAGGCGCAGGCAGATCAGCAAGCGGCGTTGGCATTGCAGCAAGTGCAAGTACAAGTCGCGCAGATTCGTGCCAAAGGCGACGCTTCAGCTGCGTTGATTGAAGCCAAAGCGTATCAGCAAGATCCGGATTTTTATCAGTTCTATCGCAGTTTGCAAGCCTATCAGAATGCGTTTGATTCGCCACAAGATGTGCTGGTGTTGCAACCGAAGGGGTTGTTTTTTAAGAATTTTAATCCCATGCCCCAATCTTAAGTAGGAATTTCTATGTCCAAAAACATCGTCGTCCTCGGCGCCCAATGGGGTGACGAAGGCAAAGGCAAAATCGTTGATCTGTTAACCGGTCGCGTCAGCGCCGTAGTGCGCTACCAAGGCGGCAATAACGCCGGCCATACCTTGGTGGTCAATGGCGAAGTCACCAAATTACATCTGATTCCCTCCGGTATTTTACATGCTGGGATCATGAGCTATATCGGCAATGGCGTGGTGTTTTCACCGCAAGCGTTCTGCGAGGAAATGAATGGCTTGATTCAACGCGGCATCCCCGTTAAAGAACGTTTGCGCATCAGCCCCGGTTGTCCGTTAATTTTGCCGGTCCACATTGCTTTAGATCAGGCGCGGGAAAAAGCCAAAGGTGATAATAAAATTGGTACTACGGGTCGTGGCATTGGGCCTGCGTATGAAGACAAAATTGCCCGTCGTGCCGTGCGCGTTGGTGACTTATTGCATCCCAAGCGCTTTGAAGAGCGGTTGATTACCTTGATGCAGCATCATAACTTCATGCTAGAGCATTATTATCATGAGCAGCCACTTGATGTGCAACAGATGCTCGAAGCAACCTTGGTCTATGCTGAACAATTTAAACCGTTAATTCTTGATGTGGTGGCGGAACTGCATCACCTGCGTCAAGCTGGTAAATCGATTTTATTTGAAGGTGCACAAGGCGCATTATTAGACATTGATCATGGCACCTATCCATTTGTTACTTCATCCAATACTACGGCGGGTGCCGTTTCTACCGGCTCTGGCATGGGGCCATTGTATATTAATGATGTGATTGGCGTAATGAAAGCCTACAGCACCCGCGTCGGCAGTGGACCGTTCCCCAGTGAGTTATTCGATGATGTCGGCAAACATTTGTCGAGCAAAGGCAATGAAGTGGGTACAACTACGGGTCGTCCGCGTCGCTGTGGTTGGCTTGACCTGGTGGTGCTCAAGCGTACCGTGCAGCTCAACAGCATTAATAGTTTATGTGTGACCAAATTAGATGTGTTGGATGGATTAGCGGAATTAAAAGTCTGTGTGGCATATCGCCATCACGGTCAACGCTTAACCGTGCCACCGTTTGATGCCGTCGATTTTGCTGATTGCCAACCGGAATATGTGAGCTTTCCAGGCTGGCAGGTTTCAACCGCCGGCGTGACGCAGTTGGATCAATTGCCTACAACGGCCAGGGCTTATTTGAACGCAATAGAGCAATACCTTGAGGTGTCGATTGACCTGGTGTCTACCGGTCCAGATCGTCGCGATAACGTTATAATAAATGACTTATTTAAATATTGTTGATCGATATTTACAGTAAACTCTTTCATTTTGGTCATAATTATGGTATATTACCCCTGTTGTATGAACTAAACAGGGGAAATGGTTATGATCGTATTGGAAATTGTCCAAGCGGATTCAACGCTGCGTGGCTATCAAAAAAGCCAGGTATTCTCAGCCGCAGGCGGTAGTATTGGTCGCAGTGATCGCTGTGATTGGGTGTTGCCAGACCCAAGCCGCATGCTCTCGAGTGAGCACGCTAAAATTCATTTTTCAGATGGCCATTATTATTTGGTGGATTGCAGCACCAATGGCATTAGTCTAAAAACGGGCGAGGTGTTGCAGCCGCATCAACCTTACCGTTTGCAGGAACGCCAGGTGTTTATGTTTGGCAGCTATCAGGTGATGGTGAAATTGATTCGCATTGAAGCCGATGAGTTCGCCATTCAAGAAGCCGGCTTAACTCATATCGTCAATGATGTGGATCAAAACGCCGATATCGCTCCGCTGCGCCAGCGTGATCCTTCCGGTGGGCCGGTCAGTCATGCCCGTGATCCTTTCGCCTATTCCAACTCGGCAGAAGCAGCCGTCGCTGACCCATTTCAACATTTGTTTGAACCCTTAGAATTGGCAAAACCAGCAGCGACAGCCAAAGTGCCAGAAGAAGATCATCTCCCTGATTTTGACCCGATGGCGATGTTTGGCGCGCCACAATTCGCACCAGCGGCGCCAAAAGCACGGCAGTTTTCCATTCATGAATTACAAGAAAAACCGGTAATGCAGCCCGTAACACCCGTGGTTGAAGCAAAGCCCGCGCCAACAATACCCAAACCAACAGCAAGTCCAGCGCCAAAGCCAGCCATTAAGCCAGCACCAGCGCCGATTGTTCAGGTGAATGATACCGTCAGTGATACCGATAATTTCTTTGAATTTTTCTGCCGCTATTTTGAGTTAGACCCGCGCTTGTTTGATCATCAAGACCGTGCGGCATTGTATGGCTTAATTTGCGACACGTTGGGTGCATTGATGCAAGGTGTCATCACTTTGATGGTGAGCCGTGCGAGAACCAAAAACCAGCTCAAGTTAGATATGACCACGATTCAACCGTCGCAAAATAACCCAATGAAATTTGCGGTAAATACCCGCCAAGCGTTAGAAATGTTGCTCAGACCACAGGGCAATGCGTTTATGCAACCAAAACAGGCTATTGAAATGGCCATTGGTGAAATTACCCGTCATGAAGAAGGGATGTTTGGAGGTTTGCGTGGCGGGGTAAAAGGCGTGTTGGGGGCATTTAGTCCACAAGTGATTCAGCAAAAAACATCCACGCATCAACCCTCGTGGTTAGATCGAATTAATATTTTTAGCGTGATGACCGCCTGGCGTGATTACCAAAGTCATTATCAATCGTTGGCACAGAATGATGCAGAAAAATTATATCAACAATTCATTGCTTCGTTCTCTGAAACCTATCTAAAACGTATTAACCAAGAAACTGTATAAGGAAACTGTTCTATGAAAATGCTAAAACTCATTGCCTGCCTGCTGTTATTGAGTGTATTGGCAGGGTGTGCACAACTGCGCACTTCGATGGTCACCACCCAAGACGTCAATGCCGACATTGATGGCACGCCATCGCCCATTGTTGTTAAAGTGTATGAACTCAGCTCAGCAGAGGTGTTCAATCAAAGTAGCTTTTTTGCTTTATTTGATTCCCCGCAAGCAACTTTGGGTTCATCGTTGTTAAGTCTGAACGAAGTGGTGCTGGTGCCCGCGGACAGTAAACATGTGTGGTTTAGCTTAAACCCACAAACCCAGTATATTGGCATTGTGGCCGGTTATCGCGATTTGAGCCATACCGCATGGCGTCAAGTGATTCCATTAGATCCTAATTCCAGCCGTGAGATGGGCTTTGGTATGGATATTTCATTATCGGCCACTGGGGTTTCCATCAGTAAGGACTCGCTATGATTAACGCCAATCAAATTGTCTGGTCAGAAGGGCTGTTTTTAAGGCCACACCATTTTCAACAACAAACCCGCTTTATCGAGCAACAGTTTTTGCAACACTCGCGCTTTCAAGGCCAATATCACTGGGGTGTTTATAAGCTCGAGATCGATCCGATCATGCTCAAAAAAGGCCAGGTAGTATTGACGGCGTGCGAAGGTATTTTACCCGATGGCACACCCTTTGTATTTCCGGGTTCTGATGGTGAAATTTTATCGTGCACCTTGACCGGTCCACAAACCGATTTGATGGTTTCTATTGCCTTGCCCCGACGTCGTATGTTAGGGCGTGTGATTGGTGAAGGAAAAAACAGTAACCATCGATTTCGTAAGAGCTCAATTGAAATCGATGATATCACCACCGATGAGTCTGATCTGGTGAATGTTGAAGTGGCTATGCCCAATTTTAGAGTAGTAGTGGGTACGCTGGATGGCGAAGAATCGGTGAGTGTGCCGATACTGAAAGTGACCGAAGTACGCGAAGAGGGCGAAATCATTCTTGACCCGGCGTACATTGCGCCTTGCCTGGTGATCGGTGCTAATAGGGTCTTGCCCAACTACGTCAAAGAACTCAGCGCCTTGTTGAGTCAACGTCGTAAAAAGTTATTACAACGCATCAGCGGCATTGACGAATATGGTGTAGCAGGGATTACCGAATTATTATTATTGCAAGTAATCAATCGCTACGAACCCTTGCTGGAACATTATCGCAAGCTGCAACATTTGCATCCAGAATCGCTGTATCAATATTTACTGGCATTGGCTGGCGAGCTGTCGACCTTTACTCGCTCCAATCGCAGCTATGAAGCACCCCCTGCATATTTACATCAGCAGTTGCAAAAAACGTTTGATGTGCTGATGGCTGATCTGCGCGAAGCCTTTAACTATGTATTTGACGAACCGGCGATTCGTTTGCCGTTGAAACCATACAAATATGGGTTACATATTGTCTCGTTGCAAGATCATAAAGCCATGAACTACAAACGCTTTGTGTTGGCAGTGAAAGCACAGCTGCAAACCGAGGAATTACGTCAATTATTCCCTGCACATGTCAAAGCCGGCCCCACCGAGCGCATTAAAGATCTGGTCAATTTGCAATTGCCCGGCATTGCATTAACCAGTTTGGCCGTAGCGCCACGGCAAATTCCGTATCACAGCGAATTTGTTTATTTTGAATTGAATACCCATTCAGAGCTGTGGACAGCCTTGGCGCAATCGGCAGGGCTGGCGTTCCATCTGGGGCGTAACTTTCCAGGAATCCAATTAGAATTGTGGGCAATTAAGGGGTAAGTGAGATGAACGATTATCAAATGGACGATGATAAAACCGTCTTTATGCAAGTACCGTCAGTGCGTAATACGCCGGGTAAAAAACCAACCGCCAATGAATTGGGCGTCGCTGCCAAAAAAGCCATGCCAGTAGCAACCGGTAACACCATGCTCGACAAAATGTCGCGTGTTGATCATTTGTCCGGGCCCAATGCCTTACTGGAAAATGCCACTGAATTACTGGTGCTGCATTATCAACTGGTCAATCATAAATTTGATCACTCGCTGACAGGGTTGCGCAGCTCGCTCAATGAGGCACTGGTGAAATTTGAATTGCGTTGTCAACAACAAGGCATGTTAAAACCGTTGGTGAAAAGCGCCAAATATGTATTGTGTGCGTTTATCGATGAAACCATTTTGACTTCAGAATCGACCAAAGATGGCGGTTGGAGCCGACACAGTCTCCTCAGTCATTTTTTCAACGAAACCTGGGGCGGCGAAACCTTTTTCAAAATCCGTCAATTCTGTATTGAAAATCTCAACGACTATATTCAGTTGTTAGAAATGTTGTATGTGTGTTTGTGTTTGGGTTTTCGGGGCAAATATGCCGCCCAGCAAGATGGTGATTTACAGGTCGAGCGCATCAAGCGCGAAACCTATCAGATCATTCGCGAATTCCGTGGCGACATCGAAAGTGTGCCCTTATCGCCGAGTTGGCAGTCCGATTACACCGGCAAGAAAACGCTACGCCAATATCAATCGATCTGGATTGCGTTAGGTTTGTCACTGGCCGTATTAATCGTGACTTATGCTGGTTTGTCGTACTTCCTCAGTAAGAGCAGTGCACCGATCGCGCAACAAGTGGTGACCTACATGAACAGCCAAGGTGGCGCGTCATGAAAGACAAAATCCTTGCGCCTTTTAAAGCGGTTTGGTGGTTGCTGCAGCAGCCTTTTTTTTGGTGGTCTTGCCTGGTGTTTGCCATCTGTTTGCTAATCTGGTTTGCTGGCCCTGGCCTGGCGATTTTTAGCTTCAACCCCTTGGCGTCTGCCTGGGTGCGGTTGTTGTGCATTTTTCTGGTGTTGGTTTTTTGCGGGTATCGTTTGTTTGGTGTTCAGATCAAACAATGGGTTCAAGGGCGCAAGTTTCATCAAACCGAAGCCGATCAATTGGCGCATAAACCATTGCCAAAATCCTCACGCCGTCGGTTGAAAAAACAGTTTGCTGAGTTGGTACAGTTTTTAAAGTCAGCTTCCAGTGATCGTTTGAAACGTGTGTCTTTATATGATCTACCGTGGTTTTTGGTAATTGGTCCGGCGCAATCTGGTAAAGAAAGTTTATTGAAAGCCGCGCAGATTGATTTTTCTTATATGTCACGCCATCAGCAACAAGAAAAATCCGATTCGTTCGACTGGTGGGTCAGTGAACACGCGGTGTTTATCAGTGTTGCTGCACCCTTGTTTGAGCAAGCCGTGCCGCGTGCGGATCAACAGTGGAAATACTTGCTGAAGCTGTTGAAAAAAGCCCGCCCACGTCGCCCCTTGAACGGTGTGTTGCTGGTATTGGGTTTGCAATCGTTGTTGTCGCAAGAAGTGCAGGGCGATAAAGACAGTTCGATGGTACAACAGGGGCGTTTGCGGTTACAAGAATTACAAACCAAACTGGGCATTTATTTGCCGACCTATGTGTTCGTCAATCAAGCCGATTGCTTGGCGGGATTCTCCACTTATTTTAGTGACTATACCGAACGTCAACGTCAGCAAGTATTTGGCATGACCTTCCCAGACAATACCAAACGTGATCAGGAGCATCCAGCAGATTTGTTTTCCTATTATTTTGATGATCTGGTGGCTTCCCTGCATCATCGTGTATTGACGCATATGGGGCAAGAGTTTAATACTCAACAAAACACCACGATCTACCAATTTCCGATGCAATTTTCTGGTACCAAAGCCAAATTGTCCGAGGTGGTGCGCGGTATTTTCAGTCATCGTCGTTTTTTCCATTTACTCAGATTGCGCGGCATTTATTTTACCAGTGCGCAGCAGGGCAGCCAGCTTGTGGATGTGGTGTTGGGCGAGCAAAGCGCTTCGAAATTACCGGCGGTGCGCAGCCGTAACAAATACAGCTATTTCGTCGCCAGCACTTTTAATCAATTGCTGATTCCAGAGGCCGAACTGGTGGGCGTGAATAAGCGCTATGAACGACGCTGGAATTTATGGCGTCGGGTGCGTCTTCTGGCGATTTTAAGTGTTTGCGCGGTGGTGGTATTGGCTTGGGTGTTCAGTTTTGTGCAACATGTCCATTATCAAGATCAAATATCGTTGATGTCTCAGCAATATAGTAAACTGCCTGCAATAAAACCAGTTGCAACCAACTTCAGTCAACACTATCCACGCTTGAATCTGTTGGGCCAAATGGCGCATTTGCCAGAAGACATGCCCGCATCATGGTCATTGCGTTTGGGGCTTTACGAGGATCAATCTCCTTATCAAGCAGTGAATACCTGGTATCAACGTCAATTGAATCAACAATTTTTGCCTTATGTCATGAGCAGTCTGCATCAAGGGTTAACCAGCGCCTTGGCAGAACCGGATGGAACCGGCGATGCTTATAGTCGCCTGCACAAAACCGAAGTGGTATATCATTGGCTCAGTAGTTATTTGATGTTTGCGCAACCGAAACATCGTAATCCAGCGGAAATTGTGCAAACGCTAGGGGGTTGGTGGAAAAAACAATATACCGGCGATCGTGTTCAGCAAGAATGGCTGGATATGGCGTTGGTGGATGTTTTGCAAGCCGATATTCCCGTGCAAACCGTCGATATGACGTTGGTCAGACAGGCTCGAGAAGTGCTGTGGCATAGTCCTATTTATTTACAAGCGTATGTCAATTTAAAAACCCATTTAACCCAAGCAAATCAGGCGCATTATACGCTGGCGTCGGACAACAGTGTCGATGATAGTCAGGTATTCAGCCTGCCGGTTGGTGGGGTGACTGTGCCAGAGTTGTTCACCAAAGAGGGCGATCTCAATGGCTATGAAAAACGCAGCGGCTATTATTTGAAACAAGCTTCGCAAGCGCAGTGGGTGATGGGCGATGAATATCGCTCGCGTTATTCCTCGGATGATTTGAAATCCTTGAAACAACAAATGACGGCATTATATTGGAGAGACTATCTGACGGCATGGGACAACGCCTTGTCACAATTGAATATCGCACCGTTTGATAATTTATCCCAAGCGATCAATAACTTGAGTGTGTTAACTCAACACAACTCGCCGATGGTGCAAGTATTGGAACGGGTACAAGACAATACCAGCTGGAGCGGAGGTGCTTCACGGTTATTTCATTTTGGTAAACCGAAATCCTCTGTTTTTAGCAAAATGAGTTTAGGGGCGACTGACAATATTATCGATAATCATTTCGCACCGCTCAATGCCATGCTGACCGTTCCAGACAAAGGTCAGGCGCCAATCTATGACGTCTTGCAAAGCCTGGCGAATCTGCAGCAATACCTCAATAAAATTGCCAACAGCAGCAATCCGCCCCTGGTGGCTTATCAAGAGTCCCTGGGCATTTTCCAAGGTAAGCCCAACGATGCCATTGCCTTGGTCAAACAAGAAATTGATCGAGTGCCCACACCCGTAAGCAAATGGTTGCAACAGATCTTGAACAACAGCTACCGCGCCATCTTTGATCAAGCCAATATCTATTTGTCACAGCAATGGCAAAGTCAGGTTGCAGTGACCTATCAACAAACCCTGGCAGGCCGTTTCCCGATGGATAAAGATGCTCAGCAAACCGCCAACATTGGAGATTTTATCAATTTCTTTAAAGTGGGTGGAGTGGAGGATCAATTTTTTACCACCAATCTCTCGCCATTTATGACGGAGGATGCTTCCGGTAATTTAATTTGGGCGCAGATTTCTGGCGTGCCTTTCTCCACCAATGCGCAAGTGGCCAACGCCATCAATATTGGCCATAAAATTGCGCAAACGTTCTTTAGTGGCCCGCAAGGTAATCAAATTGAGGTGACCTTAAAGCCACAAACCATGGGTGGCGATGTCAGCAAAGTGTTGATTACCTACAATGGCACCACCAACAGTTCTAGCAGAGATATGATGATGACCTTCACCTGGCCAGCAACCGAAGACGGTAGTGTGACGTTGTTGTTATCGGGTGGTTGGACCGGCAGTGATATCACCACCAACTATATTGGGCCATGGGGGTTGTTCTATTTGTTCAGTAACTCCACTCGTACTTGCGTTACCAGTGGTGTGTGTACCGTGACCTTTGGCAGTGCAGGGCATCAAGCGACGTTTATGCTTAACGCCACCACGGTCAATGATCCATTTGATTTGACGCTATTACAGCAGTATCAGTTTCCTACACAATTTCATCAACAGGGGATAGACGATGAAAATGAATAATCACCGCAGCCGATGGATTATCGGCGTTGTTATCGTGAGCATGTTGTTCTGGTGGCTTAGCCCAGGCATTTCGTTTAACGGGGATCAACCGTTTGGTCATTGGTTTGTGCGGCTGTTGGTATGGCTGTTATTATTGCTGCTGACGCGGGTTTGTTACCTTTTTTTTAGCATTCAATTCCATCCGCAAGCGTTAACCGATAAAGAGTCGGCGCGTTTCACTGCGCTGAAGCAACAGATGCAACAAGTGATTGCTCAGTTGGTGAAACGCCCTTGGACTCAATGGTGGAGCATTTACCACAGGCCCTGGTATATGGTGATCGGTGAGCCTGGTGTGGGCAAAACCACGTTGTTGGAACAATCCGGGTTATCGTTTCGCTGGCGTTCGGTCAGTCATCGTCAGCTGCAGGAAAGCAAAGACTGTGATTGGTACCTCTCTGAGCAAGCCGTTTTTATGGATGTTTCCAATGGCTTAAGCCAAGTGCCTGCCGAGGCCAATTTGCGCGCTACGGCGTGGGGTCAATTCCTGACGTTATTGCGTCACGTCCGTTTGTTCCGTCCGCTCAATGGTATTTTGGTGGTGTTGACGGTGGGGCAATTGTTGGAATCCGATGTGGCCAAACGTAAAGCTGCTGCTGAACGTTTGCGTCATACCATCGATACCATTCAACAGCATAGCTATTCCCGTGTGCCGGTGTATGTGATGATCGCCAAAACCGATACCCTGCCAGGGTTTGATGCGTTCTTCAGTAACATCAAAGCCAATCGTAAAGGCCAAGTATTTGGTGTGACTTTCCCGCAACACGTCAAAGCACCGTATAAAGATATTTTGGACACCTACGATGATCAATATCAGCAGTTAATCACCCAATTAAATGCCAGTGTGCTGCCAAATATGCCACGGGAAAAAGACATTGCTACCAATATGGAGGCGTTTCATTTCCCCCGATCGGTTGCTTTACTGAAAGCGGGATTGCATGATTTTCTGGAGCAGGGGCTTTATTACAGCAGTTATTTTCGTAAAATTTACTTGCGCGGCTTTTACTGTGTCGCCACCAGTAATACGGTGGGTCGGGGTGGTCAGGTCAATAAAGGCACCTATTTTTGCGATGATTTATTCCAATCGGTGATTTTCCACGAGGCATCATTGGGCAGTATTGGTCAGCGTTTTACCGGCATGCTTAATACCATTAAACGTTCGATGTGCATTGGTGTGGTGGTATTCGCGGCGGTAATGTTAATGGTCTGGTTAGCGGCGTTTTCTAAAGGCCAATTGTATGTGGCGCAGATGAACAGCGACCTGTCTAATTATCAAAACCAACAACCTGCCTGGCAGCAACAGCCTTATGATGCAGGCGTTACCAGTTCGACCATGGGTATTTTATATGGCATGAGTTATGCCAAACAAACCCAATATGCGCATTGGTGGAAGTACCTTGGGTTTCCCTTCCCCGGTAACGTTAATCTGGCGATTGGTCAGCTGTATCAGCAACAATTACAAATCGGTTATCGCCCCTTTGTGATTAACGAACTGCACAATGGGTTGCAAAACGTGTTGAACAATCCACCGCAAGATGCCAGTGATGCCTATCAACAGTTGGAATACGATCAACAAGTGTATAACTGGCTCAGCGCTTACTTGATGTTCCAATACACGCAGCATATGTCGTCAGATCATGTGGAGCGGGTATTGCATGGTTATTGGCAGTCGCTGTATCAGAACCAGCCGCAAACCGCGCAGCAGTTTAATCAAATGTTGCAGGATATGTTGCGCTCATCGCAAAAACCGGCGCAGTTAGACAATGATTTGATTGCACAGGCACGGCAAACTTTGGGTGATCAACCGGTGCCCGTACAAGCCTACTTTACCCTTAAAACCGAAGCCAATTATCTACAACAACCGGATCTGGTGGTTGGTGGTAGTGGCACACCATCGATCTTTGCATTTAAGAAATCTCATCAGTTGCCCTATTTCGCAACATTGAATGGCTATCAATACAGTTTCTCCAATCAGGAAAATCCGGCGATTGAGCAAGTCAGTCAAGAAAAATGGGTGCTGGGTCAAGATGAAGTGGTGGCATTAACCGATCAAAAATTAGCGCAGTATCGTACCCAAATGCAGCAGGATTATTGGACCGAATATACCCATGATTGGCAGCAAATGTTAGATGGCACCAGTATTCCAGCCAATGACAATCTTGATCAAGTGGGCAAACAATTGGCAATATTAGCTAAGGATAATTCACCCTTGGCGGTGTATTTGCAACAAGTCTATGTCAATACTTCGGTATCGGCATTATCCAAAATCAACAGTGATGCTACCGGTATTGCTGCTTTGCAACCCTACGCCGCGATGGATCAGTTTTACGATAATCAATGGCCGCAATGGCAAGATAACATTACGCAATTGGCGCGCTATGTGCAAAATATTGATGACGCCAGTAATCCGCAATTAGCCGCGTATCAATCTGCCATTAGTTTGGCAGCGGGGCAAATTGATATCGTTAATCAATGGCAGCAACAATTACCTAACGTGCCAGAGCCGGTGCGCGGCTGGTTGCAGCAGCTGTTAAAAAATAGCGTACAGGCGATTTCTAAAGCGTCTCAACAGTATTTGGCGCAACAGTGGAACCAGCAATTTTCCAATAGTTGTAAAACCAGTTTAGATGGTCATTACCCTTTTAATTCATTGTCTTCCAATGATGTGAGTCTGGCGGATTTGCAACAGTATTTTGGCAACCAATCCGCCATGGTGCAATTCATACAGCAAAAAATTGCGCCGCTGGCAGATACCAAAGATCCTTTGGCTTGGAAAGAAAAACAAGTTGATGGTGTGCGTATGGGGCTGTCTCATGAATTATTGAATAATACCAACAGCATCCTGGCGATTCATCAGGGCTATTTTGCCACGAATCAAAATACCCCAGCGTTGTCCTTGCAGGTGGAACCGATGGTGCTCAGTAAAAACTTGGCAGGGGTTGATATTGAATATAACAATCAGTCTTATGGTTATCAAAATGGACCATTGCAAGTTCAATCGTTAACCTGGCCAGATCAGGGGCAAAGCGGCGATGTGACCTTGCAGTTTAATGACCTCAATGGTGCCACGGCCACCAGTATTTACCCGGGCTTGTGGGGTGTGGTACGCTGGTTGCACTCGGCACAATGGTCGGCCTTGTCACAAGGGTGGTATCAATTGCAATTTGCCAGCAGTGGTTATGAAGCCAGTTATCAAGTGAAGTTGAACAACGTAGAGCAACAATTGCCGGCAGTGCTGCAACCCACCCCCTTAAAATGCGAGATGTAAACGATGCAAACGATTAAACCCAGTCAGCTTGTTTTATTGCAGCAAGTCGTCGACTATCGTGGCCAATTCCACAACGTGGTGGCGATGATGCTGGGTTTTTCGCTGAGTAATCCAGAAACTCTGCTTACTGAACAGGCATTGGTGAAGGCGACGAATACCTTGCTCAAGGGCATGAGTCTCGACGAAGGTCTGCCTAAAACCCGCGGTGAATTGATGGTGTATGGTTCATTTAAAGCCCCTGAAAAACCAGCGCAGCAAGGTGTGGTTACCGTTGGCACGCACAATATGCGTAAAGACCTGATCATTTTTCCGAAGCGCCACTGGGAGATATCATCACCCCACAAAGGGGGAAGTGAAGAGATGGTTATCGTGACTGATGAGCCATTGGTCGATGTGCCGTTGGATTATCAACATGCATTTGGTGGTAAGGGTTTTCTGCCTAATCAACAGGGTATTGGCTATTTGCCTGATGTCAATCGCAACCAACTAAAAGACCCCAAAACCCCAATTCCCTTACCGCAAGTAGAGCTACGTAACGCCTTACTCAAAACACCATTTAAAAACGAACACCAACCGGTCGCTAGTTTTTTACCATTACCGTTGCACCATCCTGGGCGGCAGGCGTTTTATGGCAAAATCGATGCTGAATATATGAAGCATCATTTTCCGGCATTGCCCAATGATACTAACCCAGCCTTTTTTCAAATGGCGCCGTTGGATCAACAAATTGAGGGTTTTTTCGTGCCTGATGAAACCGTGCAGATTAATGGCATGAGCAGCTCTGGCAAGCTGATCACTCAACTGCCGCCATACCGTGCCCGTTGTTTTATTCATGGTACCCAACCGATGCTGGGGGAGTTCCATGAGTCTTTTCGCGAAATTCCCAGTAACCTTGATAGCGTGATTTTATTTCCCAATGATGATTTAGGTGTGGTGGTGCATCGCGCGATTTTCCCCGTCAGTGGCATTCAAGCAGAAGAAGTGCACCAGTACCTGCTGGCAATCGACCATGCGGACCCTCAACAACAGCAACCAGTATCGCATTACCAACAAGCGCTGCATCATCGTCTGGGCAAAGACCGTGTGTTGTATACCCTGAAAGAAGATGATTTGCTGCCAACTTTAGAAGTTGGTAATGTAAAAAATCCCGCCGCCGATGGTTTTCCTTCTCCTCTTGTGGGATTATCCGAACTCGATACCCTCAACCCCACTGAAACCTTAGCCAACAGCAAACAAGCCTTGCAAGCCCTCGAACCCTCCGCAGCAGGACTGCCAGCAATGCCAGCGTTACCAGCGATGGCAGCGTTAAGCACTGCAACCCAATCCCTACAACTTGCCACGCAAGGAATTAAAATTCCGGGGTTCAATACCATCGTCCCCAAAGACCAAGCCGCTTCCCAACAAGTGCTGAAAACCCTACTCTCGGGCAAAGGCAACAGCAAAACTTATTCCGGTGTGGTCTGGTCAAAGCTCTCCTTCGCCGGTAAAGACTTATCCAATGCCGATTTCAGCGGAGCAGACCTCAAAGACATCGACTTCACCGGCGCCACCCTTAATGGCGCCAGCTTCGCACAAGCAACCCTCACCAACGTCAACTTCACCAGCGCCAAAATGGACCAATGCAACTTCCGTCATGCTACCCTTAACCACTGCCAGTTTGACCAAACCCAACTCACCGCACCGATCACCGATGAAAGCACGTGGATCAACAACCAGTTCACCAACCAAGAACTCACCAATATCGTCTTCATCAAAACCCAGTTTAGCGGCAACCAATTCACCCAATCCAAACTCAAGCAAATCACCTGGGTGGCAGGCGAGGGCATGGACAATACCACCTTCACTCAATGTCTGCTCGATCATTGCGACTGCACCCAACAAACCTTGAAAGAGTGCACTTTCAGCAACAGCCAACTGGTCAAATGCCAGTTTATCAACAGCCACTTTGACGGCTGCACGTTTGACAATATTCAAGCACAAACCGTTGCCATCTCCGGCGATAAAGCGGTGGTTAGCAATAGCCAATTGAACAACGCGCAGTTTAAGGATTGTAGTTTTACTGAGTTACGCTGGTATAAAACCGAATTTACCCAATGCGACTTCGCCGGTAATGTCATGCTCGACAGCGTATTTGACTGGTGTGCCATCGACAAAACCGATTTTCAATCCGGCCAGCTGGCGAATAGCCGTTGGCTCAGCACCCAAATTACCAACAGTAATTTTTTCGCCGCCAATCTCACTGCGAGCCGTTGGTGCCATTGCCGCTTGAAAGACAATTATTTGAAACAAATTGCCACGGCGTATTTGAAGAAAGAGGATACGGTGGGATTGGAGTTGAGATAAGGGTAGGGTGGATTAGCGTAGCGTAATCCACCATAGGAATTTAAAGAACGAGGAGTAACGCAATGTTAAAAAAGAAAAAATCTGCTGCTGAATCTAAAGCAAAAAAATCAATCGATGAAACCGCGTATTTACTGGGAACAGAGGCTAACGCCGAACATCTGCGCAAATCTCTGGCAAGCGCATATACTGGTAAAAGTATTCAGCGCAAGTTATTAAGCGCAATCAATTTACGATGAATCATTCAAAGTGATTTTTTAATTTTGCCATAATAGCTTCAAAATGCACTTTTTGATCAGTTTTGAGCTTATGTTTTTCATCAAATGTTCCTGGGACAGCTTCGTCTGATCTTTCTTCTTTATCGCGAATATCATGAGTTTTTAATTGAACATATTTAACGTTTGGAAATGACGTTTGTAATTTTTCTAGCTGGGATGTTTCACAATGTTTGGTATGTTTTCCCTTACAGTAGCAGTTATCAAATAAAACAGCGCATTTTTCAATGCCCAACTTTTTAGCTAGTTCTAAATAATGCTTAAAATTACCACATCCTCCTACGCCATAACCAAAAATATCAAAATCACAAGTACCTTCAAAATATTTTTTAATATATCCAACATCTTCTTGTCCTTCAACAAAAAGTACTTTTTCAGAAAACATAATTTCCTTCGCCACTGCATCCCACTGATGCGGTTTTTTTACATCAGTGAATCCAACGGGTTTCCATTCGTTTTCACCATGGGCATTGGCGCTAATCCATTTTATAATGCAGCGTTTTTTATTTTTACTTAATCGAACGAAATGTGCTCCATTTATATAGTCTTCCCATCTTACGAAGTAGGGTGAATGAGTGCAAATAATAATTTGCCGCGTTTTTGCTTTTTCAGCCAATAGTTTCGCCAAGCGTTTTTGAGCTTGAGGGTGAAGAGAAAGCTCAGGTTCATCGATAACAAGAGCTTTGACTCCGTCTGCATATTCTGAAAGATGTATGGCAATCAAAATAACAGATAGATATCCCTCGCCTGAGAGAGACATATCATGCTCAGTTTGATCAACAGTCGTATATTTTAATATCTCAGATCCTCTGTGTCGTGAAATTAGCTAATTGCCAAATTCAGGAAATACTTGGCGTACTAGGTCATTGATTTCTGTTTTTTTTGCAGTTTTATTTTTTTCGTTATTAATGGAATTTAAAAGACCTGATACGTATGATATTTCAGCTGTCCCTCTGATTTCACGGGTTTTGTTGCCGTGTATCATTTCATTTTGATAATTTAGATGGCTCATATTTCCATTAACGCGAATCCTTTGTTGAAGATTTGATGCTGGAACTTCATCACTCCAACTCCTCCGTGCAGGAATAAACATAGGTTCAAAGACATTTTTGCCAATTTGATCGGATAATGCGCCGTTGATAAATTCTTTTAAGTCAATACGGATAATCTGCTTACAATAGGTATCACAGCGAGGATTGTGGAAATGTGTTTCATCAAATAATGTCGGATTTAACGCTTCAAGTAACGCTGTTTTACCCGCATTGTTTGGTCCTACAATTATGGTCAATCCTGACCCAGTCTTATCTTTTGGAGTTGCAAACTCCACCGACTGTTTATCATAGAACCCTTTGTAATGACTTATGGTAAGTGTTTTGTAAAAATGTTCTGGATCTGGTGTTTTTTGTTTCATGAGTAAGGCAATCAATTTTTAATGTGCGTACATTATACCAAAGACTTGCTTATGTGAGGCAAACTTTTACTTATCTATAATTGATAAAACCAATATAAAAAAATTGCTGCAAACAGCAGAATGAAGATAATAATTGCTAAGCGAGCTTGTTCAGTTAATATTTTTAATTCCGCAGTGTTGAGCAGAGGAACTATCACTTTATAACTTTCTTTATTTTTTCTTCTTTTCCAGTTTCGACAAAATGCTATTCCGGCTAACCGATTAATAAAAAATATTTTTGTGATGATGCCTTTTGGATATTCGGCTACACCGGTTGTAAAAATCCATTTTGGATTAATGTTCGGGCTAGTTGAAAGTTTCTCAAAAATATTTTTTAGGTGTTTGCGAGAAATAACGATATATAGAATATTTAAATAAATCCCTGACACCAGAGCTGTTGAGAATAAAATAGCTATCACTATTTGCATTCTTTGAATTCCTAATTGTATCCGTAAGGGTTAAAATTTCCACTCTCGTAAATCTGCATGTATGTCGAGCTGCGGTTGGTGGCGGCGTCAAATCCCGCTCCTGCCGCACTTTCAGCAGCAGCCCCTACTACTGAACCAGCTGCCATAGAGCCAAAAGCTGGAGCCAGAATACCACACACTAAAGCACCTGTGCCAGCCGTTTCAAGATCGAGGGCGATGTTACATACAACTTCACCTGCAACTATTCCACCTACTTCACCAGCGCCAAGAGAAGCTGCGGTTCCAGCTGTTTGTGTAGCTACTTCACGGTAACATAGTTTTCCACCTGGGTTTTCTTTACAAGTTTCGGCAATATTATATCCTGCATCACCAACTGTTAAAACAATAGCTGCTCCTCCAGCAACCTTAATTGCCTTACTTGAGGTAATTGCAACTTTATGAAAATTATCGATTGAGTCAATTACTTCCGGTTTCACCCCTGCGCGTTTAAGATCAAGAATCTCGCGCCTCCAAGGGACCTTAGTGGCTTGAGTGAATTCTTCCTTAACGATCATGCGTTTATAGGTGATACCTTGGATTAGTGTTTTAATGTTTTTATCGAGTTCTTCACCAGCGACATGAATTTTGGCGCGAGTTTCAGCGAGTTTGGCTTTATCGCCCGCTTTTGAAGCGGCTTTGGCTTGTTTGCCCAGAGATTTTATTTTCTTTAAGGTTGTTTCAATGTCCTCGCGTTGTTGTTCCAAATAGTTTTTCGATATTTCGCCGCCGGCCTCTGCCATAAATAACCCGGCGCCACCAACCGCATGCCAAACGCCCATGGTGTTTTGTTCGTCTTGGGTCATGGTTTTGTGTTGTGCGTCGAGTTGTTGTAATTTGGCGGTGATCACTGACACGACTGGGCAGCCGTTAGCAGGGGGGATGTAAAGAAACTGCCCCGGAGTGACTTCGCCACCTGATGCGATGACTTGATTGATTTGTAAAAATTCTTGTTTGACTGTACCGCCATCAGGATAAAGCTCACCTGCCAATTGACTGAGTGATATGGTTTTTTCGACTACAAAATAGTGCGTCGATAGTGTTTGTATGTCTTGCAGTTTTTTGGCTTCACGGGCTTTGAATTGATAGGGTGTTAATACTTCCACATCCATCAACCCAACCGCGCTAGCCACTGCACCGACTTGTCCATTCGATCCACTCCCTGGATTCATCGTCAAATTGCTGCCACCTAATAAAACCTGGTTGGCGTTGATCTGTGCGGTGTTGCCAGTGATGGTTGCAGTTTGGATGGTTTGGGTGTGGGTATTGGTTTGGACTGTCTGCGAGGTAATTTGGTGTTGGAGTTGATTGCCTTTGAGTTGATGCGTGGGTGTGGTTTCAATTTGAGTATTGGGGGAGAGCAGTTGATAATCCGCGGCGTGAGATTCTTGGTATTGATCGACCCAGATGTTTTCGGTGAGTTGATTCGCGGTCCAGTTATCTGTGCGGGTTTGAAATTGGCTGGTGTGTTGCATCGCCGCTTGGAAATGTTCGTTTTGATTCGGCGCCATGAGGTTTTCGGTGCTGGTGGTATTAACCAGATGCGTGCGGCTGTAATCAGTGGTTCGGGAAAGGTTCATCGAATCGCTGGCCATGTTCATGGTTTGTATTGAGTTACCAAAATAGCGGGTGTGCTGCGCTGCTTCTGATGTGGTTACAGCGGTCAGGCTTTGGCCGGAGTGTACCTGGTCATGGCTGTTTTGGTTGGTGCCGGCGAGTTTGAAATTTTCAACATCGTCAAGATTGCTAAAAGTACCCACGAGATATTCCATTATTCAATCAATAGGATTATTATATGTCTATTTTGTATAAAAAGCAAGTCGAGGTTAACATGACCTCTATCCAAATGCGGCTAACAAGAATGTTGGGTGAGTTCGCCTCTGATGGCTTTGCTGGCTTGTTGCTTCACTTGTGCCAGTGTCAAATCGGCGCTCAGTAAATAGTATAATTTGGTCAACGCGGCTTCTGGCGTCATGTCATAACCGCTTAGTACGCCGCATTCTGCCAACGCTTGGCCGGTGGCGTAGCCGTTCATGTCAACGCTGCCATGCCAGCATTGGGTAACATTGATAATCACCAGGCCACGATCGCTCGCGCGACGCAGTGCGGTTAGAAATGCCTGATTTTGCGCCGGGCCATTGCCGGTGCCGTAGCTAGCAATGATTAAGCCATCGAGCGGTTGTGTTAACAGGGCATCTAAGATATTGGCGGATAAGCCGGGGAATAAATTCAAATGGGCAATCAAAGGGTGACGAATCAAACGCAGTTGCATTGGTGTGGTTGGTACGCTTAACAGGTTATGGTCATACAAACTCAGTTCGACACCACTTTGTCCTAAAATGGGATAGTTGGGGGAGGTAAAAGCATGGATGCGATTGGCATCGGTTTTACGGCTGCGATTGCCGCGTAGGAGTTCACGGTCAAAGTAAATGCAGACTTCAGGAATGGCATAATGTTGGATGTACAGCAGGCTGTCGATAATGTTTTGCATGGCATCGGTGCGCACGTGGCCGAGCGGCAATTGTGAGCCAGTACAAATCACCGGTTTGGCGAGATGTTCCAGCATAAAGGAGAGTGCGGAAGCGGTATAAGCCAAAGTGTCGGTACCGTGTAATACCAAAAAACCATCGTAATGATCATAATGTTTGGCAATATCATTGGCAATTTTAACCCAATCAGTCGGCGCCATATTGGCTGAATCCATTAGCGGGCTGTATTCGAGAATGGTAATTGTTGGCAAATCTTGCGCATAGGGTTTAAGCAGCAGCGGCAGCGTTTGTGTTAGATATCCAATGGCAGGGGCATAGCCATGAGCGGTAGCTTGCATCCCAATGGTGCCGCCGGTGTTGATGACCAATACTTTTTTCATGATGGTTTCTCGTGGTGTTGTAACACTGCAACGAACAATGTGTCACTGTTTTCTGCAGGGCAACCCAATAGCGTTTGATGTATCAGGCTAAAGTGAGGATGGTTTTGTAAAAATTGCTCGATAATGGCTTCGTTTTCCTCAATTAAAAAGCTACAGGTTGAGTATACCAGGCGGCCATTGGGTTTAACCGTTTTTGAGACGTTCGATACAATTTGTAGTTGCAGCTGGTTCAACGCGGGCAGTCCGGTTAAGTCAAAACGCCACTTCGCATCTGGGTTGCGGCGCCAGGTGCCGGAAGAAGAGCAGGGGGCGTCGACCAATGCCCAGTCAAAGCCGTTCATTTTTTGAATTTCTTTTGGGAACTCAGGTAATTCAGGTTGTGTCCAATCCCAAGCAAACGTGCGTACGTTAACAAACTCGCCTTTTTTAGCGCGACGTTTGATTTCAGGGAGTTTGTGTTCGCGAATATCACACGCATATACCGCGCCTTGGTTGTTCAAAGTTGCCGCGATTTGCATGGTTTTGCCACCGCCACCAGCACAGGCATCTAAAACGTAAGATTTGCTGTGTTCAGGCGCAATGGCATCGCCAATCATCTGGCTGCCCAGGTCTTGAATTTCAATCTGACCTTGCTGATAGGCGGGCAATTCATATAAACCTTTTGTGCCAGAGACTGCCAGGGCAATGCTGTGGGTGAGTTGACGCTGTTTCATTACGCTCAGACCATTTTGTTGTAATTGCGTTAATACTTCCGTCAGTTGGTCGGCTTTTTTGAGCCGTATCCACAGCGGTGGCTGGGTATCCTGTGCGGTTAAAAAAGTTTGGTATTGCTCATTGGTCCAGCTTTTTTGTTTGCGTTGCGTTAATGCAGGTGTGAGTGCCGGGGGAATACTGTGCCAGATCAGGTCGGGCGCTGTTGGCGTTGTTCCCGTTAAGCGCAATTCAATGGCTTGAAAAAAACGTTCGGCAGGCGTGCGGCGTAACCAGGCCACCAGTTTTTGTGGATTACGGTACTGAGACACCGCTTCTGCGCCTTCTTCACAGTAGAGGGCAAATAGCGCGTGGCGTAATCCGGCAAAAAAATACTGACTGAGAAATTGCCGGTCACGTTTACCATGCTGCTTGTTTTGTTTAAAATAATGTGCCAGCCAGCGGTCGGCTTGGGGGATGGGTTGTTGACCATGTAAATGCTCGCTGGCAAGATAGTGTTGCCAGAGTTTATAAAGCGAGAATAATGGCCGGGGTGCTTGAGTGCGTGGTTGAGAGTGTTGCATGAAAAAGGGTGCTCCTGTGATGGTTGCAATAGTGTACGCTTTATCAATCGATGAGGGAACCTTTCTCTGATACAAAATCCTTGTGACAAAACGATCATGTGCTATACTCCGTAAGGTTTTTAATGGTTAAAGGATAATTATGCGTAAGCAATTGGGTTTGCCGCTATTGGCGCTTTCTGTTCTAATGCTATCAGGATGTGCGACGACGGCTTCTACAGAGCAGCCCAATCCCTATCCAGACCCTTTGCAACCGTACAATCGCGCGGTTTTTAAATTTAATGATGATTTTACCAAGGCGTTTGTGATTCCGGTCACTGATGCCTATACTTACTCTGTACCCTCGGTTGGTCGTAATGCTATTCATAATTTCTTTCAAAATGCCGGCACGTTGCCGGACATTGCCAATGATATCTTACAGTTGAATTTTCATTACATGGTGATCGATACCGCGCGGTTAATCATTAACACAACCTTGGGTGTTGGCGGTCTGTTTGACGTGGCGTCACAAAATGGTATCTACGCGCATCCACAATCGTTTGGTTATACCTTGGAAAAATGGGGTTGGAAAAATTCTTCTTATTTTGTCATTCCTATCATTGGCCCCTCTACGGTTAATGGTGTTGTTGGTATGGTGCCTAATATTTATATGTCACCGACCGGTTACATTAAACCAATCTGGGCGCGACATGTGGTGAATGGCGTTAATATTGTACAGGTGGCATCTGACGTTGTGCCTCAGCAGCAGGCGTTAATGGCGATTTCGCTCGACCCTTATGTGGCCTTGCGCAACGCGTATATGCAAAATAACGAGTATATTAATCAACAAATCCAGTATGATGGACATCCACCAGCAGAAGATATGTTGGCGCATCCAATGGCTTTGCTCCCCACTGATGCGCACTCCGTGACGGAAAAAGATGTGAAACGCAAGAAAGCCAAAAAAGCGATTAACAATGCCATGAAAAAAGCGTTGGAAGTTAATCCATATCAAGCTGCTGTGAATGCTCCAGTAACCACTAGCTAGGGGGATTATGAAAAAAGTATTTGTGATCGGCGGGGCGACGTTAGACACTATTATTACCTATGAAGACATGGAAACCATCGTACATAAACGCAAAGGCTCAGAAGCGTCTTATTTGTTGTTGGGCGAAGGTAAAAAAATTGAAGTGTTGCAGCAGCATTATTTTAGTGGCGGTGGGGCCACCAATGCGGCGGTATCGTTTAAAAAATTAGGTTTGGATGTCAGTCTGCTTTGTAAAATCGGCCGTGATGCGCCGGGTGAAGTGGTCAAAAAAGAATTGGCGGATTATGGCATCGATTTGTCAAAGTTGGTGTATTCTGACACCGAAGGTACCGCTAGCTCTTTTGTGGTGCCGTCGTTGCAAGGCGATCGTACGGTGTTTGCGTATCGCGGTGCCAGCACTACATTGTTATCGGGCGAGTTGCCATTGGATCAGCTGAAACAATATGATTTTTTGTATATCACTTCGCTGAGCAAGCAAGCCGCAGAGTGTTTGCCGGATATTGTAACGGCAGCAAAAAAACAAAATGTACCGGTGGCGATTAATCCAGGTATTAGTCAACTCACCCTGGGGGTGGGAAGTTTGAAAGAAGCATTGTCTAGTATTGATATTTTGATTTTAAATTATGAAGAAGCCGAGCAGTTTATGGCATCTTTATTTAAAGAGCTGCGATTTAATATTCAGCAATTTTTTAAGGCAGTATTGAAATTAGGGCCACGCATTGTGGTAGTGACCAATGGTGCCGAAGGGGTATATGTAGCCACGCCGGAGCAATGGTACTTTCACCCCAGCCTGCCCACCAAAGTAGTCAATACCCTGGGTGCCGGTGATGCCTTTGGTTCTTGTTTTGTCGGTTCCATTTATACGGGAATGTCGGTAAAAGAAGCCATGACTGCAGGGCTGTTGAATAGTGCGTCGGTGATCAGTTATTCAGGTGCTAAGACGGGATTGTTAACTGCTGCGCAACTTCGTGAAAAACAGTCTATACTACAGGATGTTGGATTAACCGAAACCAAATGGTAGGGATAAAAAATGAATAGGCGTACAGTATCATTAATGATGTTGAGTGGTTTATTGGCATTACCCACGTTGGCGCTTGCTGATGGCGGTGAAGCGGTCGGTACTTATTTAACTTCTGCCAATACTTCATCTTCGATTGATGGGGGTAATTTGAATTCCCCGCCACAAACCTGGGTAAAGCTAAATCCTATGACGATGGGTATCACTGGAAGCAAAACCAACACGAATTCATATTCTGGGGGTGGAAGTAGTGGTTCTTCGTCGATTGCAATTACCATTGCCAATAATGGCGGTGTCCCTCTTTATCTTTATGTATCTACCTCTATGTTATCATCGCCGATTAGCATGAGCACTCAGACTTTTGGTCAAGTATCCGTTAGTCAGTCAGTGAATTATGCGGCAATCACGCCACCCCCTAGCAATTTTAACCAAACATTCAATCCTAACTTTACACTTTACTTATACGTTAGCACCAGCAGCTCTTCTTATTCTGTGCTTACGGCTTGCCAAAACCCAACCAGTAGCAGCGGACCTACCGTACAAACGACAGGATCTGGTTCGCAGGCTGGGGTTGTGGCTAATACCCCAACTGCAAATATTACCTTAACGGTAAGTAGTAGTACGTGTCAGGTGTCATATACTTAAAAATATTTCTCCCCTTTGCAGGTTACCCCAAAAAGCGTATCATATAGCCATTTCAACACTGAGGTGGTTTTTGTATGCCGTTACTTTCTCAAAACAGTCCTGCGTTTTCTGCGTTAATTAAACATATTCAAGCTAAGTTGCCTGCTGCACAAGCGGTACAGGTGATTAAGTTTGTTACGCATCATTACTCCAGCATTGCCGATGAAGAGCTGGCAGAGCACCCGCTGGAAGATTTGTACGCATCGGTATTGCTGCAGTGGCAAACCATGGCGCAGCGCAGTGTTAGCGATATTAGCTGTCGCATTGAGAATCCGACCCTTAAAACCCACGGTTGGCAGTCACCCCATACCATCATTACCTTGTGTCAAACAGACCGGCCATTTTTGGTGGATTCAATGTTAGTGGCCTTGGCTCGTTTGGGCATCCATGTGCATTTTCTGGTGCATTGTGGTTGTTTGCCGGTACAGCGCGATGCTGCAGGCAAGCTGGTGCAAGTGTTTGCTAAAACCGATCAGGTACCAAAAGAAGCGGTTGCTGAAGCGGTAATTTATGTTGAAATTGACCGTCAAGTCGATGATCCAAAAGTAATAGCTGCTTTACAGCAAAAGCTAATTGAGATCATGCAAGATGTGAAGGTTGCGACGAATGACTATCCTGCCATGCGTGAACGTTTGGCATCTGAAATTCAACGTCTACGCAGCAACCCGGCTAAGATCGATGCAACAATGTTGGATGAATACCTGGAGTTTTTGAGTTGGATCGACAATGATCATTTTACTTTTTTGGGTCAGGCAGATGTGGTGTTGCCGGCGAAGGGCAGCAAAGAACCAATGCATTTTAAACCAGGCAGTGGCCTTGGATTATTTCGCCACCAACATTGGTTGGATGCAAAAGATTTTGCTGATGGTTTTTTAGTGGCGCGCGATCAGATTTTTTCCTCCCAACCCATTTTGGTTTCAAAGTCGGCGCTGGAATCTACCGTACATCGTGGTGTTAAACTGGACGTGATCAGCATCAAGCAGTTTGATCAGGGTAAAGTGGTCGGTGAAACGCGCTTTATCGGGCTTTATACTTCAGCGGCTTATCATAGTGATGTGATGAATATCCCGATGTTGCGCCACAAAGCAGAACGGGTGATTCAGCGTTCGGGTTATTCGTTGAAGGGCCATGATGGCAAAACCCTGCTCAATGTGTTGGATACCTTCCCTCGTGATGAGTTATTTCAGATTGGTGATGATGAGTTATTCGATACCGCCATTCGCATCATGCAAATACAGGAACGTAACAAAGTACGTTTTTTTATCCGTAAAGAAACTTTTGGTCGTTATTATTATTGCATGGTATTTTTGCCAAAGGATGCGTATAACAGTGATGTGCGTTTGAAAATGCAGCAGTTATTAATGACCGCTTTGCGGGGTAAAACCGTCACTTATGAGCAGCATTTATTGGAATCAATATTATGCCGGGTAGATTTTATCATTACCGTCGACCCCACTGAATCGATAACCTTTGATGTCAATGTGTTGGAACAACAGCTTATTCAAGTGGCACATGATTGGCAAGATCAGCTCAAAACCGCATTAACGCAAACATCTGCTGCGGAGTCAAACGCATTAATTTTATATCATAAATATCAACGTGCATTTGCGGTGGGCTATCGTGCCGACTACTCGGGTGAACAGGCCGCCAGCGATATTGTGCATATTGAACAGTTGTTGCAAGAAACCGAGCCATTGTCGCTCTATTTTTATCGTGAATCCAATACCAATGAACCTTCTTTACGGTTAAAAGTATTCCATAAAAATACCGGATTGCCATTAACCACGGTATTGCCGATCTTGGAAAACATGGGTTTAAAAGTGTTAGAAGAGCGTCCCTATGAAATTAAGCTCAGTGCTGACATCACCGTATGGATGTCCGATTTTGAATTGCAATTAACTGCCGCTGTCGATCTTGCTGCGATTGAATCGGTTTTTACCGATGCCTTTGTGCGGGTATGGCTCAATCAGGCTGAAAATGATGGCTTTAACCGGTTGATTGCCATCGCGGGCTTGAGTTGGCATGAAGTGCGTATTTTGAGGGCTTGTGCCCGATATTGGGTGCAAATTGGTTGTCGTTATAGCCAGCCTTATATTGAAAATGCACTGGCAGATAATGCACATTTAGCGAGATTACTGGTGGCATTGTTTGTAAAACGTTTTGACCCTGCGGAGTCTGCGCAAAAACGTCAGCAACAAGTTAAGCAGATTCACCAGCAATTAACGGAGGGTTTAGCTAAAGTCACTAACCTCGATCACGACCGCATTATTCAAAGCTATATCCATATTATCGGCGCGATTTTGCGCACCAATCATTTTCAACGTAATGCAGCAGGGCAGTTGAAAGAATGGTTGTCATTTAAGCTGCAACCGGCGCAGATTCCCGATATGCCTAAACCAACGCCGAAATTTGAGATTTTTGTGTTTTCGCGTTCGGTGGAAGGGGTGCATTTGCGTATGTCTTCGGTGGCACGTGGGGGGCTGCGTTGGTCCGATCGTTATGAGGATTTCCGTACCGAAGTATTGAGCTTGATGAAAGCGCAGCAAGTGAAAAATGCGGTGATTGTGCCGATGGGTGCCAAAGGTGGTTTTGTTGCCAAGTGTTTAAGCAGTTGTGTCGGTCGAGACCAAATTCAACAAGAAGGGGTTAGTGCTTATAAAACCTTTATTCGCGGCTTGCTCGACATCACCGATAATGTGGTGGCGGGTAAAATTATCGCGCCGAAAGAAGTGGTGTGCTACGACGAAGAAGATCCTTATTTTGTAGTGGCAGCGGATAAAGGTACGGCAACCTTTTCTGACATTGCCAACAGCGTCTCTGCAGAATATGGTTTTTGGTTGGGCGATGCGTTTGCCTCTGGCGGTAGCAACGGCTATGACCACAAGAAAATGGCGATTACGGCGCGCGGTGCTTGGGAGGCGGTGAAACGTAACTTCTTATCGATTGGTCGTGATGTTCAAACTGAACCGTTTACCGTGGTCGGTGTGGGGGATATGAGCGGTGATGTATTTGGTAACGGCATGTTATTATCGCCGCAGATTCGTTTATTGGCGGTATTTAATCATCAACATATTTTTATTGATCCCAACCCAGATGTTACAGTGAGCCTACAAGAACGTCAGCGTTTATTTAATTTACCCCGCTCGACTTGGGCTGACTACAATCGTGAACTGATCAGCCAAGGCGGGGGTGTGTTTGAGCGTCAGGCCAAAGTGATTGAACTGTCAGTTGAAGCTTGTCAGGCGTTGGGCCTTGAGCAAAATAAAATTGAACCCAGTGAGTTGATTCAAGCGATTTTAAAAGCACCGGTAGATTTGCTCTGGAATGGAGGAATTGGTACCTATATCAAAGCCTCTACGGAAAATCATTTTGAGGTGGGTGATCGCCAAAATGATGCGGTGCGCGTGGATGCCACCGAGTTGCGCTGTAAAGTCATCGGTGAAGGCGGTAACTTGGGGGTAACGCAGCGTGGTCGGATTGAATTTGCACTGCGTGGTGGTTTGATCAATACCGATGCCATCGATAACTCAGCGGGCGTGGACTGTTCTGACCATGAAGTGAATATCAAAATTTTACTGAATGATTTGTTGGCGCAGAAGCTTTTAACAGCTGAGCAACGCAATCCATTATTGGCCAGTATGCAAGAAGAGGTTTCGACCTTGGTGCTGCGCAATAATTACGACCAAACCCAGACCATTCGTTGCAGTCTGGCGAATGATTCTGAAGGTGTTGATATTTACGCGCGTTTAATCAGTGAGTTGGTGCGCGAAGCGGGGCTGGATCGTCGCTTGGAAATGATCCCCAGTGATAAAGAATTACAAGCCCGTCGCATTAATGGGCAAGGACTGACTGCGCCTGAATTCGCGGTGTTAATGGCCTATACCAAGCTGATTATTCGTCGCGTGCTGTTGGGGTCGAAATTGCCGGATGATCCGTATTTCTTTAAATATCTGCGCGCAGAGTTTCCAGAGTGTTTGGCAACCGATTATTCAGAAGCCATGAAGCAGCATCGTCTGGCGCGGGAAATCATTGCGGCGCAGGTGACCAATACTTGGGTCAAATATATGGGTATTGATTTTGTGCATCGCCTGTATGACCAAACCGGTGCGACGGTAGAAATGATTATTCGTGCATTTGAAGTGATGTTGCAGGTATTTAGTGTGCCAACCATTTGGCATCATATTGAAAAGCTTGATGGTAAAGTGCCGGCACCACTGCAGTATCAAATGATGCAAACATTGCGTCGCTCGTTGCGTCGCTCGGTACGTTGGTTGGTGCGGCATTGTCGAGAAAATGCTGATATCATGACTTACATTGAAGTGTTGTCACCGCAAATTGCTAAACTGCGTCATATGCAGGTGCATTTATTAGATGAAAAAAGTCGCTTGGCACGGCAGGAAAGACTGCAGCAGTACCACGAACAAGGTGTCCCTAAAGCGTTGGCCAGTCAGATTATTGGTTTTGATGTGGCGTCTCCAGTATTTGACGTTATTGAAATCTCCTTAAACAATGAATTGCCGTTAGAAAAAGTAGCAGCAGTATATGGCGAGTTGAATCAACAGCTATCTTTGGCCTGGCTGAGAGAGTGTTTGTTAGGGTTTGCTGCGCGCGATGATTATTGGGAAATTCTTTCCAGTTCGGCATTGCGGGATGATTTGGATCGCTGCCAAAGTTTCTTGACGCGGAGTGTCTTGGAATCAACGGCGGAAGATTTGCCGGTGGAGCAACGTGTTACCGCGTGGATTGAGCATTATCGCTTTATTGTGCGTCGTTGGTTGTATCAGGTAGATGAGTTTAAACTCAATAAACCAGATTTGGTCAAGTTGATTACGGCGTTGCGTAGTTTGTCAGATATGATGGAAACAGTGAAAGTAAGTCAAAATTTACGCACCTATCGTCGCTTGGCAACGTTTGCGAAATAAAAAATAATTTTATAGTATTAGGATGCTCACATGACCGACCAGATTCAGCCAACCCCAGAACTCGACGAAAATGCCCAAATTGCCTTGCGCAAACAAAAGCTTGCGACCATTCGTGAGCAGGGTGTGGCGTTTCCCAATGGCTTTCGTCGTGATACCTTGGCAACTGCATTGCAGCAACGTTATGGTGATAAAACTAAAGCGGAATTAGAGGCCGTTACTGTGCCGGTTACCTATAAAGTGGCGGGGCGGATTGTGCTGCGTCGCATGATGGGTAAGGCGAGCTTTATTACTTTGCAGGATATGTCGGGTAGAATTCAAATATATGTGCGTCAAAACGATCTGCCAGAAGGTATCTATGATGCTTTTAAAACCTGGGACTTAGGCGACATCGTGGGTGTTGAAGGCACCATTTTTAAAACCAATACCGGTGAGTTGTCGATTCACGCTCGTGGTATCCAGCTGTTAACCAAGTCACTGCGGCCTTTGCCAGATAAGTATCACGGCTTAGCGGATCAAGAGCTGCGTTATCGCCAGCGTTATGTCGATTTAATTGTTAACGAAGAAGCGCGTCGCGTGTTTATGTTGCGTTCTAATATGGTGAATTGGATTCGCTCCTATTTAATTGAGCATCAATTTATGGAAGTGGAAACCCCAATGATGCAGGTGATTCCGGGTGGCGCAACCGCGCGGCCATTTAAAACCCATCATAATGCGCTGGATATGGATATGTATCTGCGTATTGCGCCAGAATTATATTTGAAACGCTTAGTGGTTGGTGGCTTTGAACGCGTGTTTGAAATTAATCGTAACTTCCGTAACGAAGGGTTATCGACGCGGCATAATCCAGAATTTACCATGTTGGAATTTTACCAAGCCTACGCCGATTATCGCGATTTGATGAATTTAACGGAAGACTTGTTGCGCCGTATGAGTGCGGATTTATTAGGTAAGCCAGAGATTCAGTATCAAGGCCATACGTATGATTTGTCGAAACCCTTTACGCGCATGAGCGTGGTGGATTCGATTATACATTACAACCCCACCATTAGCCGTGAGCAATTGAGTACGCTGGACAGCGCACGTCAGATTGCCAAAGGATTAGATATAAAGATTGAACCTAAATATGGCTTAGGCAAAGTACAAATTGAGATTTTTGAAAAAACGGTGGAGTTCAATCTTATGGCTCCGACTTTTATTACTGAATATCCGGCGGAAGTATCACCCTTAGCGCGTCCCAATGATCAAAACCCATTTATCACGGATCGTTTCGAGTTCTTCATGGGGGGGCGAGAGATTGCCAATGGCTTCTCTGAATTAAATGACGCTGAAGACCAGGCCGCACGATTCCGCGCGCAAGTATCAGCAAAAGAATCGGGTGATGAAGAAGCCATGCATTACGATGCTGACTATGTTACGGCATTGGAATATGGCATGCCACCAACGGCAGGCGAGGGCATTGGTATTGATCGCTTGGTGATGCTATTTGCGGATCAGCCATCGATTCGCGATGTGATCTTATTCCCGCATATGCGTCCGCGAGAATAAAAACATCTATTTCTTGCTTTTATCGCTGCGGTAATCATACCGGTAGTACTGTTGCGCATAATCATAAATCTTATTAGATTTAAGAGGGATCAGGTTAAACACCGCACCATCAATGGTTTGATTTACTTTTTTAAAGTGATTCAGTGCGACTTCTAATTGTTTTTCGGTATGTTGTCCATAACCCAAAATCATCAGTCTGAGCGTAGCATGTGAAGCTAAAATTGCCGCGTCAGTCAGCGCCAATATGGGAGCAGTGTCAATAATAATGATGTCATATTGGGCTGAGAAAGCCTGGAGTTCGGTTTGACATGACGGTGCCATTAATAGCTCGGCGTGATTATGTGAATTTGAACCGGTAGGCAAAAAGTCCAATTGGGCAAAACGAGTTTTTTGTACACAAACTTCTGGGGTAACCATGCCCATTAATAAGTCGGTAAATCCTGGCTTATGAGGGCCTTTAAAGTAGTGATACAAATCACCCCGACGCGCATCAGCGTCGATCAGTAGAACCCGTTTGCCGATTTCTGCGAGCGAGTGTGCCAGGTTTGCAGAAACAAAAGATTTACCAATGTTGGGCGAAGGTCCGCTAATGCTGATAATGTTACCTTTTGCTGAGGTTAGCTTAAACAGAATGTTGGTGCGTAAACTGCGGATGCTTTCTGAAATTAAGCTTTGTGGATCTAACTCGCTCATGAGTTGTAATTCAGGTTGCAGTTTTCTATCAAAACGACGCTTTTGACGTCTTTGTTCAGTGCTGTCGAATAAGGTCGCAATTACTGGGATGCCGAGGGTGTTCTCAACAAAATGAGTGTCTTCAACGCCTTTTCGCAGGTAGTGTTGAGTGAAAATGATCATGAAACTGATCAGTAACCCAAGTACTATTGCAATCAGTAAAACCAGCGCAGCGGGTACATTAATGGCTAAAAACGGCACATCTGCATGATCGATAATGGTAATGGTACCCAGGGTGGTGGCTTTGACCAATTCATAGCGTTGAATGTTCATGAGTAAGCTGGTGTAAATGGTGTTTTTAATCGTGGCGTCACGAGTGAGGTCTACCAATTTTTGATCCGCATCTGGAGTGTTGCGTAACTGTTGATTCAGTCGATCAATCTGCTGTTGATATTGTGCAATACCAGCATCAATCTGTTGTAACGGCAAACTGTTTTTAACATATTGGCTTTCTAGTTCCGCTCTTTGCATTTGTGCTTGAGTCAGTTGTGCCTCTGCGGTGGCAATAGAGTTGAGTATCATTTTGGTTTGAGCGCTTAAAGAAACGTGGCCGCTCTTGGTCCGATATTCATTATAGTTGGTTTCGGCGATGTTCAGTTGTTTTTCTGCATCGGGTACGCGTTTTTTCAAGAACTTCAACGCTTCTGCAGCCTGCAGTGCGGTTTGTTTGACCGAGCTGTTTACGATGTAAAAGCCAATGGTATTTAAAATGGCGGCCGCTTTTTCAGAGCTGGCATTATTCAGCGTCACGTTGAGGGTGTTGGCAAATTGGCCAGTTGGTGAAACTTTAATGGCATCGGCAAGTGATTTTAAGGCCATTTCAGTGGGGATTTGCTTAATATAAAATACCGCGCCTGCATTGGCCGTAATAGATGAAATGGTCAGGGTAATGGCATTATATTGGTTGGCATTGAGTGTTAAAGGAATGCCGGTTGTTCCAGTAGCCAATGAGGTGCCTTTCGGATCTATTAACGTATAATGGTCGTTTCCTTGATAGATGATTTTAAAAATTTTATTCTGCCAATAAGGCTTAACTGAGAAGTTTTTTAGATCGAGTGAACTGCCACCCCAGTTGTAGCTGTTCATGCCTAACCACGGTTTGGCGATTTGATTGGTATAATTTTGCTTATCATAGTTAAGCGCAATTTTATGCCCAAAAATGGGGAAGTAGTCTGGGGTTAGGATAACATCTAAATGTAGTTGTTTAATAGTAGGCTCTAAGACACTACGCGAAGTCACGATACTCTGCTCGCTGGCAATCATAGCAGAATCACCGCCAAGCATGCTCATAGGAGAGGACGAGCTTTGACCCATTAATGAGCTCATTAAGCTATTATTAGAGTTGCCACTGACGCTAATCAGCGTGTTGGATTGATATACGGGGATTCGCGCTTTGCAAATCGCAGCGCCAATCAGGAGTGCAATCACCACACAGCCGAAAATAAGCCATTTGCGTGGCCACAACATATTAATAAGATCTTTTAATTCAATCACATCTTGCGTGTTTTTTTCTCGAGCGGGTTGTGAGTTACTCATGGTAAATAATCCTAATGTGTAAGGCTATTAATATAAACAGCAGTAGTAAGGGGTTGATTAATTTGACTGATAACTTCACCAAAGGTAGCCAGTTTCGAGGTTGATACAAAGACCACATCTTGGGATTTTAGTCTAAATTCGCTGGCCAGATTGTAGGAGTCTGGTGATGAGGCATTGAGCGAGTAAATTTGAGGGTTGTCATTGAAATTACGAATAACATAGGTGTACTCAGGATCAGACATATCCGCCACGCCTTTAGCATTGCCGAGCGCTTGTTCCAGGGACATTTGGCCGTCCACCATGTAGTATGGGCCGGGTGCATTAACGGAGCCCAGTACAAAAATAGTGTTGAGGTTATTATTGGGAATGTTAATAATGGCTTCATTTTCCAATATCCAATTGGCAGAGGATCCATTGGGTGTTTTTAGGGTATTAAGATTCACGAAAGTGGTAACGCCATTCTGTTCTACGGTGATGTTGCTCAAGTCCGCGCAGGAAGGCATTTCGCCAGAGGTGGTGTAAACGCCGCATTGAATGGGGCCTCCCGCATTCGTTACTGCATCCAGTACGGTTAGAGGGATGTTAGTTATGGGTATGTCAGCAGCTTTGTTGACAGCGCCGGTAACGGTAACATGCTGGCTATTAAAACCCGTTATTGTTACATTGATTTGTGGATCTTTAATGATGGATGCGAGTTTTTTGGTGATCAATTGACGAACCTCATCGGTGGTTTTGTTCACCACCTTGAGATAACCAAGATATGGGTAGTAAATGGTTCCATCAGCATTGACGGTCAACACCATCTGCTGACTATTGCTGTTTGCGCCAGCGGCCGTGTTCAGGCTTGGTTCAAGGGGGCTGGCCAGGTTGAAGTAGTTCCAAACGTTAATGCCAATGGTGTCGCCAATACCAATGTGATAAGTGTATTGATTAATGTTAGAAATAAACCCTTTTGGAGGGAGATAATTTTTGATCGCTAAGGCTGATTCAATATCCGCCTGATGTTGCTGTTGTTGAATGAGCAGCGCATTAATAGGTACAATATTGGGCGTGACAATATTGCCATTGGCATTAACATCAGCAGTTAATGAGATGTCATTCATGTGCTGGCCTGGTACCAGGGCGCAACCGGTAAGGGTAAGAAGTGATAACAATGCGGTAAGACGTATGTGTTTCATGCGTGCAGAGCCCCTAAAAATTTTTAAATTTTATCAATCCAATCCGTGGCGCATAGCCTAACATCTTCAACCATTTTGTCAAATGCTGTTTTAGGGTGTTGATAGGGGTCTGGTATATTCAAATTGCGCCAGTGCCCTAACCGGAATACTTTTCCACGTGCAAAGGGAAATAGAGCTTCTATTTCTTTTTGATGTTCCTGTTCCATCACCAAAATCAGATCAAATTCTCGCGCCATCTGTTCGGTTAACTGTTGTGCACGATGCGAGTGGATGTCAATACCCGCTGCATCCATGATTTGAATAGAAAAGGGAGCTGCAGGAGCATTAACCATTGCGGCAAGCCCAGCTGAAGCGATCATGATATTCCGTTTCTGTTGCTGGAAGTGGTGTTTGAGTAATGCCTCGCCCACTGGGCTTCGGCAAATATTACCAATGCAGACGACTAAAATCTTATTAAACATAACCATTATCCAAAGTTTCCAAGCGTTAATTGATCTGGCGCTATTTGAACATAACTTCCCTGTTGATGCCAGTCTCCTAAGACAATTCTTTTGCGTTGCTCTGGGTAGTAATGAATTGCCATGCGATGGGTGTGGCCATGAATGAGTGTATAACAATTTAAGGGTGCAAACGCTTCTGCAATGCCCGCGGGTGTGACATCAACCGCACCTAGGCCAGAGGCTTGGCGTTGTTGATAGTGCCGCACACTCGACTGTCGTAGTGATAAGGCAATCTTGCGGCGATAGAAAAGCGGTAATCGCAAGAGTAAGAATTGCAACCATTTCCAATAGGCAATGCGACGGCAACGTAGGTAATGGGTATCGTCGGTACAGAGTAAATCACCGTGCATCAAAACGATAGGGTTGCCATAAAAGTTAACAATGGCGGGGTCTTGTAACAAAGTTGCACCAGACATCTTGGCGAAACGTTTGCCAATCAAAAAATCCCGGTTTCCGCGCATAAAAAATAATTTCACGCCTTGATCGGTGAGCGCTTTCAGTGCTTGGATGATTTTTTGGTTAAAGGGTGTTAAATCATCATCGCCAATCCAATACTCAATAAAATCGCCCAGGATGTAGAGCGCGTCAGCTTGCGCGGCTTTTTCCTGCAGAAATCGAAAAAACAACGCCGTGGTTTCTGGGCGCTGTTCGCTCAAGTGTAAATCAGAAATGATTAATGAATAGGGTGTGTGTGCCATGATTTTTCAGGTGCAAGCTTGCCATCAATGATGCTAAAATAGCATTTTTCAACCAGTAATACAAAGGTCATCACATGAGTCATTCTGAACCCGTTTCACATAAAACCAATTTTATCCGCAACATCATTGAAGCTGACAATCGAGCCGGCACCTTTGGCGGCAAGGTGGTGACACGGTTTCCGCCAGAACCCAATGGCTATCTGCACATCGGTCATGCCAAGTCGATTTGCTTAAACTTTGGACTGGCGAAAGATTATAACTCCTATTGTTATCTACGGTTTGATGACACCAACCCCTGTACCGAAAGCGAAGAGTTTATGAACTCGATCAAGCGTGATGTGCAATGGCTGGGGTTTGACTGGGGTGATAAATTAACCTATGCCTCCGAATATTTCCAAACGTTTTATGACTGTGCCGTGCATTTGATTAACGCTGGCAAAGCGTATGTCTGCAGTTTAACCGCAGAGCAGGTTCGTGAATATCGTGGTACCTTGACGGAGCCGGGTCGTCTCAGTCCAGACCGTGATCGAAGCATCGCGGAAAATCTAGATCTCTTTAAGCGCATGGCTGCTGGTGAATTTGACGAAGGTCAATATTCATTACGTGCCAAAATCGATATGGCTTCGGGTAATATCAACATGCGTGACCCTGCGCTGTATCGTATTCGTAAAGTGGCGCATCATCATGTGGGGGATAAATGGTGTGTTTACCCCATGTATGATTACGCGCACCCGCTTGAAGATGCCATTGAAGGCATTACGCATTCTTTGTGCACACTGGAATTCCAAGACCATCGCCCCTTATACGACTGGGTGGTGGAAAACTGTGGCTTAACATTGGATTACAAACCCAAGCAAATTGAATTTTCGCGGCTAAATTTGAGTTACACCATGACCAGCAAACGTAAGCTCAAACAATTGGTCGAAGAAAAATATGTGTTGGGGTGGGATGATCCGCGTATGCCAACGCTGGCTGGCCAGCGCCGTCGTGGTGTGCCAGCTGCCGCCTTGCGTAGCTTGTGCGAACAGGTAGGTATTTCCAAACAAGATTCGGTGATTGATGTCAGTTTATATGATGAAGCGATTCGCAATGAACTCAACCAAACCGCACCACGGCGGATGGCGGTATTAAAGCCGATTAAAGTGATCATCGACAATTACCCAGAAGACAAAGTCGAGCCATTGGAATTGTCGAACCATCCCAATAAACCGGAGTGGGGTAAACGCAAAGTGCTATTCAGCAATACTTTATATATCGAACAAGATGATTTTATGCTGAACCCGCCGGAAGATTTTTATCGTCTGGGACCTGGTCGCTCAGTGCGTTTGATCAATGCCTATGTGATTGAATGTCATCATGTTGAGCAAGATGCCACAGGTAATGTGATTGAATTACATTGCCATTATCTACCTGAAACCTTAGCTGGCCAAAAACCTGCTGATGGCCGCAAAGTTAAAGGCATTATTCATTGGTTGTCAGCACCACATGCGATTACCGCACAAGTGCGCTTGTATGAGCGTTTGTTTAATTGCGAAAATCCGGGGTCCGTGGAAGATTTGGCGCCAGCGCTTAATACGGATTCACTCCACGTGATTAACGCCTTTGTAGAACTAGATTTGTTAGAAGCCAAACCCGAACAAGCCTTTCAATTTAACCGGCTGGGGTACTTTGTAGCCGATCAACATGATCATGCCAAAGGGCATCCAGTGTTTAATAGAACGGTAGGATTAAAAGAGAGCGCTAAATAATATGTCATTACAGCTATATAACTCACTCACCAAACGCAAAGAACTGTTCACGCCGATCACGCCTGGCAAAATCAAACTCTACGTCTGTGGTGTGACGGTATATGACTACTGCCATATTGGCCATGCGCGAACCTATCTGGCGTTTGATGTGATCATCCGCTATCTGAGATGGCGTGGTTTTGAGGTGACCTATGTGCGGAATATCACTGATATTGACGATAAAATCATTAAACGCGCCCATCAAAATCATGAAACGCCAGAACAGCTGGTGGCGCGTTTTGTCAAAGTAATGCACGACGAATTCGCCAAGCTCAATATTTTACCGCCGGACCTCGAGCCCACCGCAACCGGAACCGTCGCTGAAATTATCGCGATGAACCAAACCTTGATTGACAAAGGTTTTGCCTATGCCGCCAGCAATGGCGATGTGTATTATCGCGTTGCCAAATTTAAAGATTACGGCAAATTGAGTGGTCAACATATCGAGCAATTGCGTGTTGGCGAACGGGTGGAAATCAATACCGACAAGGAAGATCCATTAGACTTTGTGCTATGGAAATCCTCCAAGCCCGGTGAGCCTTCTTGGGAGTCGCCATGGGGACCCGGTCGCCCCGGTTGGCATATCGAATGTTCCGCGATGACCAAAAAAAGTTTGGGTGATACCTTTGATATTCATGCTGGTGGTTCTGACCTTAGATTTCCGCATCATGAAAATGAAATCGCCCAATCCGAAGCGGCCAACGGCTGCGAGTTTGCCCGCTATTGGCTGCACAGCGGTATGGTGCAAGTCAATGCCAAAAAAATGTCAAAATCCCTCGGCAACTTTTTTATCATCGGTGATGTGCTGAAAGAATATCGCGCCGAAGTGGTGCGCTATTTTCTCATTTCCGGCCAGTATCGCGGCGAAATCAACTACTGCGATGAAAATTTACAAGCCGCAGAGTCCTCATTGGCACGCTTTTATACCGCGTTGCGTGGCTTGAATTTAGACGGTGTAAATCCACCAGAAAAAGAAACCTACACCGAGCGTTTTATCACTGCGATGGATGATGATTTCAATACCCCTGAAGCCATTGCTGTGTTGTTTGAATTGATCCGCGAGATCAATCGCCTGCGCGAAACCGATATGGCGCAAGCCGCACAGTTTGGTGTGTTGCTAAAAAACTTATGCCAGATTTTGGGCATTGCACAACAACCGCCAGGAGCGTTTTTGCAAAGCGATGGAACTGTTGACGCAGCAGCCGTTGAGGCGTTGATTGGGCAACGTAACCAAGCCCGTAAAAACAAAGACTGGGCAGCGTCAGATCGGATCCGTAATCAATTGACTGAAATGGGGGTGACATTAGAAGATTCATCGCAAGGGACGTTGTGGCGTAAAATGTAATTGCTAAGACATATGTTTTCAATGAGAAAAGCCAATGCGCAGGCTGGCGAACGCAAATTGGATTGGTGCTAAAGGGATGGATTGGCGCCCATCCCCATTAAAACCAATTCATCAATTGTTGCCACCAAGTGCCTTTGGCGACGTCTTTCATGGCAACTGCTGGTGCGGTACTAAACGGTTTGCCATCCAGGCTGATGACTACTTGGCCTAACACTTGGCCTTTGGTGATCGGCGCGGTGATGTTTTGATTCAATTGCAAATCTGCGCTCAACTTGCCTTTGCTGGTGCGAGGGTAGGTGGCATAAAGATCTTGGGTAATGCCAACATCGACGGTTTTAGTGGCGCCACCGGAAATCGGTGCTTGTGTTAATACTTTACCGGCGGGATACAGCATTTGACTTTGGAAGAAGCGGAAACCATAGGTCAACAATGATTTGCTGGCGCTGGCGTTTTCATTATTGGTGGGAGCGCCCAAGACCACAGCAATCAAACGCATCGGATCATTGGGCATTTTTGCCGTGCTGACCAAGGAGAAGCCTGCTTCTGCGGTAGAGCCCGTTTTCATGCCATCAGCATAGGAATAGATGAACAATAATTTATTGAAGTTGTATTGTTTGATGTTGTCATAGGTATAGGATTTACGCGCAAACCAGGGTTGGTTTTGTGGGAATTGTAAAATCATGGTGCGTGCCAATACCGCCAAGTCTCTGGCGCTGGAATAGAGGTTTGGTGCAGGTAAGCCCATCACTGTACTGAAATGGCTATTGGTCATGCCCAATTTTTGGGCTTGGCTGTTCATCATATCGGTCATCGAGCTTTGGCTGCCCGCGATGTCGGTTGCCAGCGTGACGGCGGCATCGTTGCCAGAATCCACCAAAATACCGTTAATCAATTGATCAATCGTAACCAGGCTACCAGGTTTTAAAAACATTCTAGAACCGCCGGTGGCCCAGGCGACTTGCGGCACGTTAACTTTATCGGTTAAGTGAAGGGTGCCACTGGCCAATTGCTGCTCGGCGATATACACCAACATCAATTTAGTTATGCTGGCCGGTGGTAAACGTTTGTTGCCATTATATTCGGCTAGGATATTGCCGCTATTGGCATCCATTAATAAGTAGGCTTCAACGTTTAAATCTGGTTGGGTCGGAATCACGCCAGGCCATTGCAATACCAGTGGGTTGAGTGCAGGTGCTTGGAAATCAGCTGGTGCAGGAGGCACTTGCGCCTCATAAGGGACTTTGGCATTAACATTCACCGCGCCGTATTTGTTTAAGGGTACTGCCGTGGAATAAGTAGTGCTCGCAACCGTTGCCGCAGTAGGAGTTGGAACAGTTGTTGTTTTCGTAGTGTCTGGAGTGGAAGAAGATGTTACTATCGTCGCAGCAGTTGCTGGTGCTGCAGCATATAAATTGGCGATGGTCAGGCTCAATGCACACGCTAATAAGGTACGTTTCATATTGTTCTCCAAAATAAAAAATGATTATACTAAATTCTTAAAACCCCCGCAGACTCGGTCAACTTTAATCAAAGAGTGATAATACCCAAAAGGGCATAGTGGATCCTTGATCTTGAGCATGCGGATATTATAACCCAATTTAACCGCAGAATGCCATTCCCATGGCAAGGTTTTTTTCTTACAATGGGTTTATTGAACGGGAGTATTGTTGATGATGAGTAGTCCGCATATGATTTTTATTGTTTCAGCCCCTTCTGGTGCGGGTAAGACGACGTTGGTACGTGCGTTGTTGGAACAGGCCCATGGCATTGCTACCTCGGTGTCCCATACCACGCGTAAGCAACGCCCGGCGGAAGAAGACGGTAAGCACTATTACTTTGTATCGCACGAGCATTACCATGGTATGCGTGAAACCGGTGCGTTTGTCGAATATGCAGAGGTATTTGGCCATCATTATGCCACTTCACATCAAGAACTGAATCGGTTATTGGAACATTCTGATGTTATTCTCGACATTGATTGGCAGGGCGCGGCGCAAGTGCGGCAAGCATTCCCTCAGCAAGTGGTGAGTATTTTTATTATGCCACCGTCATTGCGTACGTTGCAGCAACGCCTAGAAGCCAGGGCGCAAGATGATCATGCCGTCATTCAACATCGCATGTCAGCGGCGCGGGCAGAAATTTCGCATTATCAAGAGTTTGATTATCTGATTGTGAACGAACATTTTGGAGATGCTTTAGCTTCCCTGGTGGCAATTGTCCAGGCGGAACGGCTACGTACTTCGCGGCAAGCGCGTCAACAAATGGCGTTGATTAAAGAATTGTTGATTGGCTAACTGTTCCCAACGGATTCTAATTGCTTGATATTGGTTTTAAGAATCAACGTCACATAAGGCGGAATTTCATTGCGTTTGAAAACATCGCCAGAAAATAAATATAACCGGGTATAGCCCATCTCATGCAGTTTTTGCGCCAGTTCCAGGCCAGACATTCCACCATAACCAAAACGATGGTCCAACAAAAATTTAGTATCTTTGGGGTATTGGTCTATTTCTTTCAACAACAGAGCAGGGTAAGTGTATGCTTTGGTTTTTTTCTCATAAAATAAACAGTCGATGGTCAATTCAATAAAATCAGGATCATCATCCACAAACACTATATCTATGTGAGTTTGCTGCACATTCCCTGGTTTATCAACCGCGCTCAGTTCTCCTTCCACCGCTGAAACGTGAATGGGAATATCCGATGCCAATTGCTTGGGTATAATCTTAGTCCCTTGTTTCAACGCCTGTCGCTGAACCTCCAAGTTCGCATAATGGCTGGTCACCAGCACCGAGCGAATTGGTTTCACTTTGTGCACCACATCCAGTCCGTTCATGGGTTGTTTTAATAATTCGTAATCGGTTAACAAAAATACCCGCTCACGGTCTTTGAGTGATAGGGCATTAATAAATGATAATGTCTCCTCCGCCTGCGTGAAATGTTTGATTTGCAGGGTCGGGAATTCCTCCAGAATATTCTCAAAATGACTGTCCCATGCGCCATGGATTGACGCGTCATCATCCAGAATAATCACAATATCTGCGCTGTTGAGTGAAATGCTGTCCGCCATCCAAGCAGGCACAGCAACCCGCGGAAAACTGAGCGACACTTCTGTGCCAATACCCATGATTGAGTTAATCGACAACTGGCCTTCATTACGCTGCAGCGTCTCCCGCACCTGCGTCAACCCGATACCGTGACCTTGTTTTTTACCCTCAGTGACGGCGATGTTTTGCATGATCGACTCCACCAATTCCACCGGCATACCTTTCCCGGTGTCCTGAATCACAATATTAACCCGTTTGTCGTCGGCAGAAAGCTTTATCACAATTTTACCTTCTTGATCCGCCAAAGACTCTGCCGCATTGTTGATGACATTAGAAATCGCTCGCTTCAACGCCGTGGGCGCAATATGGATAAACGCAAAAGTACCCGGTTCGCTAAAATCATGACTGAATTTAATCGACAAGTTTTGGTACAAATATTTTTTCTCCGTCAATAACTGCAATAAAACTGCTGATAACAACACGGATTGAGGCTCTTCTTGCTCCGTCGGCATTGGGTCTTCGTTCTGCTGATATTTATTTAGAAGGTTGTTGGCAATGTCACCAATCTGAATCGCCGCCTCACGCAACGCCACACGTTCGTTTTCAGGGATATCGGTGCAGGCTTTGACAATCATCAACAAACTGGCGAGGGGGGAGCGGATATCATGTGCCACCTGGTCAGCGATTTTTGCGAATTTTTCTTGCTCTTGAATGGCGCTGAGGTGCCGTTCATTTTCAAGCTTGAGACGTTCTGCTTCTTTGCGGTCGGTAACATCTACGCAAAAGCCTAGAACCCCTATAACTTTACCATCCTGAACCAAGGGTGATTTAGTGGTTTCGGAGATCATGGTTCGACCAGATTGCAGCAAAATATTCTCAACTCTGGTGAGTGTTTTTCCAGTTGTGATGACATGTTGGTCATCCCTAGCATAATCTTCTTTGTACATTCTCCAGGGTAGTTCTTCGTCGTTTTTGCCAACTAACTCATCATAGTTTGTGAACCCAGACATAGTTAAAAATAATTCATTGCATCCTAAAAAAGTACCTTCCGTATTTTTCCAAAAAATCGGGCAGGGCACGTGAAATAATATTTGGTCTAGTAGCATGCGCGGATCCTTTTTTTGTGGCAATTAGATAACAAGCAAATCCCCTACTTTTGCGATTAAAAAACGTTCTTTGTATTCTTTGACAGCGATGCTATATTCTTCTGGTGACCAATCAGAGTAGGTTCTATCTCGTACCGAAGGATGATAGGGAGTATTGCGTATTTCTAGGTAAGCACTTTGTTCAGTAGCTATAAACGCATGATAGCAAAAGGCGGGAATTTCAAGAACTTTCACCCCTCTTTGATTCATGACGATTCTATGTGTTACTTTACCGATGGTGTCGAAAAGCAGAACAACAATTTCCCCCGTGAGCCAACACATCAGCTCCTGTGTTTTAGGTACTATATGCATGTGTGGTCGCACATAAGTTCTGGGGTCTAAACAGTTAATAAATTTCTGTGGAACTTCGTCAAAAGAGTCGTTGATCAGAATTGGTTCCCTTGCCCTTTTTACACTAGAAACATATCTGAGCATCTCGTTAATATCGGCTTGATGGATTGTTTTTATTCCATTTTCGGCGCGCACCCTCTTATAACAACCTGAGGTGCTACTCAAATTTTCTTTTAGGTCTTTTTTAAAATAGGGTACTTTGCAGTCACGTTCGATTGTCACAACCTCCCGTTTTCCATGGTTCATTGCTAGAATTCCCTACTCTTTTTTGCTAATCTTTACTATTTTGAGACCATAAGATCTTTATTTTAATTCACTGCGCTATCGTATAGATATCACTATATATTGTCAAATTTAGTTGCTTGAAATTGATGGGTTAGAATAAGAAGGAATTAAAGTGGCGGCTCCTTCCCCGCAATTCCCTTAATCCACGGCATCTCACTGAAATGCGAAGCAGGGTGTCCCGTTGCTAGATAGAGGTTAGTAAAGCCACGCTCAAATAGCGTCTTAGCATAGACTTCGCCTTTGTGGTCGCCTAATTCTGAATCAATATAAATCAGGGTGTCCTTGGTGATTTGGTCAATGATGGCTTCAAAAGCGTGCTTGCTTTCCAGTGTCAGCAGCTTTTTGTGTTTCAGCTGCGCTACAAAAGCCCAACTCATGCGCAGGGTTTCGTCATCATCAATCAGGATGGCATCGTATTGCAGGGTGGGTTTGGTGGGTTGTTTAAGTTTAATGGGTACATGCGCCAGCAGGTTTTTCGGCAGCAGCCGGATGCCGGCAGCTTGGCAGCGGTTAATGATGTCAGGGTTTTCATAATGCGATGTGACCAGAATGCCGCGTTGAGCGATATTGAGCGTTTCCAGCGCATCCAGGCCGGTGTTGGGTTCGCCGAGCAGTTCGTAATCTGACAATATCTGTACCGGTGTTTTTTGAGTTTGGTACCATTCCTTCAATGCCGTCGTGTTGAAAAAATGGTGAATGTTCAATTCACGAGAGACTTGGGTTAAGCGTTGGTCCCAGGCGTTATGCACGGATTGGTCATCGTCCAGAATAGCGATGGGTTGGTCGTGAGAGATCACAATTTCTGAGACAAACCAGGAAGGCGCTGAGCTGCGTGGCAGGCGCAACTCAAGGGTAGTGCCAACGTTTTCGGTGGAGGATAATATAAATTGACCATTCAGTGATTCGATGTATTGTTTGGCATGAGATAAACCCAGGCCATGGCCTTGAGTTTTTAGGCTAATACCCGATATCACTTGCGCGATTTTGTCCTGCGGAATGCCAATGCCATTGTCTTGAACCTGAATGATCACTTCGGTTTCATCGGCTTGTAGGGTGACGATGATTTTACCATCGCGACCGGCAAATGCTTCAAAAGCATTGTTGATTAAATTTGACAGCAGGCGCTTCATTTCGCAAGCATTGAAGGTGGCGAAAGCGGCAAAGCCTTCGGTGCTGATGTCGGCATCCAAGACTAAAGCACTGCCTTCAAATTGCAGGCGCTTTTCGGAAATCATACTCTCAATTAATGGTGCAATTAACCAGGTGTTTTTTTGTTTATTGTCGGCAGTTTCACTGTTGGTTTGCTTTGCTTTATGATGCGACAATAAGTTATTGGCAATATCGTTGATGCGGTTGGCAGCATTGCGCATCATAATGCGTTGGTTTTCAGGGACTTCGGTGAGGTATTTTAAAACCGTGTTTAATGCTGCCAAGGGAGAGCGGATATCGTGAGCGACTTGGGTAGCCAATTTGGTGAGTTTTTCTTGCTCATGCAAAAGTTGCTTTTGCAGTTCGTTATCGAGTTTTAAGCGTTCGACTTCTTGGCGTGCAATTTCCGCTTTTAATCTTTCAGCTTCCTTTTCGGCAGTAATCTCGACTGAAGAGCCAATGATACCAATGATAGTGCCCTGATCATCGTAGAGGGGTGATTTTATGGAGGAAAAGCATTTAATTTTTTTTGTGGTGATGTCTTCAATCCATTCTTCTTGTGAAAGAATTTCGCCTGTTTTAATCACTTCGGCATTGTGTTTTAAAATGTGTTCTGCGATCTCTTTTTTGTAGAACTCGTAGGGCTTTTTGCCAATAATTTCACGAGAGCTACCAATGGCTTTTAGACAAAGTTCGTTGATTCCTAACACCACACCGTCGGCATCCATCCAATAGAAAGGTGTTGGTAAAATAGGCTCTACTATTTCAAGCGCTTCAAATATTTTACAGGCATGATTGTTATGGAATTTCACGTTATTGCTTCCTCTTTGGCCAATAAGGATCTAGCGTATCACAAATGTAATAGAAGCGTCAAAACCCAGTACCTTAAAATTAAATAGTTGACTTAATGTATTATAAGTCTTATATTATTCCAAATTTGATTTTTTGGAGCCTTTGTGAGCACTCAAAAACCCGTTATGTACCCCGATCGCGACATGTGGCAACACGTCGAGCGTTATCTGATAGATGGTGTCTGGAAAGTTGTACAGGAAGGGCAGGTTGATGCCTTTAATTTCAGTCTCTTGATGCCCAACGTTGGCGCGGTGGTGCTTTGCCGTCGTCAGAGTAAGAACTTGAAAATCTATCAACGTGAATATCACCTGGATGAATTTGAACGAGTGCTATTTGATCACACGTATCGTAATAACCGCTTCCGAAACCAGGGTTGGTATGTCTGGTGCCTGCGTGATGTGAAAGATTACAGCATGGTCAAACGCCCAACGCTACGCGCACAGTTGTTTGTGGAGGAAAGCTATCAAAAAATCCGCCCGGAATTGAATCTCGAGCAAGATTACCAAAGCCCAGCTGTTACCAAAGCGTTTGCGCCCACGGTGCTGGATGCGCCGAGCGTGCGTGTGCTCAATTGCACCGGCCAAACCGTAGCGATGGATAGCTTGACCGATAATACGTTTATGGTGGAAGGCGAGGGCACGTTTGTTGGGCCAGTGGAAATTAACATCACCGACCCCAACCGTGCAACGCGCAGCAAAATCATTCAAACTGAGGGGTTGATGCGCAGCTATCGCACCTGGAAGCACCCGATCAAGAAAATTATCCCCGGGACGTATAAAATTCAAGTGAAGAGTGTCGATGGTAAGGTGCAGCATAGTGAAACGGTGAAGTTTACAAAACCACAATTGGAATTGATAACGATTCATCCGTTGCAAGCTAATCCACCGGCACCATCGACTTGGGATGATATGTTGGGTTTAGCCACAGCAACTTGGCATGGAGTCGAATCTTTTGGTGACAGCATATATCTCGGGACAAAGGTAGTTGCTGATTTTTCCGGATTAGATTTTTCTGCGCAATATCAAGATGCTGCTACAGGTATTCGATTAATTGAGTTTCTCATAAAAGTTGCAAAAATTTCTGTGCACGCAGATAACCCAGTAACGCGAATAATAGAGATTGTATTGAAAGAATATTATGAACAATTTCCAGAGTGTGCCATCGAGCGTTTAAGCCACGATGTGTTAAAGGGCGCTGGATATGCTACGGGCAGATATATTCTTGCCGGTAAAATTGCTAAAGCTATTGCTACTCGAATTGCTAATAAAGTGCTAGAAAGCACTGTGTTTAAAGAGTTGGAACAAAAAGTAGCTACAGGTGGTGTTTCAGCAGAAACAGGGGTTGGTGCCAGTGTCACTATCTTATTAAGTGCCAGTGTTATTGAAAAGTCCAAAGAAGCAGCACAAAATTTACAACAAGAAAGTCCGCAGCTATATCAAACACTTTTGGATCAAAAACTGTTGGGAGGTTATTTTTTGGTAGAGCATCCTTTAAAGCATTACATAAATGGCATTTTAGCTTATAATAAGTCACATGAAGAGTTTGAAGGTCAGGCAAAACAAAGGTATTGTCAGTGATGAAAACAATAGTGAAAATATTAGGCTCTCTTGCTTACTGGGTTGCGACAGAGTGTGCAGATTGGATTTTTGGTTTACAAGCAATAGCGTTTTTTTTGTTGTGCTGCTATCTTGCTTTTAAATATAGCTTCTTTAGCTTAATTCTTACAGCACCCTGTTTTGTAATGATTGAGTTTTATATTTTTACTCATGCCATAGAAATTCGCCAAAAACTCAAGTCAAAATGGCTTTGAGATTGTATGGTGTTAAATTCTAATTTTTAACTAGACCAATTGATCCAATAAAGTTTCGGGTTATCATCCTGGATCAACGATTAGTTCTTCGGATTCAGGGATGCACAAACCAATTGCCCATCCACCAAGAAGCCTGTACAATAGAACCACTAAGCAAGATTAAGAGGAATATTATGGCTCGAGTGACGGTTGAAGATTGTTTACATCAAGTAGACAACCGCTTTCAGTTGGTTTTGGTGGCTGCCAAGCGCGCGCGTGCGTTGTTGCGTTCTGGTGAAGAGCCAGGCGTGGCGTGGGATAATGATAAGGCTACCGTTGTTGCTTTGCGTGAGGTGGCTGCGGGGTGTGTTGACCGTTCCATTCTCTACAAAGATGAAGAATAACGGTCGTTAACGTGTTCTTATTTCTTGAGTTACATGAAAAGTTAATCCAGTATACCACTCGCATCCAAATTCGTCGTATCGCAGAAGCTTTCTTGCTCGCTGCGGATGCTCATGAAACTCAAGTTCGCAGTTCGGGTGAGCCTTACATTACCCATCCTCTCGCGGTTTCTGGTGTTCTTGCTGATATACATATGGACTCTGAAACCATTATGGCCGCGTTGCTGCATGATGTGGTCGAAGATACCGATTATACCTTGGAACAAGTGTCCAAAAAATTTGGTCCGGTCGTTGCTCAGCTGGTCGATGGTGTCAGCAAATTGACGCAAATGCATTTTGAATCAAAAGCGCATGCTCAGGCGGAAAATTTCCGTAAAATGATGTTAGCCATGTCGCGCGATATCCGTGTCATTATTATCAAACTAGCCGATCGTTTGCACAATATGCGCACGTTGGGTTCATTGCGTCCCGATAAAAGACAGCGCATTGCGCAAGAAACGCTGGATATTTACCTTCCTTTGGCACATCGTTTGGGCATGAATGCGTTTAAAGCGGAATTTGAATCATTGTGTTTTCAAGCATTGCACCCGATGCGTTACCGCGTGTTGCAAAAATGCGTGAACAATGCCACGGGTAATCGTAGAAAATTAATGGAAAAAATTCAGGAAACTCTGGCGGAACGCTTAGCGCAAGAAGGGGTTAGTGCTAATCATATCCATGGTCGTGAGAAGCGGCTTTACAGCATATACCGCAAAATGCAATATCGACATTTGCCGTTTTCGGAAATTATGGACGTGTATGGGTTTCGTGTGATTGCTAAAGATGAGCGCGAGTGTTATCGATTGCTGGGTGCGGTACACGGCATATTTAAGCCCGTACCGGGGCGTTTTAAAGATTATATCGCCATTCCCAAAGCCAATGGGTATCAATCATTGCATACAACGTTATTTGGCCCACATGGCGTGCCGATTGAAGTACAAATTCGCACGCGTGAGATGGATCAAATTGCTGAACAAGGGATTGCGGCGCATTGGTTGTATAAGTCAGAAGGGTATGTCAGCGATACGGAAGTGCGTACTCGCGAGTGGTTGACACGATTGCTTGACATGCAAAAGCGCGGTAGTGATTCGCTGGAGTTTATCGAGGATGTGAAGATTGATTTATTCCCCGATGAAGTCTACGTCTTTACCCCAAAAGGCGATATTATGGCGCTACCCCGAGGTGCTACGGCATTAGATTTTGCTTACACCGTGCACACCGATGTGGGTAACCACTGCGTGAGTATTAAGGTCAATCGTCGGCAAGTATCATTAAATCAAACCTTAAGCAGTGGTCAAACGGTTGAGGTGATCACGGATAAGGCCGCAGCGCCTGATCCTGGTTGGCTGTCGATTGTGATTAGTGGTAAAGCAAAATCAGCGATTCGCCAATATTTTAAAGAAGGTAGACAAGAACAGGCGATGGAACTGGGTAAAAAATTGCTTCAGTATTCATTGTCAGAATTTGATTTGTCGTGGGATAAGCTACCGGCCATCGCTAAAACCGTTTTATTGTCCAATATAGATTTATCATCGGAAAAAAAATTATTTGAGCAAATTGGTCAAGGTGAGCGTTCTGGTACCCTGGTGGCGCATCAGGTATTAGAGTTAACGGATAAATCTGGTCAAAAACCGAAGCAGCAAGTGCCATTAACCATTTCGGGTGCAGAGGGTGTTAATATGCAATTTGCCCACTGTTGCTATCCCATTCCAGGTGACGCGCTGCAGGGTGTGCTACAGAAAGGCCAGGGTGTTGAAGTGCATGATGCTTACTGTAGTGTATTAAAGGCAATGTTACCTAACTTACCAGCAGAGGTTTTGGTGCCTTTAACCTGGGCCAATACGGTCAAAGACTTGTTTCGAGTTAAATTAGATATTGATACCGAAAACCACCCGGGTATTTTGGCAGCGATTGCGCAAGTGATTGCGCAAGATGAGGCCAATATCGAAGAAATTTCTGGTAGCGGTAATGTTCGTACCATGGGGCATATATCGGTGGTATTAGCCGTTATCGATCGAGGTCAACTGGCGCGCATTATTCGTCATATTCGCCAACAACGCTACGTGATTCACGTTACACGCGTTAAAAATTCAACCCATTCAGGCAGGAGCCATTATCATGCATAAGCAGGAGATTTTTTCACCCCATGCCCCGCAACCCGCGGGAACCTATTCACAAGCCATACAAGCTGGGAATACGGTCTATTTGGCAGGGCAAATCCCGCGCACGTTAGATACACAAGATATTGAGTTGCAAATCTCGGAAGTCTTTGAAAGTTTAAAGCACATAGCCAAAGCAGCAGGTGGAACATTAGATGATGTTGTGCGGTTGACCATTTATTTAAAAGATATCGCCAGTTTCTCTGAGGTCAACACGGTGATGCAGCGTTTTTTCAAAGAACCATATCCGGCGCGAACGACCTTTCAAGTGGGGGGGTTGCCCAAAGGCGCGCCCATTGAAATTGACGCTATTATGGTGCTACCAGTATGAGCAAAAGAAACCAAGATCTCCATGCCGGTCGTGAAGCCAAGCGCTATGAAAACCCGATTGTCAGTCGCGAATTTATCCTAAATTTACTCCATACCGCTGGCAAGCCGTTAAGTATGGATGATATTGTACAAGCCGCGGATGTAAGGGGTGACCAAATGATTGCGCTGGAGCGTCGCTTGGGAGCAATGCTTCGCGATGAGCAAATTTTACTGGAAGGTCGTTGTTATGTGCCTGCCGGTGTGCCGATGGGTACTGTACAACAGGTGGTCGATCATGTGATGACGGAGCAGGAGGTTCACGATGCCTGGCCGAAGCATATTGAGCGTGAATTAAAAATATTACCCGAAGAGCCTGATTGTGCCCACTTGGGTAGTCGCGTGGATCTGCGTCATTTGCCATTTGTCACCATTGATGGGGAAGATGCCAAAGATTTTGATGATGCAGTCTATTGTGAGCCGATCAAACAAGGGGGGTGGAAGCTTTATGTGGCGATTGCCGATGTCTCTCATTACGTAAAGCCAGGGACCATTTTGGATCATGAAGCGCAGCTGCGCGGTAACTCCATTTATTTCCCGGATCGAGTGATTCCAATGCTGCCAGAACATCTGTCTAATGGTCTATGCTCATTGAAATCGCAGGTCAATCGCTTTTGCCTGGTGTGCGAAATGGTCATTACCGCAGAAGGTAAGTTATCTACTTACCTATTTTACGAAGCGGTGATGTTTTCACAAGCACGACTAACCTATACTACCGTCGCCAAATGGCTGGGTGGCGATATTAGTGATGCGAATCATCAGGTGTTGCCGCACTTGAAGCAACTTTATGTATTGTATCAAGCGTTATTGGCGCAGCGTAATCAACGCGGTGCATTGGATATTGATGCGATTGAAACCAAGGTGGCGTTTAATCCGCAGGGGCAGGTCACGCATGTGTTTTCAATTCAGCGTAATGACGCACATCGTTTAATTGAAGAATGCATGTTAATGGCCAACGTTGCCGCGGCAGAGTATTTGTTGAAAGCCAAAATGCCCGCGGTGTTTCGCGTACATGCGCAACCGGATGAAGGAAAGGTCCATGACTTGCGTGCGTTTTTAAGCCTGCGAGGTATGTTGCTGGCAGGGGGTATGAAGCCTCGTACGGCAGAGTTCAATCATATTTTACAGCATGCTAAAACGCATGCAGATTGGTCGGTGATTCAGGTGATGGTGTTGCGTACCATGCAGCAGGCGATCTATAGCCCAGAAAACATTGGTCACTTTGGCTTGGCATTTGAAGCGTATACTCATTTTACTTCGCCGATTCGGCGCTATTCAGATTTGCTGGTGCATCGTCAATTAAAATCCGCAATCAGTAAAGCTGATTCGTTTTATACCATTCAAGCATTGGAAGCGAGCTGTTTGCATATTTCACAAACCGAGCGTTCTGCAGATGAGGCCAGCCGTGCCGCGACACAAGCTTTGAAATGTTTGTATTTATCGCAACATCTTGGCAGTGAATTTACCGTGGTGGTAAGTGGTGTAACTGCATTTGGATTGTTTGCCACCATTCCGGAGTGGTTGATCGATGGTTTGATTCATATTCGCACCTTGCGTGATGACTATTACCATTTCGACACGGAGTCTCAAACCTTAACAGGCGAACGCAGTGGTCGTCAGTTCCGCTTAGGTGAAGTGTTGAAAGTACTGGTTGCCAAGGTCGACGTTGAAGCGCGACGTATTGATTTTGAATTGATGGAAAATACCAAAAATAATAAACCGATATACACTAAGAAAAGTAGCACACCCAAAGGGGTGAAGCGTAAGCGTCAGCGCAAATCAAAAGGAGCGTAAATGGCAGACAATAAAATTTACGGCATCCATGCCATTGAGGCTTTGCTGACGCAGCGACCCGAACAGGTTGAATGGATTTGGGTATTGGATGGTCGCCAAGATCAGAAATTACAGAAATTATTGGCGATGGCGCGGCAGCATTCGATTCGTGTGGAAACTAAAAGCCGACAAGACTTGGATCGCCAGGCAGCAGAGGGTAATCATCAAGGTATTATTGCGTTTTGTCAGGCAGCAAAAACTTATACCGAAGCGGATCTTGCCGGCTTAATTAAGTCAGCTGAAAATCCACTGGTTTTGGCGTTGGATGGGGTTTCTGACCCCCATAATTTAGGCGCCTGTTTGCGTACTGCTGATGCGGCGGGTGTGTGTGTAGTCATTGCCCCAAAAGATCGTGCAGTGTCGATTACTCCGACGGTGCAGAAAGTCGCCTGTGGTGCGGCAGAAACCGTGCCGTTTATTCAAGTTACCAATTTGGCGCGGACGTTGCAGCAGTTGAAAGATCTTGGTTGTTGGATGGTTGGGTTGACGGGCGAAGCCGATGAGACTTTATATGAAATCGACTTGAAAGGACCCATTGTTCTAGTGCTGGGTGCAGAAGGCGATGGGTTGCGTCGCTTAACCAAAGAGCATTGCGATTTTTTGGCAAAGCTACCGATGGCGGGAACCGTTGAAAGCTTGAATGTGTCGGTTGCAACTGGCGTTAGTTTGTTTGAGTGTGTGCGGCAACGCGCGCAATAAAAAAGCTCATATCACAGAGTGACATGAGCTTCTATTAAACCGAAAGGGCAATTAAGCCAATTCGCGCTTCGCAGCAGCGGATTCTTTTGCAATCGCCAATTCTTTGATGTTGTTGCGATCCAGCCAATCATACAAGGTTTGTGGATGGCAGTTCACCAGTTTGGCAATAGACGCTTTGCTGATGCCCAGAGCGATGTATTTCTTGATGTCAGATTTGTATTTATCCAATTTCAAGCTTTTGTTACCGCGACCTTTTGGGCGACCCAGTGGTAAACCGGCTGCTTTACGACGCGCCAGGGCTTGAGTGGTGCGCTTAGAGATAAAGTCGCTTTCAATTTTGCTGATCAAGTCGAGTAAATGTTGGGTGTTCACGAGGTCATCGGCATTTTTCATGTATGCGGCATGCTTAACAAAATGCAGTTGAACTTTTTGTGCGGAGGCTGTGCTTAAAATTTCTAGCACTTGCGAGGTGGAGCAAGCTAATTGAGCGGCTTCATACACTACGATATGATCTCCCGCTTTTGCCTTGCGCAAAATCTCGCCGATTTGACGTTCTTTCCAGTTAATTTTAGTGGAAATTGAATCTTCAATAATACGATCCACTTTTAGGTTGTGTGTTTCCATGTATTTTTCCAGAATGGAAACATGTTTTTTCAAGCTCGCGCTTTCTTCATGCACGTATAAATAGTTAGTCATTTAATTGCCTCCTCGTAATAAGCTCCGCCATTTTATACTTTTATTCTTGTGTTGTAAACAAAAAAAATCATAAAAATACGATTTTTTTATATTATTAATGTCGTGTGTTATTTTTATGCTTGCTGCCAAAGCTTGATCCCTATATACTTCAAAGCGTGTCCAAACGAAGCAGGTGGATGGTTTTATGGCAACCGTGAGTACAGTCATTATTGGTATTGTTATCTTGTTCGTCGTTGTTTGGACATTGTGTAAGAATGGTGGAAAGCAACCGGATGTGGTTAGCCATGATCATGAAGTCTCGTTAGGGGACATGACCACTTATGCGACTGACAATGAAAAAACGCCCGTCAATGAACCAAAAGTAGGGTCCACTCACATCCTAATAGAGGAAGTCGCAGAGCCCGCAGAACTTGATCTGCCGCTGTCCGAGCAAGATATTTTCGTGCAATCAGCAATTACCAAGGCGCAAGAAGATTCTGTTGCCATGTTACAAGGAGAGCCACATCAAGCGGAATTGTCGTTTGGTGATGAAGAAAAACCAGAGTGGGATGCCTTGGTGAAGCAAAGTTTTGAAAAACGTGTCAATCGAAAATCCAAAGCAGAAGCTGCGGTACCTTCTTATACAGCGAGCGAGGCTCTAACAGAACAAAAAATCCCTGAGCAATTGGTAATGCCTAATCCATTGTTGACCATTCATGTGATGGCGCCACGTTCTAAGCAATTTGGTGGAGAAGAACTCATTAATATCTGTCATCGGAATGGGTTGAAGCATGGTGAGCATAAAGTGCTCCATAGCTATGCGGTAAATGGCAAGATTTTGTATAGCTTAATGTCAGCGGTTAAGCCCGGTATTTTACCACTACAGACCATGCCAACCTTTAAAACACCAGGGCTTAGTTTTGTGATGGATATGGACGCATTGGATCACCCCCGTTCGGTATTTAAATCAATGCTGGAAACTGCGCATCAGGTGGCTGGAGAATTGGGGGGTGATGTGTTAGATGAGCGTCATGAACGGCTGACGGCTTTAACGGTTAGTGATTATCTGGCACGCATCAAAACTTACACCTCACTGAAGCAGCACCATGAACGATCCGAAGCTTAGGGCTCAGGCACTAAAAAAACAATTGCTTGAATATGGTCGCCAATATTATACGTTAGACCAACCGACGATCTCTGATTTTGTTTATGATGCGCTGTTTCAAGAATTACTAGAATTAGAAGCCAGGTATCCAGAGCTACGTTCACCCGATTCCCCCACGCAGCGGGTTGGCAGTGCGTCGCTGACCGAATTTGAAGCCGTGCAGCACAAAGTCCCCATGCTTTCTCTGGCGAATGCGTTTACCGATGAGGAAGTCCGAAAGTTTGAGCAGCGTATTCACGAGCAACTGGATCGCCCTCAGATATTAACGTTTAACTGTGAGCCCAAAATGGATGGTCTTGCTGTCAATCTGCGTTATGAAAACGGCATTTTTGTGCAAGGTTCAACCCGTGGCGATGGTATGCAGGGGGAAAATATTACCGAGAATCTGCGTACCATCAAATCAATTCCATTGAAATTATCAGGTCACGTCAACCCTGAAGTATTAGAAGTACGTGGCGAAGTGTTTATGCCGTTACAAAGCTTTCATCAGCTCAATAAGGACGCGGAAGCGAAAGGGGACAAAATTTTTGCCAACCCGCGCAATGCTGCTGCTGGTAGTTTGCGTCAATTGGATTCGCGCATTACCGCACAACGCAATCTGGATTTTGTGGCGTATGGCATCGGCGAAGTGATTGGTGTTATCTTGCCCCATAAACAAAGCCAATTACTCGAGTATCTACATGGCCTGGGATTTCCTTTGCCCGAAAACCATCAAGTGGTGACCGGTTTTGCAGGATGCCTACAGTTTTTTCAGAAGATGGCTGAATATCGCGAACAGTTGGCGTATGAAATCGATGGGGTGGTGTATAAAGTCGATGATATTCATTTGCAGCAACAGCTGGGCTTTATCTCGCGTGCGCCGCGCTGGGCGTTGGCCCATAAATTCCCGGCGCAAGAAGTATCAACGATTTTAGAGAAAGTCGACTTTCAAGTCGGTCGCACCGGTGTGGTAACGCCCGTGGCGCGTTTGATACCGGTTTTTGTTGGTGGTGTAACCGTCAGTAATGCCACGCTGCATAATATGGATGAAATCGCGCGTAAAGATGTACGTGAAGGCGACACTGTTATTGTGCGTCGCGCTGGGGATGTGATTCCCGAAGTGGTCAGAGTAATCTTCGCTGATCGTCCTGCGCACGCTAAAATCATCCAGGCACCAACGCATTGTCCGGTCTGTGGTTCAGAACTGGCGAAAATTCCCGGTGAAGTCGCCATTCGCTGCCATGCTGGCTGGCGTTGTGATGCTCAGCGCATTGAAATGCTCTGGCATTATGCTTCACGTAAAGCCATGAATATCGATGGCCTGGGGCGTAGGCAAGTTGAACAGTTAGTGCGCGGAGGTTTGGCGAAGTTACCTGCGGATTTATATCATTTAAAACATGAAATGGTAGCAGGCCAGGAGCGAATGGGAGATAAATCTGCCGAAAATTTATTGCAGGCAATTGAAGCCAGTAAACAGACCACATTGTCAAAATTTTTATATGCACTGGGTATCCGTGATGTCGGCGAAGCCACCGCACAAAACTTAGTAAGTTATTTTGGTACTTTGACGGCGATTCAACAGGCATCACTAGAAACGTTGCAAGAAGTGGAAGATGTGGGGCCTGTTGTCGCCGGTAATGTGCGTTTGTATTTTGATGACGCAGCGAATCTTGCACAAATGGAAGCGTTGCAAATGGCTGGTGTCAATTGGCCTGAGCATCAAGCCAAATCGAAAGGCGAACAGCCATTATTAGGCAAAACGTTTGTATTGACGGGCACGTTGCAGCATTTTAGTCGTGATGAAGCCAAAGCCAAGTTGCAAGCGCTGGGTGCCAAAGTGGCTGGCAGCGTCTCACCCAAAACCGATGTAGTGGTGGCGGGTGCTGAGGCGGGCGCTAAGTTGGATAAGGCCCAGGAATTAGGAATTACGGTGTGGGATGAGGCGCAGTTGATGAAAGTGTTATAACCCCTCCGCACTAAACCCTCCTCCGCGAGGGAGGAGGGAATTTTTTTTCTAAATCAATTTCTTCAGCCACGGCGAAAAACTCATCATAATCAATCCCAACACGATACCGACGATACCGACGATCACAAACCAATGGCCGTAGATTTGATTGGATTGAATTAATGGTATGTTATCAGGAATTACTACTAGAATAGCTACCCAACCGCCCAATACGCCGCCTAAACCCATGAATAACTGCCAGACGCCCATGAAGTAACCTTCCTGGCCGGCTGGACAGAGTTTACCGACCATGGAAATGCCCAGTGGTCCAATAAACAATTCACCAGCGGCAAAAAAGCAGTACGCCCAGATCACCGCAATGGTGGCGATGAGGTGTGAGCCGCCCGTGACCCACAGTAAAAATTTTAAGAACAAATAACCAACGCCAATCAATACCAACGCCAATCCGAATTTGGCAGGCAGCGGTAAGCTTTTGCCTTGTTTGGATAAATACGTCCAGTAACGACTTAAAATCAGGCCGTTGACCACAATAAACAATCCCTCAAAGGCGAAGAAACTTTCTGCAGGGATATGCCAGCCAAACAGTGAAGTATCAACGTTGGTGCTGATAAATACTGAAATCAAAGAAGGTTCAAGGTTGTACATGGTCCAGAAAATGGCGGCGAATATGGTGAGCACGACAAAGGCAATGACGCGTTTACGGCTATGAGTATCGGTTTGACGTTTGGCAATCCACAGTAAGCTGAGTATGGCTAGACCGGCGACGATCAGCGTCAATACATTGTTCACGGCAGCGTAGCGGAATAGGAGTACCGCGGCGATAATCATCACAATGCCAAATCCCAGCAATTTTAAGGTTAACCATAAGTGTGGTTGTTCTACTTTGGCTTTCAAAAAACGGCCTTCGTCAAATTTTAACGAAGGAATCACCATACCTAAAAACATCAAATCCAATACCAGTAAAACGGTGCAGCCAATAAAGGTCGACACGGGCCCAAAGGTTTCGCTGACATAGCCGCCAGCGAGAATGCCCACCACAGCACCGATGTTAAACATGAGATAGAAAAGGGTGAAGCCTACTTCGCGACGACGGTCGTCTTTACCATAAATATGATCGACCAAACACCAGCAGCCTGGGGTAAAAAAGGCATTTCCCGCTAAGAATGCGGATAAGCCAAAATAAGTTAAAAAGGGGGTCTGGCCAATTAAACACGCGGTGCCAATCACGCAAAAAGCCAGCCCAATTAATGTGGCGCCACGATACCCATAGCGGCCACATAAATATCCACCGAGTAACGGCAGTGTCCATAACATCGATGCATAGGCACCAAACATTTCATAACTCTGGGTTTGTGACAAATGCAGATCTTGCATCAAATATAGCGTAATCGAAGCAATCAAGTCACCAAAGATGGCCATGAAAATGGCGTAAATCAACGCCAGAGACCATAGGCTAACGGGTTGTTTTAGGTTTCCATCAGACAATAGAACAGGCGTATGAGACATCAGTGATTGTTCCCAAAAAGTTAATAAATCAAGACATTGTCAGTAAAAATACTGTTGATGTCAAAGGAAAAAAGCGTTTGCGCACGTTTGCGGTTATTGACGGTGTAGGTCAAAATGCGTGGGCAAATTGCCTGTAATTCAGCGATGGTCTCTTGGTTCAATACATCATGGTTAATATGAATCGAATAGGCGTTGAGTTTTTTGAAATGCTTGATGATGGCGCGTTTTTTTAAGGGCCATTCGTGTTTCCAGTTTTTAATATAAAGCAGCATACCAATGGGAATTTCTGGTAATACTTGGCGAGCGCGATGCAATGCTTTCATTGAAAAACTGGACACCAACCATTGGCTGTTGGTGTTTAAATACCGACGCAATAAGTTGCAGGTCAATTCTGCATTTTTTCGATCGCGTGCAAGATTTAATGAATCTTCAGTTTTAATTTCAATATTCGCATTCATCTGGGTTTTAACCAGGTAATCTAATGTTTCTGCTAATGTGGGAATGTGCGTTTTAATGCCGTGTTTTTTAATGACCAGTGTGCGAATGGTTGCAAATGAAAAATCATGAACCAAGCCATGGCCATTGGTTGTGCGATCCACCGTGTCATCATGGATAATAATGGGCACATTGTCTTGTGTGAGCTGTACATCAAATTCGACCCACGTGGCGCCGTGTTGCTTGGCCATTTGAAATGCGGGTAGTGTATTTTCGGGTGCAAAGTGGTTGGCGCCGCGATGAGCGATAAACTTGGGTAATGAAAGGCTCATCCGTTACTCCCTGTTAGCATGGAGAGTAGTGTAGACGTTTGTTTAATTCTTTGCTCCGCTTCCGGTATCTCTTCACTCACGTTTAACCCATTCGGTCCGCTCATTTTATAACGTTGCGGATTTTTCTGAATCAAGCGAATGATTTTGTCAGGAGAAATTTTGGGTGGATTGTCAAATTCCAGTTTGATATTTTTTGCCGTAGCATCGATGCGTTTGATGCCCAGTGCTTCTGCTTGTAGTCTCAAACTGGCGACGTTAAATAAGTTTTTAATGGGATCTGTCAACAGGCCGAAGCGGTCAATCATATCAATTTGTACTTGGTCCAATTCGGCTTGGTTTTGGCCATTAGAAATGCGTTGATACAACTGTAGGCGCAACTGCACGTCGGGTAAATAATCTTGAGGAATCAGGCAGGGGATGTGTAATTCGATTTCGCAGCCTTTAACGTCAAGATCATCAGCACTGATGGTTTTGCCTTGTTTCATTGCTTGCACGGTGCGTTCCAATAAGTCCAGATACAAGTTGAAACCTATGCTTTGAATATGGCCGCTTTGATCGTCGCCTAGTAATTCTCCCGCGCCCCGTATTTCCAGGTCATGGCTGGCGATGGTAAAGCCCGCACCGAGGGTATCTGCAGCAGCCAGTGCTTCCAAGCGTTTTTGCGCATCTTTGGTGAGCGTGTCAAATGGTGGTGTAAATAGATAGGCGTAAGCTTGATGATGCGAACGCCCAACGCGGCCACGCAGTTGATGCAGTTGTGCCAGACCAAATTTATCCGCGCGGTCGATGATCATGGTGTTAGCATTGGGAATGTCGATACCAGTTTCAATAATGGTGGTGCACACCAGGATCTGATAACGGTTGTGATAAAAATCCGCCATGATCTGTTCCAGTTGACGTTCACGCATTTGACCATGACCGACGGCAACGCGCAGCGTAGGCAGCAATTCTTGGATGTGATGCGCGGTTTGCTCGATGGTTTCAACATTGTTGTGCAGTAAAAATACCTGACCGCCGCGGGTAATTTCACGCAGGATGGCTTCTTTAACTTGCGCGTCGCTGTGTTGCTGGATAAACGTTTTCACAGATAAGCGTTTCGCTGGAGGGGTGGCAATAATCGACAGGTCGCGAATTTGTGACATCGCCATATTTAAGGTGCGGGGGATTGGTGTCGCGGTCATTGTTAAAATATCGACATCAGCGCGCATTGCTTTAAGTTTTTCTTTGTCGGTAACCCCAAAGCGGTGTTCTTCGTCGATTACCACCAGGCCGAGATTTTTGAATTTAACATTTTTACCGAGCAAGCTGTGAGTGCCAATGATGATATCGATTTTACCGTCGGCCAATTTTTGTAGCGATTCTTGTTGTTCACTCGCGGTTTTAAAGCGCGACAGCATATCAACCGTGACTGGCCAGCCGGCAAAACGGTCGCTAAAATTATTATAATGCTGTTGTGCCAGCAGGGTGGTGGGCACCAAAATCGCCACTTGTTTGCCAGCGTGCACGGCGATAAACGCGGCGCGCAAGGCCACTTCGGTTTTGCCAAAGCCGACATCACCGCACAGCAGGCGATCCATCGGTTTACTCGACTGCATGTCTTTCAAAACTGCTTCAATCGACAATGCTTGATCGGGTGTTTCTTCAAAGGGGAATTGGTCGGAAAAACGTTGATACTCCAGGTCTGGTGCTGGATACGCAAACCCAGGCTTGGCTTCGCGTTTGGCATAAATCTCTAATAATTCTGCGGCCACATCACGTAATTGTTCAACAGCTTTGGCTTTTTCTTTGCCCCATTTGTCGGTGCCGAGTTTATGCAATGGCGCATGGTCTACATCTTGGCCGCTGTAACGGCTGACCAGATGCAGTGAAGTAATTGGCACATACAATTTATCATTGCCAGAATAGTATAGCGTCAAAAATTCTGCCACATTGCCGCTCAGATTCAATGTGGTTAAACCTTGATAGCGGCCAACGCCATGCTGAATATGTACCACGGCATCGCCAATGTTAAGTTCTGAAAGGTCGCGGATCAAAATGCCTTCGGCGTATTTTTGTGCTGAGGTACGACGGCGGCGTTGCATCACTCGATCGGCGAACAGTTGATTTTCAGTAATAATGGCAATATTCAGCGATGGAATGATGCAACCTTGCTCCAGCGGCGCAATGATCATGCCGAGTGTGGTTTGGTTTTGTAAAAATGCCGGCCAAGTGGTAAATGCTGTTGGTTGTAATGACAAGCGTGCCAAATGCTGCAACATAATTTCACGTCGACCGGCGCTTTCGCAGCAGAGTAATACCCGCATAGAGGTTTGTGCCAAAAACTGCTGCAGTTTGAGCAGGGGTTCAGTGGATTTGGGTTGTGCGGCGATATCGTTGGTAAATGACTCAGTGGAGGGCGATTCTTGAATTTTTTGATAGGACTGCAAGGTTGTGAACAAAGCGCTGGGCTCGGTAAATAATTGCGCCGGTGGTACCAGCGGTTTTTGCCGATCATGTTGATATTGTTGATAACGCTGGCTGATGGTTTGCCAGAAGTTTTGCGCCTGCTGTTCGCTCGATTCCAATAAAATATGTTGTGTGTTTTTGGGCAAATGGGCCAGTAAATTTGTGGGTTCGGTAAAAAACAACGGCAAATAATATTCTAACCCAGGGAACGGGCGATGATCTTCCACTGCATTCAATACCGGTGCATCAAGGTGATTGGGGAAAAGTTCAGTCCAACGACTGACGAAATAATCAGCGCCAGTATCATCAAGTGGATATTCGCGTGCCGGCAATAATACCAGCTGGTCTAGCTTATCAATCGAACGCTGAGTTTCTGGGTCAAAACTACGGATGGTATCGATATCATTATCAAACAAATCGATGCGATAGGGCAGTGCAGCACCCATTGGATAAATATCGATAATTGAGCCACGCACTGCAAATTCGCCGTGGGTTGCCACCTGGCTCACGCATTGATAACCGGCTTGTTCCAGATGCGCGCGTTGAATGTGTAAATCAAAAGGATCGCCTTTGCGCAACACCAGGCTGTTGGCTTGGACGTAAGATAAAGGAGGGCACGGTTGCATCAAGGTTTGAATGGCGACCACTAATACACCACGGGTTAATCGAGGTAAGCGGCTGAGTAGATGCAAGCGCCGTGAAACCAAATCTTGGTGTGGTGAGAAGGGGTCGTATGGCAATGTTTCCCAGTCGGCAAATGCCAATACTTCAACGTCAGAGCCTTCGAGGAAAAACGGCAGTTCCTGCTGTAACTGATAGGCCGTGTGCATGTCCGGGGCGACCACCAGCAACAAGCCATTTTGCTGGCGAGCGATTTCCGCCAATTGAAAAGCGTGAATACTGGTATGCAGGGGTTCCATGGTGTAGAAGACTCATCGAGGGAAGCTCAGCATTGTAGCGAGATTTTAGCCAGGGTGCAAAGTGAATAATTGGCGTGTATTCCTTGACCCTTGATTCCGCTTTCCGGTACAATGCTGCTTTAATAGCTAACCCCGGTTCATCATGGTCATTTTACAGGGCATTTTCGGCATGTTGGTGTTTCTGCTGATTGCCTTTTTACTCAGTGAAAATCGTCGTGCGATCAGCATTAAAGTGACGGTATTAGGTGTTTGTATTCAAATTGTGCTGGCAGTCCTGCTCTCGAAAGTCACCATTTTTATTGATATCTTCAATGCCATCAATAACTGTGTTCTGGCATTAAATGACGCAACCACACAGGGGACTGAATTTGTCTTTGGATTTATTGGCGGAGGTCAGGCGCCATTTGCCATTTTGCCCGGTCAAAGTACCTTTAATTTAGCCTTTCAAGCGTTGCCGTTGGTGATTGTAATCAGTGCCTTATCGGCGATTTTATTTCATTTGCGTATCTTGCCTATCGTCATTCGTGGCGTGTCGTGGGTGGTCAGTAAATCATTGGGTCTTGGTGGTGCATTAGCCATGGCGGTGTCGGCGAATTTGTTTATTGGTATGGCAGAGTCACCGTTGGTGATCAGACCTTATTTGCGCCAACTAACCCGCAGTGAATTGTTTACCTTGATGACCTGTGGCATGGCCGGTGTTGCGGGGACTGTGATGGCGCTATATGTCATGATTTTGGGGCCGATTATTCCTGAAGTTATGAAGCATGTGATTGCCGCCGTGTTGATTAATGTGCCTGCCGTAGTGGTGATTTCACGGATGATTGTGCCGGAAACCTATTCTGTCACCGCGGGTAGTGAAATGTACGTCGAGAAATCGTTTGGGATTGTGGATGCCTTGATCAAAGGGGTGAAAGTAGGAGGCGAAGTTTTTATCTCGATCGTTGCCATTCTACTTACGCTAGTGGCGTTGGTTGCGTTTGTTGACAAAGGATTGCATTTGTTGCCGCAGATCAATGGACATTACATTAGTTTAGAGTATATTTTGGGTTACGTCTTCGCGCCGTTTGTGTGGGTTATGGGTGTGCCGTGGGTGGATGCGCATACCGCAGGGCAGTTGATGGCAACGCGTATGGTGTTGAATGAATTGGTGTCGTATGGCGATTTGGCGGCATTACCAGCGGGATCTCTGGATCCACGCAGCCAAGTGATGATGTTGTACGCGATGTGCGGCTTTGCCAACTTTTCAGGTCTTGGTATTATGCTGGCAGCTTACAATGTACTGATCCCAGAGCGGCGCAAAGAGTTTTTGAGTCTTGGGTTTAAGTCGTTATTGGCGGGGACTTTGTGCTCGATGATGACTGCAACAATAGTGGGAGTAATTTATGTTGTGTAACAGCAAAAAGAAACAAACGGGCAAGCTCACGCTCTTGAAAATTATGGGGCTAATCATTGTGTTGGGGATTATCCTAACCGTTTCCGTGCGCCATTTTATGGGCTAACCCGAATCGCCCGAGCGTATACGATAAAGCCATCTAGGGGCGTATCTCCGCCTTCTGTTGTGCCTTCATTTTCAATCAACAAGCCGTTCGCGCCAGCAGCAGCAGCCAGTTGTCGAGCATAGATTATACTGGCGTTGAGGTTGTGGTTATCGGCGGTAGGGTCAGTCTTATCAAAGTGTTTGTTGGTTCGTACTTCACCGACTAAGGTGTAATTTTCAGGTGCGGTTAAATACACACTTACCTGGTCAAAGGCAATAGCAGCATACCGTTGAGAGCTGGTAGGTAATAAAATGCCATGAGGGTCTTTATTGATAGGGGGTTGTAAGCTCCATAATCCTGCGGCGATTGCCACTGCTACTGCGCCATTGAGAATGTTTTGATAGATTACTTTCATGATGTGTTACCAGATGGTTTTTGTGAATTGGAGTCTAGCATAGAATGTAGGGGTGTGTCATTTTCGTATTTATGCCTTAGTAAATTGTTTAAAATTTCACTAGACTATTTTAAATTCAGGTTGTATAGTGTGCGTCGACCGATTTATGGTCAGTGTAATTAACGTTCATTAATAAGGAGAATATACGATGTCTATGAGGTCACTGAAATCGCTGCGTTGGATCTTGGTCGGTGGGGCAGTTCTGTTATCTGCTGCTGCGTTTGGTTCCGTAAAAATGTCGGCGCAACAGCAATTGTCGAATGTACAGGCAGTTGCTGCACAACCTGCCATTGTGCAAGTGGTGTTGAATTCAAACATTACTCAAGCCAACTGGACTAAAACGCAGATCACGCAGTATGGTCGTGATTGGCGTAAGCAATTTGCGGCCAATCAAGGTGCGTTGTTAGATGCGGTAAAAAATAATCCAGCGACGCAAGTGTTGGCTCAAACAGCACAAGGCAGCTCGGGTCTTTATAACGAGCTAGAAGTATTGAATAATCAAGGGGTGGTCGTTGCTGACACTATTATTGGTAAAGATTATCGTACCAATAGCAAAGCCATGTGGGCCAAAGCCTTTGCGGTGAATGGTAACTATGTGGGTACAGAAAAAACCGATCCACAAAGCCATCAAAAAACCATCTCTGTTGCGGTGCCCGTGTTAAATGCAAGTCAGCAACCAGTTGGTGTATTGGTCGCAACGTTTAACTCTGCGCAGTTGCCAAAGGTTGAAAAACCCAAAAAAGCTAAAGCTGCGTAAGTGCAATAGTAGAATATATCTTATTCCCTCCTCCTGCGCGGAGGAGGGTTGGGGGGTTATTTTAACATCGCCTTCAAAAATTGCCCCGTGTAAGAATTTTTTTTCTTTGACACCATCTCTGGCGTTCCGACTGCCAATACCGTACCCCCTTTATGGCCACCCTCGGGTCCCAGGTCAATAATCCAGTCGGCGGTTTTAATCACATCTAGGTTATGTTCGATGATCACCAGCGTGTTACCCTTGTCGCGTAAGTAATGCAGCACTTTTAACAATTGTTTGACGTCGTGAAAATGCAGTCCAGTAGTGGGTTCATCCAAAATATACAGCGTTTTACCCGTATCACGACGCGATAACTCTTTGGCCAGTTTAATCCTTTGTGCTTCCCCGCCAGAGAGCGTTGTGGCGCGTTGTCCGAGTTGAATATAAGATAAACCCACTTCCATCATGGTTTTAACTTTGTTGGCAATCGGCGGCACTGCTTGGAAAAAGGGCATGGCTTCTTCGACGGTCATATTGAGGACTTCGTCGATGCTTTTACCCTTGTATTTCACTTCCAGGGTTTCGCGATTATAGCGTTTACCTTTGCAGCTATCGCAGGTGACGTAGACATCGGGTAAAAAATGCATTTCAACTTTGATCACTCCATCACCTTCGCAGGCTTCACAGCGGCCGCCTTTGACGTTAAAGCTGAAGCGACCGACTTTATAGCCGCGGGCCCGAGCCTCTTGGGTTCCGGCAAATAATTCGCGAATCGCGGTAAACATGCCGGTATAGGTGGATGGATTAGAGCGGGGGGTGCGGCCAATAGGGCTTTGGTCGATGTCGACGACTTTGTCTAATTGCTCCAATCCCTTGATTGCTTTTACGGCTTCTGGTTTTAAAGTGGTGGCGCCATTAAGTAGGGTGCTGGCCATTGGCATCAACGTATCATTAATTAAGGTTGACTTGCCGGAGCCTGAAACGCCCGTCACACAAGTCATTAAACCAAGCGGAATATCGACGCTAATATTTTTTAAATTATTACCTTGCGCGCCTTGGATGGAAATTACTTTTTTCAAGTCCATAGCAACGCGTTTGGTGGGAATCTCAATCTGTTGTTTTTTCGATAAATATTGGCCAGTCAGTGATTTTGGATTGGCCATGATTTGCTTAGGCGTACCTTGTGCCACGATGTAACCGCCATGCGTGCCTGCGCCAGGACCAATATCGATCACATGATCGGCGTTTAAAATGGCGTCTTCGTCATGCTCGACCACAATAACCGTATTGCCTAAATCCCGTAGATGAAACAGCGTTTGTAATAAGCGTTGGTTATCCCGTTGATGTAAGCCAATCGATGGTTCGTCGAGCACATACATTACGCCTACCAACCCTGCACCAATTTGGCTGGCCAGGCGAATGCGCTGCGCTTCGCCACCGGAAAGACTTTCTGCTCTGCGTTCTAGCGACAAATAATCCAGCCCGACATTGACCAGAAAGCTTAGGCGCTCAACTATTTCTTTTAAGATTTTTTCGGCAATTTTAGCTTTCGAGCCTTGTAGTGCCAGGTGTTCAAAATAATCCCGTGCTTCTTGAATCGATAGTTGTGATATTTTCGGCAGATTATGTTCACCAATAAAAACATGACGTGCGCTTAAACATAAGCGAGAGCCTTCGCATTCTGGACAGGGCTGTTGAATCATCAATTTGCCGAGCTCTTCACGAATCATCTCCGAGTCGGTTTCTTTGTAACGATGCTCCAAATGCGCTGCCAGTTCTGCCATCGAAGAAAAGTGTGGCAGAAAATGACCGCGACGTTTGATATAGTCGGGTAACTGAGCGCCATCAATATGCATTTGTACACCCAGGCCATCGCAAGTGGGGCAAGCGCCACTGGGGCTGTTGAAAGAGAATAACCGTGGTTCCAATTCATTTAGGCTGTAACCACATTCCGAGCAAGCATAGCTGGCGGAAAACTGCCATTGCTGTTTGGCATCGTCCATATTGACCACGATCGCCAAACCTTGGCTTAAATTTACTGCCGTTTCCAAGGACTCTGCCAAACGTTGCTGGATATCGGGCTTAACTTTAAAGCGATCAATAACCACCTCGATGGTGTGTTTTTTATAGCGATCCAGCGTTGGTGGATTGTCGAGTTCTACCAGCTCGCCATTGATTCTGGCGCGAATATAGCCTTGCGCATGCAAATTTTTCAGCAGTTCAATATATTCACCTTTGCGTTCGCGAATCACCGGTGACAATAGCATTAATTTAGTATCGGCAGGTAACGCCAACACCAAGTCGACCATTTGGCTGATGGTTTGGGCTTCCAGTATGGTGTGATGCGTCGGGCATTGTGGTTGACCTACGCGAGCAAACAATAGGCGCAAATAATCATAAATTTCAGTAATCGTACCCACCGTTGAGCGAGGGTTGTGTGAGGTGGATTTTTGCTCGATCGATATGGCAGGAGAGAGCCCTTCAATATGGTCGACATCGGGCTTTTCCATCAGTGATAAAAATTGCCGTGCATAGGCAGACAATGATTCCACATAACGTCGCTGACCTTCAGCGTACAGTGTATCAAATGCTAACGAGGATTTGCCAGAGCCGCTCAACCCGGTGATGACAATTAGCTTGTCACGTGGCAGCGTCAGGTCAAAATTTTTCAGGTTATGGGTGCGTGCACCGCGAATCGAAATGGTGTTCATATTTTTGCTGCCGATGGATTTGAGAAGTGGTATTATAATCGCGGTGGATGTATTTACCAATAATTAAGGAGCTTATATGGCAAAAGGTACAGTCAATAAAGTGATTTTGTTGGGTCGCATGGGCGCAGATCCAGAGGTGCGTTACATGCCCAATGGTACAGCGGTGGCGAATTTACGCCTGGCAACCAATGATGGCTATAAAGACAAAACGACTGGTCAATTCGTGGAAAATACCGAATGGCATCGCGTGGTGTTATTTGGCCGTTTGGGTGAAATCGCCGGTGAATATTTGCGCAAAGGCGGTATGGTGTATGTTGAAGGCCGTATTCGCACCAATAAATGGAAAGATCAAAGTGGTCAAGACCGTTATACCACGGAAATTGTTGCGGATGAAATGCAATTGTTAGGCGGCGGGGCTGGTGGAGCAGGTGGGGCTAATCGTCCTGCGGCTACGAGCAACACTGGTGGTGAATCGTTTAATGATTCTGCATCGTTTGATCAAACTGCGGCGGCACCTAGAGCTAAGCCACAGGCAGCTGCTGCGCCAACGCAAAATTTCGATCAAAATTTTGAAGATGATGAAATTCCATTCTAAATTTAATTTTTAAAAAACAAGGAAATAACATGTCATACCAACATATTAAAATCCCCGCTGGCGAAAAAATTACCGCTAATAAAGACGGTTCGCTGAACGTTCCCAATCATCCCATCATTCCTTATATCGAAGGCGATGGAACCGGTGTGGACATTACCCCTGTGATGATCAAAGTGGTCGATGCGGCAGTCAAAAAAGCTTACAACGGCGAAAAGAAAATTTCCTGGATGGAGGTGTATACTGGTGAAAAAGCGACAACCGTGTATGACAAAGACACCTGGCTGCCCGACGAAACCTTAACGGCGTTGAAAGAGTTTGTGGTGTCTATCAAAGGGCCTTTGACTACACCAGTCGGTGGTGGTATTCGCTCGTTGAACGTGGCCTTACGTCAAATGTTAGATTTGTACGTCTGCTTGCGCCCCGTGCGTTATTTTGCCGGAACCCCGAGTCCTGTGAAGCGTCCACAAGATGTTGACATGGTGATCTTTCGCGAAAACTCTGAAGATATTTATGCAGGTATTGAGTGGCAAGCAGATTCAGACGCGGCGAAAAAAGTGATCGCATTTTTGCGCACCGAAATGGGCGTGAAGAAGATTCGCTTCCCTGAGCATTGTGGCATTGGCATTAAACCCGTATCGAAAGAAGGTACTCGTCGTTTGGTACGCGCAGCAATTCAATATGCCATTGATAATGATCGTGATTCTGTCACCATTGTCCATAAAGGTAATATCATGAAATTTACCGAGGGTGGTTTTAAAGATTGGGGTTACCAACTGGCGCAACAGGAATTTGGTGCAACTTTGATTGAAAAAGGACCCTGGTGCCAATTCAAGAACCCAAAAACCGGCAAAAATATTGTGGTGAAAGACGTGATTGCGGATGCGTTCTTGCAACAAATTTTATTGCGTCCGACCGAATACAGCGTTATTGCAACGTTGAACCTGAATGGTGACTACGTATCTGATGCACTGGCAGCGCAGGTGGGTGGTATTGGCATTGCCCCGGGTGCCAACATTGGTGATGGTATCGCCATTTTTGAAGCGACGCATGGTACTGCGCCAAAATATGCAGGCCAAGACAAAGTAAACCCAGGTTCACTGATTTTGTCGGCGGAAATGATGTTACGCCATATGGGCTGGACTGAAGCGGCGGATATGATTATCCACTCGATGGAAAAAACCATCGCTGCCAAGACTGTCACTTATGATTTTGAACGTCAAATGGAAGGGGCGAAATTATTGAGTTGCTCGCAATTTGGCGATGCAATGATTTCACACCTGTAAGAATAAGGAACAGATGATGCCGCCAAGTGCTGCATCATCTGCTATAATGTCACCATGGCTACAGACACTTTAACGGTTAAAAAAGCAAAACATGCTTTTGACACCTTGAAATCGGTAAAACCACCCTCCATGTACCAAGTGGTGTTACTGAACGATGATTACACCCCCATGGAGTTTGTGGTTGAGGTGTTGCAGGAAGTGTTTGGTTTGGATTTGGAAAAAGCCACTCGCGTGATGATGCAAGTGCATTACGAGGGTAAAGGTGTGTGTGGCGTTTATCCGCGCGATGTGGCGGAAACCAAAGCCGCACATGTTATGGATAAAGCGCGCCAGGCGCACCATCCGTTGATGTGTAGAGTTGAATTACAATAGGGGCAAGTGGCCATGCTGAGTAAAGATCTAGAAATCACCTTAAACCAAGCGTTTAAAGAAGCGCGTAACAAACGGCATGAATATCTGACCGTCGAGCACCTGTTGCTGGCGTTATTGGAAAACCAATCTGCTGTCGATGTGTTGAGTTCTTGCGGGGGTAAAATCGACCAATTGCGCAGCGAATTAACTCAGTTTTTGGAGGATACTACCCCGAAAATTCCTAAACAGGATAGTGATCGGGAAACCCAACCAACCCTGGGGTTTCAACGAGTATTGCAACGAGCGGTATTCCATGTTCAATCTTCCGGTCGTTCGGAAGTAACCGGTGCCAATGTGCTGGTTGCTATTTTTAGCGAACAAGACAGCCAAGCGGTGTTCTTTTTAAAACAACAAAATATTACCCGTCTGGATGTGGTGAACTTTTTATCGCATGGCGCACCAAAGCGTCAGGAAGAACAAGGCGATGGCGAACATACGACCCCTGGTTTTGCCGATCCTGATGCTGAATCTAACAGCAATAAATCGCCGTTGGACTTGTACTCGGTGAATCTCAATGAGCGTGCCAAATCGGGGAAAATTGACCCGTTGATTGGCCGTGAAGAGGAAGTCGATCGGGTGGTACAAGTGATTTGTCGTCGCCGTAAAAATAACCCATTGTTGGTGGGTGAAGCCGGTGTCGGTAAAACCGCCATCGCTGAAGGTCTGGCGAAAATGATCGTTGAAGAAAAAGTGCCGGACATTATCAAAAAATCGATCGTATATTCTTTGGATTTAGGCGCCATGTTGGCGGGAACTAAGTATCGCGGAGATTTTGAAAAACGTTTCAAAGCCGTGCTCAAACAATTACAAAATGAGAAGGGCGCGATTTTATTCATCGATGAAATCCACACCATTATTGGTGCTGGTGCCGCCTCAGGTGGCGTGATGGATGCGTCTAACCTGATCAAACCGTTGCTGACCACTGGTGAGATTCGTTGTATCGGCTCCACCACGTACCAAGAATATCGTTCAATTTTTGAGAAAGACCATGCGCTGGCGCGTCGGTTCCAAAAAATCGATGTGGTAGAGCCGACCGCGGATCAAACCTATCAAATTTTGAAAGGGTTGCGTAGCCATTTTGAAGCGCATCATGAAGTGACATATACCGATCAAGCCTTACGTGCTGCAGCAGATTTGGCCGCGAAACATATTTCGGATCGCTTCTTGCCAGACAAAGCCATTGATGTCATCGATGAAGCCGGTGCTTATCAACGCCTGCATGGCAAAGCCAATGCCAAACATATAATTGATGTTGATCAAATCGAAGAAATTGTTGCTAAGATCGCGCGCATTCCCACTAAAACCGTGTCTGCATCCGATAAGAAATCACTGCAAAACTTGGAGCGTGACCTTAAAATGTTGGTGTACGGCCAAGATAAAGCGATTCATGCTCTGGTATCGACCATTAAGCTCAGTCGCGCTGGCTTACGTGAACCCACCAAGCCGTGGGGTGCTTTCTTGTTGGCAGGCCCTACCGGTGTCGGTAAAACGGAAGTCACGCAACAACTGGCGAAATTACTCGGTGTAGAGTTAATTCGTTTTGACATGTCGGAATATATGGAGCCGCATACCGTATCACGCTTGATTGGTGCGCCTCCAGGTTATGTTGGTTATGATCAAGGCGGTTTGTTAACGGATGCTGTGATGAAACACCCCTATTGTGTGGTGTTGTTGGATGAAATTGAAAAAGCGCACCCTGATTTGTTTAACTTGCTGTTGCAAGTGATGGACAATGGTACCTTAACCGATAACAATGGTCGCAAAGCCGATTTCCGTCATGCCATTGTGATTATGACCACTAATGCGGGCAGCTTTGAAGGTAGTCGTAATAGCATGGGCTTTTTGGAACAAAGTCACTCTAGTGATAGTATGGAAGCGATCAATCGCCTGTTTACCCCAGAATTCCGTAACCGCTTGGATGCGATTGTGCAATTCAATCCCTTGGGCGAAGAAGAAGTCAAAAACGTGGTCGACAAGTTTATCGCGCAACTACAAGCTACGCTCGATGCGCAAGGCGTGTCGCTGGAAGTTTCGGCAGAAGCGCGCACTTGGTTGGCGATTCATGGCTATGACAAAAAAATGGGCGCACGTCCGATGGGGCGGTTGATTCAAGAGAAGCTCAAACAACCTTTAGCAGAAGAAATTCTGTTTGGTACCTTGGCTGAAGGCGGCCGCGCCAAGACCGTGATCAAAGACGGTGAGTTGGTGTTTGAATTTTCTGATAAAAAACCGCTGCGCAGTAAAAAAACCACGCAGGCGGAGTGATTATACCAACAAGTCCTCAAAAAATGCGCCAAACGGTTTGGTCGGGTGGCGTATTTGGATTTCCAAAATCCACAAGCCAGATGCAGGGGTGAAGTCCAGATTAGCCAGGCGGTCGGCTTTGTAAATGGTGTGGGGGAAATCACCAATGCGATGTCCAGGCACGCCAAGGTTCAATTGCCAGTCCATGTCTCTTGCCGCTTGTTCTGCGTAACGATACAGCGCTTTGCCAGTGACTTTTTCGGATAACCAGTGTTGCTTGACGTGGTGAAATAACGTTTCGGCGGCTTTCGCACAAGCGATCATTTCAGCGTCATTGCCGACGGTAAAGGTCGCGCCACTGTCCCCTTCGTGACCATCAAATACTGGCCCGATATCTACAAAGAAAATATCATTGTCACGCAATACGGTGTTTTTTTCGGAAGGTTCCTTAAAGGTTTTAACGGTATTAGCGCCAAAGCGAATTAAGGTAGGGTGCCATTCGCGCTCCATGCCTAATTCTATCAGGGTTTGTTTACCGATAGCGCGTGCTTTTTCTTCTTGCATGCCAACATGAATGCGGCTGGCAATGTTTTGTACTGCGACACTGGCGCGGCTGCTGGCAGTTAGTAATTTGTCACGCGAGAAAATTTCTCCGACGCGCTCATCTGGGTGTAAAGTATTGGTATTCATCAGCGATCCTTTTATTAATTTTCTTTACCAGCAGCCATTGGAATTTGGTATTGCTTTTGAAGCGCCTTTTTCGCCCAATTGGTTTAGCGTTAATGTACCACATTTTAGATCTGATGTTGCTTGATCTTTGATGGGGGTTGCATACAGTACGTAATCGTCTGCTGTTGCCGAGAGTGAAAAAATATAATCCTCATGAGGGTTGATTATGCCCAGTGTTTGTAGGGTTGGTGCGGCGCCGTTATCATCGATGTAGCGATGCCGTTGGGTATAGTCATGCTCCATGCGTGCTGCCATGGCGAGTAGGGTGGTTTTGGCATCGTTACGTTTGGCTGTAATCATCACATGGTGATAGGTGGGAATGGTGATGCTGAGCAAAATGCTAATAATCACTACGGTGATCAATAATTCGATCAAGGTTAAGCCTTGCTGTTTGGGGTTAATTATTTTCAAGGCGTAATCTTCCTGTGTTGCTGAGAATTAAGGTGGTGGTTTGGCGCGTGGAGGGATCATTCAGTTGAAAGCTACCACTGCTATGTGTCGCTAATCCTTGCGGCAAAAATTGTACCCAAGGATTATTGGGATAGAGTAATACGGTGAGGGCTTGGCTGGCAGGCGCGGCAGGGAAGGTTGCAATGATGTGTTGATCAGCGATGGCGATGCCACCGTGATTCCAATCGCCATCGCAATTCTGATGATTGCTGCTGGGGCAGACCTTGACCATTGTTTGATGTTGTAAGGCGTATAAATGAGCAAGCTCCAGCGTTTCTGCCAGGGTGTGCAGATAGGTTTGTTGTTTTTTATGTTGTAGATAGTGGCTAAAGCTCGGAACCGCAAGACTGCTAAGAATCAGCAGTAATAGTATGCTAATTAACAGTTCGGGTAAAGTAAAGCCATTGCGGTGATTCATGGTGTTTTATTTTGATTTTTATTTGGCCAGTATAGCGCAAAGCTTAGCCAAAAAAAAGCCCGCAATCGCGGGCTTATGAGAAATCAACGGGTTAAGTAATTAATCGTCGCCGTCGTCTTGACCGCCGAGTGAGAAGTTATAAGCCAAGCCAACTTGCGCAACGTCGGTGCTGATTAAGTCGGTTGCTAGATTGGTGCTATCCGCTTGGCCATAATGACCGAATAAGTGTGCGTATTGGGCATATAAATTCAAGCTGCCAGCGTTGCCCAGGTCAAACAAATATCCAAAACCCACTTTGGCAATGGCTCTATTTCTGGTCAACGTATCGTAAGCAACTTCGCTGCCGGTGACTTCAGATTTTTGGTATGCATGCGCTATACCCCCTTTAGCGAAAAAGTTAAAGCCATTGTTGAATAAATAAGTGGCGGTTAATAGCGCATCAACATCGCTTGGATTAACTTCTGATGTGCCATCTGAATAGGTGTATTTGGCTTTACCGGCGGTATCATAGCCAACTTCAAGTCCCACTAACCAGTTGTCATTGAGCGCAAAATTGTATCCAGCAAATCCGCTCCAGGCAAGGCCGCCAATCTTTGCAGAGCTGGGTGCACCAGCACTGGCAGAGTCGATATATTTTGAAAGCTCTGGTGTGCCATAACCTGCGCCACCACCAAGGTAGAGGCCACTGCTTGCGGTAATTGCCATCGCTGGAGTTGCTGCAGTCGTTAAGGCTAACAAACTAAAGAAGGTTAATTTTTTCATCATAGAGACTCCTTATTGTTTTACTTTCTTACCGATTTTACTCTCGGTTCCGTGTAAAAGTCGAGCAATATTTGCCTGGTGGCGAATAATCACTAACAGCGCCATCACCGTTAGGGGTGGCCAGGTATCATGATTAAATAGAAAGTAGGCATATACGGGGCTTAAAACGGTTGCTACCAGGGAGGCCAATGAAGAATAGCGAAACAGCGCAGCAATGATTAACCAGGTCACTACCACTGCCAAGCCCATCCAAATATTTAACGCTAACAACACGCCAATGGTCGTGGCAACGCCTTTGCCGCCCTTGAATCCAAAAAACAGTGGCCATAAATGACCGAGTACTGCCGCCAGGGCGATGCAGGCCAGATAAATAGGTTCAAGGTGTAGCAGATGCCCAATGACGACGGGAATCACACCTTTAATAACGTCGCCAATCAAAGTGATTGCTGCGGCAGGTTTGCTGCCCAATCGTAATACATTAGTGGCGCCTGGGTTCCCAGAACCAACGGAACGGGGTGAGGGCAGCCCCATGCATTTGCATACAATAATGGCGCTATTGAGTGAGCCACATAAATAACCGACCAAAACCATCAGTAGGGCAATATAATTGAGGGTCATCGCAATACTCCATTCCGTTTTCTGGTGCTTAGCCTATCATAAAAAACTGGACTTTATAAGCCTGGATCGCGTATATTGCCTGCAAATCGATTTTGGTGAAATTTGTTATGTCACTTGCCCCAGGAATCAGCCCAAAAGCCCGTCGCAAAGCGCGTGTGTTTGCGTTGCAGGCGTTGTATCAATGGTCGTATACCCAGGAAGATTTGAATCCGCTGGAGACGCAGTACTTGGTCAGTAATAATCACCATAAAGTCGATTGGACTTATTTTTCAGAATTGCTCCACGGCGTGCCAAGTCATTTAACCGAGATTGATGATGAAATTAATCTGGCCATTGATCGGCCATTTGTCGAAATCAACCCCATTGAATTAACCGCGTTACGCCTGGCGGTTTTTGAGTGGCGCCATATGGATATTCCTGCACCGGTGGTGATGAACGAATACATCGACATTACCCATGAATACGGTACCGAAGAAGGCTATCGGTTTGTCAATGGGGTGTTGGATAAGTTGGCTAAAAAATAAAAGAGGGTGATGATGCAAACCGGATATCGTCTCAGTGGTAAACCTCCTCATATTATAAGTCTTATTATTTTAAGTGCATTTGCTTCCATGGGTGCAGTGTTGATGACACCTGCATTGCCCAGTATTGCCGAGTACTTTCACATCAGCAATGGTGCCGCGCAGTTGACGGTGACCAGTTTTTTATTGGGATATGCGTTAGGGCAATTGTTATATGGCCCGATTGCTAACCGTTTTGGACGTAAACCGGCATTCTATATTGGTATTGGCATTTCCACCATTGGTTCGTTGTTTAGTATTTTATCGGCGCCGATTGAATCCTATCATTTGTTAATTTTAGGCAGGTTGCTGGAAGCCTTTGGATCCAGTGTTGGTCTGGTGGTCAGTTATACCATCATCAACGATTTTTATTTTCCCGAACAATCACGCAAAATAGTGGCCTTTATGAGTTTAGCGTTTGCCATTGTCCCTGGGTTTGCGGTGGCAGTAGGCGGGCTGTTGACGGAATATGTTAATTGGCAATCTTGCTTTTACTTTTTGTTGGTTTACGGATTGTTCTTGCTTTATCCTGCAGCAACACTGCCTGAAACTCTGAGTAAAGTGGATTTACATGCGCTGAAGCCGCAGCATATTTTGCGTAACTATGGTAGGGTATTTGGCTGTCGAAAGCTGATCATCTTCGCTGCGATGATGGGATTTTCAACCGCTTGTTGTTACTTATTTTGCGCGGAAGGGCCGTTTATCGGTATTCATGTGCTCTCCATTGCGCCTGGAAATTATGGTCTATTGGCGTTGACGCCGTTTATTGGATCGATTATCGGGTCCTTGTGTAGCGCCAAACTAAGTGGACGTTATGCCGCAATGGCGATGGTCAGAACCGCGATTGTCATTGAAGCGATGGCAGTGATCGTGATGTTGGTTTGTTTTATCATGGGGTGGGTTAATTTATTCACCTTGTTGATTCCGATGGGGTTTCTGCTGGTGGGTCATGCACTTTTATTGAGTAATGTGGTCGGATTGGCCATGTCGCAAACCGAAGACAAATCTAATGGTTCGGCGGTGATGAATTTTGGCAGCATGGCCATTGCCGTGGTCATGACTTTTGTATTGGGCATGTCACATGTCACCTCCGTGGTAATTTTGCCGGGATTGTTTTTATTATCGTTGGTGTTGATGGTCGTTGCGTATGTGATGCTAAGAGAGCCCTCAATAAGGTAGGGCTCATCGTTTTAATAGGTCAGAAACGTGCCTCCTGCGAACATATCGCTATGGTGTGTATTTTGTCCAGTGGGTGCTTCAGCAAGACAGCTATCAAAATACGCAGTAACGTGTGTGCAACATCCTGGTTTTTTTTCAGGAACGGCTGCTACAGCAATAGGTGCAGTTGAACCTCCTTCCATTTGCATCGGTATTGGTACGCCGGTGATAATTAATGGCTGATTCATCTTTTTCTCCTTGTTTGTTTTTTTTCTCTCTCTCCAAATTATGATCTGCTTTGGATTGTTGTCTATTATACTATTTCCTAAAAAAATGATAATATAGTAAAAATATAATTAACTATTAACAAAATAGGAATAAAAATGGCGCTGGATCTTTTCTCCTGTATGCGTAGTTTCGTCGCTGTTGCAGAGTATAATGGCTTTGCGCCAGCAGCGCGTAAGTTGCATATCTCACCCCCAGTGTTGACCAAGCAAGTTCAATGGTTGGAGCATCGGGTGAAAAAGCCTTTGCTTGAGCGTACCACCCGTCGGGTGGAGTTAACGGAAGCAGGACAGGTGTATTTGGTGCAAGCGCAGCAAGTATTGGCAGGAGTGGCGCACGCTGAATCGGCATTACAAGTGTTGGAAACCGAGCCACATGGATATGTGGTATTGGGAATGGCCGGGTTTTTAAATGCGCCGCAGTTTATACGCGCGCTGCATGTTTTTTTGGATCAGTATCCGAAAATATCGTTGGACGTGCGTGCTGAAATCTCGCCCGCATTAGTGATAGAGGGGGTATTGGATATTGCGGTAAGTCAGGAGAATTTGTCCGATACGGGTTTGATCAAAGAGCCATTATTTACCGTGTGTCGTAAAATTTATGCCGCGCCCAGTTATCTCAAGGCTCATGGCGTTCCCAAAACGATAGCAGATTTACAGCATCATAATTGCCTGGTGTTTCAGCAAGTTTCTCCGGTGGGGGAATGGGTGTTGGGGAAACATAAAAAAATAAAAGTGCAGGGTAATTACAAATCGAATGCCGCAGCACATTTTATGCTGGCGTTATTTGATGGGTTTGGCCTGGGTTGGTGCGCAGATCACCTCGTGGCAGAAGATGTCGCAGCAGGACGCTTGCAAGAGGTGGTGTTAACTGATGTTAAACCTATTGAAATTCCGGTATTTTTATATTATCGCCCCAGCTCGCAAAATCTTGCCGTTAAGCGGATGGTAGTGCATTTAAAAACGATCGTTTCACAACACCATTTTCACCGCGGGATGCCCGGTAAAAAGACGATATAACGTGTCTAATTGATCTTTGCTGTGTGCTTCAAAAAGCGCGGTAATGGAGATGTAGTTGTTGTCTTTGCTGGTGCGCACCGTCAGATTGATGCTCGCTGGGTTTTGTACGTGTTTATGCAAAGCTTCACGCACAAATTTTTCCAGATCGGCATCAGGTTTGCCCATGATTTTAATGGGGAAGTCACACGGAAAAGCAAAGAGGTTCTGTTGTAGGTTTTGTTGCGGTGTGCCTTCTTGTTTAGACATGGTGCAGCTCCTGTTTGTAGGCAAAGAACCATTGTATCATCTTATGCCAAATGGCGCCAATTTGACCGTTGCCAATTTTGTTGTCATCAATGGTCAGTACGGGTTGGATTTCTTTATTAGAGCCGGTCAGCCAGACTTCGTCGGCTTGATACAGCGCTTGCAGGGTAATTAATTGTTGTTGTTGGGGAAGGTTATGTTTGGCCGCTAATTCCAGTACCAAATCACGGGTAACGCCTCCCAGTAATTTGTTCGACAAGGGTGGAGTAATCAGGGTGCCGTTTTTGACGATAAATAAATTGCTGGCGGTGGATTCATACACATAGCCATCGTTGATCAAGAGGGCTTCCACGGCACCCTGTTCGGTCGCGTATTGTTGCAACAAAATACCGGCTAACAGCGATGTGCCTTTGATGTCGCAGCGTTGCCAACGGATATCAGGGTGAGTGACCACTTTAATGCCTTTAAAATCTTCGAGTTTATAATCAGGGTGGGGGGTGCAAAAAGCAACGACGGTTGGTTTGATGTCTTTGCTGTACTGATGCAGCCGTTGCGCTTCAGCACCACGGCTGATCTGCAAATAAATATTGAAATGGTTTTCAGGGTGTTGATCAATCAGCGGTTGTAAAATCTTACGCCAGTCGGATTCACTATAAGCCAGGTTGATTTTGATGGCTTCAATGGAGCGTTGCAGGCGTTGAAAATGATGCTCAAAGCGAAACAATTGGCGATGATGTACTGGCATTACTTCGTAAATGGCATCGCCAAATAAAAAACCACGATCTAACACGGGAATTTTAGCTTGGTCGAGGGGAAGGTATTGGCCGTTGAGGTATGCGAGGTTCATGGTAGAGTTACTCAATAATAAATTATATAAAAGATATCATGTTACCCGCCACGATGGTAGGGATGATTCTGCAAAATGGTCCAGGCGCGATAGAGTTGTTCGGCTAAAATTACGCGTACCAGAGGGTGCGGGAAAGTCAATTTTGACAATGACCAACGGGCATTAGCGCGTTGATACACTTCCGGTGCTAAGCCCTCTGGGCCACCAATCACCAGCGCAATGTTATTGCCACTTTGCTGCCATTGTGATAATTGCTGTGCCAATTCTTCCGTAGACCAGGATCTGCCTTGCACATCGAGTACCACGCAATACTCTTGGGGGGTGACCTGGGCTAAAATTAACTCCGCTTCTTGCGCCAAAATGCGCGGGATATCCGCATTTTTTTGGCGTTTACCTGCCGGGATTTCTTTGATTTGAAGGGGGAACGCATGCGATAAGCGTTTGGTGTATTCCTCAATGCCGGTTTCTACCCAGTCCGGCATTTTGGTACCCACGCTGATGAGTTGGATGCGCATATTCGCTCCAGATTACTCGGCTTTTTTGGTTTTTTTGACCATGGGTTGTTTTTTGATGGTGGTCGTTTTCTTGGCAACAGTAGCTTTTTTAACGGCAGGTTGTTTCTTGGTGGTCGTGGCTTTTTTGGTAATGGCGGTGGTGCGCTTGTTAGGAGCGGCTTTTTTAGCGGTAGGTTTTTTGTTGATTTTTGGTTTTTTCACCTTTGGTTCATCATCGATTGCCCAGAGTTTTTCTAATTCATAATACTCACGGGTTTTTGGCAGCATCACATGTACTACAGCATCTGCCAGGTCAATCAATACCCAGTCAGCCGTTTCTTCACCCTCAGAGCCAATGATGGAAATATGGTTGGTTTTGGCTTCGCGCATTAGGTTTTGCGCAATTGAGCGTACGTGTTGGGTAGAAGTTCCGCTGGCAATGACCATGTAATCAGTGATGCCGGTTTGCTTGCGTACATCAATGGTCACAATGTCTTGCGCCTTTATGTCTTCGAGTTTGTCGATAATAAAATCAACCAGTTTTTGTGAGTCCACGTTGCTATGCCTTGTTAATCAATGAGGCGCCATTGTAGCGGGGTTTTAGTTTAAACTCAATAACTCAAGCTCTTTGATGATGGACTGTCGGCTAATGCGCACCAGTCAATTATAGCAGCAGTTCTGGGTGGGGTGCTTGGGGGTGGGCAAACCTCTGCAGGAAGATAGGCTTTAAAAGTGGTTAAAACTTGATTGAGGTCTATACCTAAAAGTAAAAGTTGTGCTGCGGTTAATAAAGGATTATCTGAAGGCTCGCTAGAAATAGGTGTTGTTTTGATGAAATCAAATACTCTCTGACACCAATCAAAGGCTTTTATTTTTCCAGGGGGTCCTGGCAATTCATCAGTGAGGGGGATGGTTGTTGAGCTGTCCAGAAAAAAAAGAATGGCTGCCAATTCGTAGCGATCAGTGCTTGTGTCGTAATATGTTGCTATTGGATTGATTTTGTTTTCAACATTCAAGGTAATATTGAAGAGAGTTGTGTAGTGTTGAAAAATTCGAGAGACTTTTTTGTTTACAAATGCATTAAAGATGTCTAAGGCAATGGAAAGTTTTTCGTTTTGATCAGGCGCTCGTGATTTTATATAGTCCACTAGTGTTGTCATAATAATATCCTGTTATTGTTAATTTAAACTGTATTTATAATATTTTAAAAAAATAAAAAAGCAATAAATAATTTAATATTTAAATATTAAAATCATCTATATATTTTATGGGTAAATTTAGTAATTTTATGTAATAGTGAAAAATAGAGATGAATACTGGCAGGTCTTTTTCAGCCTTGTTAAAGTGGTGTCAAACTGCCCGTGGCGTAATCTCACATTGAATATTTTCATTGCTGTGTTCATTGATCAATTTGCGTAAGAACGGAATCAATAGGAGCATGATTACACCGAGGCCAGCGACACAATACCTAAGTACATAAAAATATGGTTTAAGTAATGACTCTGTGGTCGCCCAGGGTTTTGTGTCATGGGTATTGCTGTTTTGTAGATATTAAAGATTTCAAACAATGTATCGTTTGACTTCTATGTTTATACTCATGTATCTTGACCAAAAAATCTCGAGAGTATCCATGGCGTTTTCTGGCACAATCATCACCAACTTAGCCTATTTTGTTATTCACAATCTAACACCCGGCGCCCTGCCTCCAATCTCAGACACATTAACACCGGTTGCTAAACAAGCAGATGAGCGCGGGGCATTTTACAACCAGTATCAGCCTTTGATTGTCCAGGAAGTGGTAGCCAGTCTGCGTGATGCGCTTACAAAAACAGAGAAAAAAGCCGCCTATCGTATCCACTTGGAGGATAAAGACAGTGTGCGATTTTTAAGATCAGATGATGTGACCCTCGTGACATTAAAGCATGACAAAGAACAAAAACGTATTGACTGTACCACTGAGATTGGAGGGTTCCGCTTTATTGTGGTGGAAATGCAGATTGCGACTCAACGTCTTTTCGGTATTTTAGATATTTATGAGGGGGAATCCAAAATTTCCTTTAAAGGCAACTTTAAGGACTATTTAAACACGGAGGGTGCGCGCTTTAATGTAGTGCCACTGGTGTCCTTAGTTAACCTGGATCGTATGTATACCGTCTGTACTGAGATGCCAGATTCTCCATTGCTCAACCAAGTTAGGTGAGCCCAGGTTTCACCTTGGGAAGATATTGATCTTGCTACTGCTCCAGTGGCGCCATCACGACCACTCAATCCTTCGCAAATGTTGGCGGTTCAAGGATTTGTCAATACGCCAGAAGGATTGTATTTGTTTCAAGGACCTCCAGGAACGGGCAAAACCACCACGATCGTCTCGATGTTGGAATCTTTGGTGGCGACGGATCAGCGCATCTTGGTGTGTGCGCCCTCTAATAAAGCCGTGCAAATTTTGGCTGAAAGAACCTTGGCATTGATGCCAGATCAACCGATTATTCTAGTGGGTGTTGAAGCCAAGATTCTACCCCATCTGCAGGAAATCGCGTTTGATAATTGGGTCAATCGTTATCGCAATAAATTATTCACGGTTTTAGCTGAATTTGAACTGGACCCTCTTACGTTTGCAAAAAAAATAACGACACGTCCTGCTGAACTGATTAAATGGAGCAAAACACTAGAGAACAAGATCGAAGAAGCCAATCGTTTACTCAATATTTGTCTGCGCTATGCACCCGAAGATTTTGATAAAACTGCTTTTATGGCTGAAACCAATCAAGCTTTCGCAGACTATGTTGGCATATTAAAACCCATTGTGCTTGAAGCACAGCAAGCGGCTTTTCCGAGCCTAAAAAAAGCAATGGCAAAAAAATCAGGAGCTGCGGCTTCAGGCATTGATTCTGACGCAATATTCGCAATCCTGGTTGAACAGCATCGCATTTTAGCGCGCAATATTAAAACGGTTTATGACCTGTTTAGGCAGCCAGAAGTGATTCTCGCTTCAGCAAAAGTGGTATTTTGTACGCTATCGACCGCTGGCCGACCTTCCTTAAAAAACTTTTGCGCCCGTCATCGTCCTTTTGATGCACTGATTGTGGATGAGGCAGGTCAGTCGGTAGAAGCTGAAACGTTGATTCCTTTTGATATTGCGATTAACGCTCGCAAGGCTTTATTGGTGGGCGATACTCGACAATTACCGGCCACCACTATTTGTCCACAATCCAAAGAAACGCATTTTGAGTGGTCGATGATGTGGCGTTTATTAGAAGAAAATAAACAACCATTCCACGGCTTGACAGTGCAATACCGGATGCGTCACGCCATTCAGCACTTTCCTTCGGGGCGCTACTATGAAGGTCGGTTGTTGGGGCATGAATCAATCGTCAATCGCCCCTGCTATGCGCAGCGCTTTGTTCCCAGAGAAGGGTACCATTTATGGGTGGATAGCCGTGGTCGTGAGGAGCGTAGCCAAAAAAGTTATTGCAATCGAGAAGAAGCGGCTTCAATTGTGCGGATGGTCTCTGCCATTCGTGAACATGACATCACCAGCCATATTGGCATTATCAGTTTTTATAACGGACAAGTCCAGTTATTGAAAAAGATGTTTGGACACGAAGAGAAGAGCAACCCAAAAATGGGTAAAAATATAATGATCAGCTCGGTGGACGGTTTTCAGGGAGACGAAAAAGACATTATTATTCTCTCTTTTGTGCGCTCAAATCCTGTCGGTGAAGTTGGCTTTCTGTGGGATTTTCGTCGATTAAACGTGGCTATCACCCGAGCCAAAGATGCGTTGATTTTATGTGGTTCGATGCAAACTTTTAGAAGTGCATTGGGCAGCGAACTCAAAGAGTTATTAGATTTTTGCCATCAAACTTGAGAGTGACAGCTTCGCCAATTAAATCTGCCTGCGAATAATACAGCTTATCACGCCGCTTTCCTATAAAATCGCCACTGACGAGAGAAATCGATTTTTTCGAGCAGGAATTTCTTGAAGTTTGGTTCACAAAAAGGATCTTCGA
>CANJVU010000006.1 GCA_947478525.1 Thiotrichales bacterium
CGTCTGGCGCTTTAAATTCTACCGATTTCACTACCCATGGTGAAACAAGGCCAAGTCCAATGCTAAATATCTCTTCTCCGTTCATAGCAGTTTTTGATTGGTTGATTTGGCTTCAAGTATATATTACCCACTCAAAACGACATAGACCCGCAAATTTTCAAATAAATAAATTAGTGTAACGTTATTATATGGCATCATGCGCTGAAAATGAAACTATTTTTTGCAGAAGTCCATCTATCTAGATAACCCAATGGGGCGCTCAGCACAGCAGCAACGTTATGCAGCCATTATGAACCAAGGGTGTGCTGAAACGAGCACAAAGGCTAAAATGGCTTTTGGACCTGGAAGTTTTGATGGAGGTGGAGTAGAGGGTGGTGTTTATGCCGATCCCAGTGCTGCGCCTGAAGCAAAATATTAGAAGCTCACGCCAAAATTCGTTCTAGGCCACTTTGCGCTGTTGGTACATTTTTAATGCAATGTACAGTGACGCCACAATCGCATTGACCAGCGGTAGTAAAAGGCCCATTAAGATGACATCAATGGCTCGTTCCATTGTGAGACTGGTGCCCGTGAATATATATTGGGTGAGCGTTGGCCAAACAGAAGGGATCATCAATAAAATAAAGATCACAGTGGCGATGGGGACGACTTGCAAAAAGAAAGGTTTCACCCACTGAAAGCTAGTGGTAAAGGCACGTAACCCCGATTGTTTTTCAAATAGCATCAAGGGTAAATACAGCATAAAAAGTGTAGCGATTAAAATTCCTGGAATAACATATAGCATCAAACCGAGCATAAACATAAGTGCAAAGATAAAGCCATTGATCACAATCAGGGGTAATTGTTTGAAGGTGACCAACACGGCTTGTAAAAATGTATTGTTGGCTTGGCAATGATAGCCATACAATAAGCTTTGTAGAATGCTGTAACACCATAGCATGATAATGCCCGCAAGTATTACCAAACCAATGGAAAGTGGCGTTAAGTTCAGCTTGCTGGGGTCGTCAATCGTCATTAATTGTGTGGAAATGGGTAATGTCAGTAATTGATTCGCGGCAGAGGCACCCAGTGCAATTAAGAACAGCGGTACGAATCCTTTTTTGTAGAGCAACCACGCATAGTGTAGGACGGGTAAACTGTTAAGGGTGGGTTTGGTGTTGGTGGTCATAACGAGGCATTCCTGACTAACTGTTGGTAATGGTGTCCGAGTTGTGACAGTAATTCTAATTGCTCTGTCGACAATCCGCTACGATTTTTGGTTTCCTCTAATTCTTTCATCGCCTGGGTAAAGCCCAGGCGTTTTTCGCCTTTGAAATTGATCGGCAGCTTCTCGATATCCGTAGCAAGTACCATTTGCAGATAGTTGGCAAATGGAGCACGATATTCTGTGGGCAGATGTTCGGGATAGTTTCGCCCGATAATACGAATCGCCAATTGTTGCAGATCAGGGTTTCTAAAACGCTCAATCATCATGGCTTTCTCAGTGGGTGCTGCGCGGTGAAATTGGTTGCATAGCGCAATTTCCGGATTGGTCCAAAAAGGTTTTTGATACAGCGCGGAATCAATATCCGTCTCAGGGAATTCTGGATATTTACGATGGCGATGGTAATCAATTAACCCCTCAAAAATCACGGGGTGTTCGACAATCCACTGCTTATTAAGGGTGATTTGTTCTTGCCGTTGTACTTTGATTTTGCTCATGCGTTCTGGGTTGGCAGGTAATAAAAACCCAGGCTCTGCAAAGCGTTTCGCGATAGCCCAGGTTTTTTCATCGAGGTTTTCTAGCGTTGCTTCGCGTAACTCCGGTAGATCCAAGCGTAACCACAGCGTTTGATTTTTATAATGTGCGTGAGGGCCAATGCTCAATACGGGTGATTGATAGGCGCACTTGGTGCCAAATTTGCCCATAATCATTAAGCCTTCATGATGTTGAATGCTTTGGCTTTCCATGGTAACTGGTAAATCTTGGCAACGTTTTTGATCGATGATTTTATCAAAATAGCCACACAAATAATCCCAACGTGCTTTGTCTTTGATGAGTAGGCGTGCCAAGGCAATGGTGGCTTCGACGTCGACCATCGCATCATGCGCACGGCCAGTGGCGAGTTTGTTGGCGTCATTGATATTTTCCAATTTCAACGACACCTGGCCATTAATCGTTGGCCAATTTGGTAAGATATCGGGTTTGTACAAATGGAAGAAGGTCAGCATCGGATACAAGTCCATGCGCTTACATTGGTTGGCATATTGATGCGTGTAGGGCGGTAGCAAATTACGATAAAACGAAAACCGCAGAAATTCATCGTCAAATGTTAGTGTGTTATAGCCCAGGCTGATGGTGCCAGGGGTATTCATTAGGGCGTGAATTTTTTCGATGGCTTCCAGTTCGTTGATGCTGTCGTGTGTTGCCACCGGTGCGATGTGGTGAGTGACCACTGCGCCAGGTGCGGGGAAAACATCGCAGTTAGGGTTGATTTTAACTTCATAACGCTCAATTTCATTGAGATTAAGGTCGGTGCGAATGGCAGCAAACTGTAGCACCTGATCAAAACATTTATTCAATCCTGAGGACTCGATGTCATAGAACAGGTAAGTAGGTTGCATCAGTACGGTTTCCGATAGAGCAACCAGGGAATGCCCGCAAATACCACAATACCGCCAATCAAAATTGCTTCATATCCAAAAATATGGCCAACCGTAATATTGCTGGGAGGTAAAAACCCTAGCAGAATCGCGCCGACACAGCTGAATATGCCCAACAACCCAGTGATCCAAACGCCTTTTAGGCCACCAGGAATGCGGTAGGCACCAGCTTGTGCGGGGGTGATGTAACGCAGGCGAATCATTGCGGCAAACAAAATCACATAGTAAATCAGCGATAACTGCCCGGTGAGCACGCTTAAAATCCAATACGCCGTGTTGACCGAATCAAAGCATAGAAACAATAAACTGATCAAACACACCACAATTGCTTGTACCAATAACACCCCAACAGGCGCACCTTTTCTATTATGATGACACATCCAACGTGGCATGCCACCTTCTTCGGCGGCCACCATAAAGCCTTTGGCGGGGCCTAAAACCCACGCCGCCATGCCGGCAAAAGCGCCGACCAAAATCATAATAACCGTGACAGGCAACAGCCATTGCAAATGGTATGGCGTAAGCAGCGTAGCAAAGACCTGGTCAATGCCGCTGATAATATTGAGTGTATGCGCGGGGATCACCAGCGCCAGTGCCAACGACGATAAAATCAGCGACACCACAATAATAGCGCCTGAAATCATCAGTGCGCGGGGGAAATCACGCTGCGGGTTTTTGACTTCGCCGGCGTGTACTGCCGACATTTCAATACCGACTAAGCTAAATAATACCACCACCACCAACGACAAATTATTCAGGTTGTTCATATCGGGAAAGAACCCGGCAACGGTTGGTTGAATCGCCAGTGGATGCCCACCAACGACCCACGCAATGCCAAAGCCGATAATTAACACCATCGGCAAAATCGTGCCAATAATGGCGCCGATGATGCTGATCGAGCTCGCCATTTTCATGCCAAAGGCATTGACCAGGCTGGCCAGGATAAACACGATGACCACCGTTGGCACCAAAAACGCTTTACTGTTGGCCAATTCAGGCGCAAACCAATAGACGGCGGTTGCCGCAATAAACGACAAAATGGTGGGGAACCACACCACATTGTAAATCCATAGCAGCCAGATGGTGACAAACCCCATGCGGTGGCCAAAAGCATGGCGTGCCCAGACGTAGCTACCGCCGGTTTTGGGATAATGGGTGGCTAATTCTGCCGTCATCAACATGCAGGGGATGAAAAACAACAAGCTGCCTAAAATGTAATAAAAAACAATCGAGTAGCCCACCGATGCATTCATCGGTAAGTTGCGAATACTGTCGATGGCGATGACATTGATCATTGCTAAAGTAAATACACTTAATACTTTGCCGGATTTGCGTGATACTTCCATTTAACCATCTCCATAGGTGATATAGCATGCTAACCGAGCTTAGGGTGTCAAGCAAGTGTTTAAGAGAGTCATAATGATTTTGTGTTACTATGTTATCATGGGCGAAAACAAGGCCGGAGAGGTATTTTATGAAAAGTGTTAAAATGGGCGTGTGGTTGTGTGCCAGCGTTCTTGGCGTTTGGGGTTCAAGCGCTTATGCGGCGTGTGATTACACCATTCAGGTGTGTGCGTTGCAAGTGTTGATTGCACAAAACTCAATTGACCCAACCAATGCGGCAGCAATGACTCAGCTCCAAAATATGGTGAATCTGGCGCCTAATCTGACACAATTGCAATTGCGCATTGAAGGGCCTTTTCCTTCTGACACTACACCATTGTCTGGTCCGCCACAGTACACAACAGCGCAAATGCAATCGACCGTTGCATTGATAACCGCGATCCGTCAAATGACGGGTGTTAGTCCAACGTTAGAGATTGGCTTTCATCCCGATAATTCTAAGCACAGTGAATCTACTTGGGGCTGTGCCGCAGGAGACGTGGAGTGTGTGTTCTCTAATACCATTTTATTGATGAATGACATTAATGCTACGCTCGCTGCGAACAAAGTTAAAGGGGTTGGTATTTTTTCCATTGAACAAAGTTACTTAGAGCCTCAAGACAGCAACTCTGTTGCTTTGCAAAAACAATGTTTGCAAGGAAAAGTGGTGCAAGGGGTTTGTACCGTTGCTGCGACACCAGCAGTGACTTATGGTTATGTGTCACCCAGCTGCGGCGACCCTGGCTTATATGGTTCTGCCTATTTTGATTATGGCTATCCGCAGATGTACAATCTGATTGCCAATTGGCTGGGGAAACCCGCATCGCCTCCCTTGCCGGTTGTAGATTTTCCCGCGCAGACGGTGGCTGCGGGTACTGCGTACTCATTAGTAGATGCTATTCCTCCTGCAGGTATGCCGCAACCAGCTAATGTTGTACCAGAACAGTTGGGCGCTCCTCAGGGGGATATTCACAGTGTTTATGAGCCTAATGTTTTAGCGTCTGGTGTGGATGCCGCAGATGCGGCACAAATCGTGGCGACGGTCTTGGTGAATAAATATGGCACGACGATGTCTGACAACACTTGTGGTACGGGTAATGTCAGTAAAGGTATTCGTTATTTCGCCTTCTCTGGGGAACCGGAATTTTTAGGGGGGAGTTATGATCCCAAAAACCCATCAGCGGGGTGGTATTGGACCAAGCAAGATCTAGTAACATTCTTTAATGACCTTACAGCGGACCTGCAAGCGCAGGGGGTGGATGCCAGCAACTTGCATTTTGCCATTTGGAGTTTTGATACCATGTTGTTGGATGGCCCTGGTGCGGCATAATGTGCTCTTAAAACCCTCCCGCTGGCTAATGCAACAAAAAAACCTGGCGCGCGGGTGGGTGTGGTTGACGGTGTTGATTGGTGTGGTCAGCGCGTTGTTATTGATTCTGCAGTTGCATTACTTGGCCAAAATCATCGATGCGGTGTTTATTCATCACGTTACTCGTCAAGCAGTAATGACGTGGTTGCTGTGGGTTTTGATTCTGATTGTATTGCGTGCTGTATTGGCGTGGTTGAAAGAGATTGTGGGGTTTAAGACGTCTGCCACTATCCGGCAACGGTTGCGTCGTCAGATATTGCAAAAGCTTACCGCGTTAGGGCCAATCTTAAGTCAACAGAAGCGCACGGGAGAATGGGTCTCCTGCGTCATTGAGCAGGTTGAAGCCATGCATGGTTTCTTTGCCCAGTATTTGCCACAGATGTGGTTGTCGGTGATGGTGCCGCTGATCATTGTGGCAGTGGTCTTTTCTTTTAACTGGTTGGCGGGTGTTATTTTATTAGTGACCGCGCCATTGATTCCACTATTTATGGCGCTGGTGGGGATGGGTGCTGCTGCTATTAATCAAAAAAATTTCCAGGCGCTGTCGCGCATGAGTGCGCATTTTCTTGATGTGCTGCAGGGATTGAATACGCTGAAATTATTCAATCGCAGTCGTCAACAAGCGGAGCAGGTTCAAAAAGTGTCAGATGATTATCGCAAAACCACCATGCAAACCCTGCGCATTGCATTTCTGTCTTCTGGTGTGTTGGAGTTTTTTGCAGCATGTTCAGTGGCCCTGTTAGCAACTTATCTGGGATTGACGTTGTTGGGTAATATTCATATTGGCCATTCGGTTGATTTGTACAGTGCGTTATTTATTTTATTATTGGCACCAGAGTTTTTTTTGCCGCTGCGGGAATTGTCGGTACATTATCATGCGCGGGCGCAAGCGGTGGGGGCGGCAGAGGAAATAATTAAGTTGCTCAACATTCCGCATCCTCTGTCTATTGCTGCTACACATCCATTGTATCCTTCTTTTGTTATTACTTTTCAACAAGTATCCTTTGCTTATCCAACACAAAAAAATCCAATTTTGGATCAGGTCAATTTAACCGTAAAACCGGGTGAGCACATCGCTATTATTGGTGCCAGCGGTGTGGGTAAATCTACTTTGCTCAATTTGTTGTTGGGTTTTTTGCAACCCACTACCGGTACCATTTTGATTCATGATGTGGCATTAACGGTTGAATCGATGGACGCCTGGCGCTGCCATCTTGGGTGGTTATCACAAAACCCAACCCTGTTTCGCGGTTCGATTCGTGATAACCTGTTGCTTGCCAAACCTGACGCCACACAAACGCAGTTGTTGCAGGCATTAGAACATGCCTATGCATTAGACTTTGTACAAGCCTTGCCACAGGGAATTGATACCTTATTGGGTGAGCAAAATCTGGGGCTTTCCGGTGGTCAAGCGCAGCGCATTGCGTTGGCGCGCGTCTATCTTAAAAATCCCGACGTGTTATTGTTGGATGAGCCAACCGCCAGTCTTGATCAAGACAGTCAACAATTGGTAATGCAAAGCTTACAAACCTATGCGCATGATAAAACCCTCATTTTGCTGACCCATCGGCTGGATACGTTGAAAAAGATGGATCGCGTGTTGGCATTGAGTGATGGTCGATTACACGAGGTGGCGCGATGAAAGCATTATTGCCGTTCTTACGCTTGTTGCGCACCCATCAAAAATGGGCGGTGCTCGGATTGCTGCTATCATTATTGACGTTGATTGCTGGCATTGGCCTGCTATCAACGTCTGGTTGGTTTATTTCCGCAGCCGCGTTTGCTGGGTTGACCACCACAACTGCGTTGGCATTCAATTATTTTCTGCCCAGTGCGGGGGTGAGGTTTTTTGCATTGTTGCGCATTTTATCGCGTTACGGTGAGCGCGTGGTTACCCATGAAGTGACTTTTAGGGTGTTATCTGATTTGCGTGTTTGGGTTTATAACGCCTTGGAACCTTTGGTGCCAGGGCATCTGTTGCGATATCACAGCGCTGAATTGTTAACGCGAATGGTGGCGGATGTTGATGCATTAGATAATCTGTATATTCGTGTACTAACCCCTATTTTGACTGCGCTGAGCGTAATGTTGTTGGTGCTGTGGTATTTGCATTTTTTTAGCATGACCATTGCCTGGGTTGTACTAGGGATGTTATTGCTGACCTTGATCTTGGTTCCGGTGGTTTTAGCAGGGTTGGGTAAAAACAGCGGCCAACAACAACTGCTGTGTATGGCCGCGCTGCGCACCACCGTCGTAGAGTCGGTACAAGGCTTGGCGGATTTGTTGTTATTGGGTCGTTGGCAAGATACTCTGAATAAAATGGAGCAGCAGACGAGTGCTTTGCTGAAAACTCAGTTTGAGATGGCCTTGATACAAGGTTTAGCGGCTGCATTATTGTTGTTTTTATCGGGCATAACATTATGGTTGGTGGTGTATTGTGCCATTCCCTTGGTCAATGCGCAGCAACTTAATGGTGCCAATCTGGCGCTATTGGCGTTAACGGCGCTGGCCGCCTTTGAAGCACTCGCACCGATTGCCCTGGTGGCGCAGTATTTCAGTAAAACTCGATTGGCGGCACAGCGGTTGCAAGTACTGGCCGATACCAAGCCAGAGGTGATTTTCCCAGAAAAGTCAGCAACGCTTCCAGTTGTTTATGACATTGAGTTTGACCGGGTTAGCTTTGGTTATCATCCCGATAAGCCAGTGCTGCGTGATTTTTGCCTATCGGTTGCTGCGGGTGAGCACGTTGCATTGGTCGGTGCAACTGGCGTGGGGAAATCTACCGTGGTGCAATTGCTGGCGCGGTTTTTTAATCCGCAACAGGGCAAGATCACCATTGGGGGCGTGGATATCGCAACGCTGTCGGAAAGTGATTTACGCCAAGCCATTACCTTAATAACCCAGCGGCCGCATTTATTCAGCGCGACATTGCGCGATAATCTGCTGCTGGCTAAACCCGATGCCAATGATGCGGAATTGGCCTGGTGTTTAGAAAAAGTTCAATTAAATCAATATGTTACAGATTTGGAAAGGGGTCTAAATACCTGGTTGGGTGAAGGCGGCATGCAGCTGTCAGGCGGCCAATTACGCCGCTTGTCTATCGCCCGTGCCTTATTGCACAGTGCACCAATCTGGCTGCTCGATGAGCCTACCGAAGGCTTAGATGCAGAAACCGAAGCAGCGTTCTGGCAAAGCCTGATACCCTTGATGCAAGGTAAAACGGTGTTGATCATTAGTCATCAACTGGCAAGTTTACCGGTGTTGAGTCGGGTTATTGCCCTTTAACTTTTTTATCAATGGCATTTCCGCGTATTTCACGCTATTATATCTCGGGTCAACGAAAAGAACGGGTTATGATGTCTAAATCTGCTATTCGTAAAGTGTTATTGTTAGGTTCCGGTGGTTTAAAAATCTCGCAAGCCGGAGAGTTTGATTATTCCGGCTCCCAGGCCATCAAAGCCTTAAAAGAAGAAGGCATCAAAGTTATTCTGGTCAATCCCAATATTGCCACCATTCAAACCGACCCAGATATGGCCGATGAAGTTTATCTTCAGCCGCTCAATTTGCCCGTGGTAACTGCTATTATCGAAAAAGAACGTCCAGATGCCGTATTGTTGGGCTTTGGTGGTCAAACGGCCCTAAATCTTGGTTTGGAATTAGAAGCCGCCGGCATCTTTGAAAAGTTTAACGTTAAAGTGTTAGGCACCAGTACCAGCGCGATTCGTTTGTCGGAAGACCGGGCATTATTCAAAGCAGAGCTCGATAAAATTGGCGTCAAAAGTGCCAAGAGTTTTGGTGCTACAACGGTCGAACAGGCTCTGCAGGCGGGGCGTCAGGTCAATTATCCGTTGATGATGCGTTCAGGTTTTTCTTTGGGTGGCTTAGGCTCTGGTATTATCGAAACCGAAGCGGAATTAAAGCGCCGCGCGCAGGAAGTGTTAAGCGTTGTGCCGCAGATTCTGATTGAAGAAAATCTGATTGGCTGGAGCGAATTCGAGTACGAAATCGTGCGCGATTGTGCCGGTAATACGTTGACCATCTGCAATATGGAAAACTTTGATCCGATGGGCATCCATACGGGGGAAAGCATTGTGGTGTCGCCATCACAGTCGCTGGACAATCATGAATATCATTGGCTACGGCAAATTGCCATTCAAGTGGCGCAGCATTTTCAGATTATTGGCGAGTGCAATATTCAGTACGCATTTAATTTAACCACCGGCGAATACCGGGTGATTGAAATCAACCCGCGGTTGTCGCGCTCCAGTGCGCTGGCCTCAAAAGCGACGGGATATCCACTGGCGTTTATCGCGGCAAAATTGGCGTTGGGGTATAAATTACACGAGTTGAAAAACAGTATTACCAAGCGCACCTGCGCCTTCTTCGAGCCGGCGTTGGACTATCTGGTGGTGAAAATTCCGCGTTGGGATACCCACAAGTTGAAGGGTGCTGAGCGGCGCATCGGCACTGAAATGAAAAGTGTCGGTGAAGTGATGGCGATTGGCCGCTCGTTCCCCGAAGCCCTGCAAAAAGCCGTGGGTATGTTGAATATTGGCGCGTCTTGTCTGGCCGACTATCCCTTTGAAATTGCCAATATTGAAGATGAAATTACCCGCGCTACCGATCGACGTCTATTTGCATTGTATCGCTATTTTCAACAGGGCGGTACGGTTGAGCATGCGGCGAAATTATCGCGCATTGACCCGTGGTTCTTGCATCATCTTTTGACCATTGCGCAATTTGAAGTGCAGTTGACGCAACCGTTAACCGCAGAAATAATGCGCCGTGCCAAGCAACTGGGCTTTAGTGACAAATATATTGCCAAATGCCAGCAGGTTACCGAGGCAGTGTTGCGTAAACAGCGTATTAGTTTTGGTGTGTCACCAGTGGTCAAACAAATTGACACTCTGGCGGGTGAGTTTGATGCGCAAACCAATTATCTGTATTTGACCTACCATGGCACAGAACACGATATTAAACCCTCCGAAAAACCAGCGACGTTGATTGTTGGTTCGGGACCTTACAGCATTGGCTCATCGGTGGAATTCGATTGGTGTGCGGTGAGCACGGCGCGCACGTTGCGTAAGATCGGTGAATATCCGATTATGATCAATTCGAACCCGGAAACGGTGTCGACCGATTATGATGAATCCGAGCGACTGTACTTCGAACAATTGACCTTTGAGCGCGTGCAGGACATCGCTGATTTTGAAAACCGTAAAGGTATTGTGGTGTCGGTGGGTGGGCAGATTGCCAATAATCTGGTGATTCGTTTGAGTAAAGCGGGTTATCCGATTTTGGGCACGTCGCCAGACATGATTGAAATGGCAGAAAACCGCGAAAAATTTTCGTCATTGTTGAACACGTTACACATCGATCAACCAGAGTGGATCGTCTCCGATTGTCTTGACAAAGCGAAGGCTTTTGCGAAAAAAGTCGATTACCCGGTATTGATTCGGCCGTCGTTTGTCTTATCCGGTGCCTCGATGAATGTGGTGGGGTCAGATGAAGAGCTGGAGCGTTATCTGATTGAGGCCGCCGCCGTATCACCTGAGCATCCTGTTGTGGTGTCGGATTTTATCGAAAATGGGAAAGAAGTCGAAGTCGATGGTGTGGCGCAAAATGGTGAAATTATTATTTACGCGATTTCGGAACATGTTGAAAACGCTGGTGTGCACTCCGGTGATGCCACCGTGGTATTGCCACCACAACATTTATATTTGGAAACCATCCGGCGTACCAAGCGCATCACGCGCAAAATTGTGCGAGCGTTGAATATTACTGGCCCGTTCAACATTCAATACATTGCCAAAAATAATTGGATCAAGGTGATTGAGTGTAACCTGCGTGCCTCACGTTCCTTCCCGTTCGTGTCAAAAGTGACGGGACACAATTTTATCGACATCGCCACGCGTATTATGATGGGCAAGTATCAGCGCGAATTTTACAACACGCTTGATTTGGATTATGTGGGTGTCAAAGCACCGCAGTTTTCTTACAGCCGTTTGAAAGGGTCTAACCCGGTGGCGCATGTGGAAATGGCGTCAACGGGTGAAGTGGCCTGCATCGGCGAAGACTTAGAAGATGCGTTTTATCGCGCCTGGCAGTCAACTGATCAAGTGGTTAAACGTAAAAAAATCTTAGTAAGTATTGGTGGCGATAAGAAGCCGAAGCTGCTGGAGCAGATTCGTGGATTGTCAGAATTAGGCTGGGAGATTTATGCCACGCAGAATACCCATCTGTATTTGCAAGAGAATGATATTGCCTCTTGCGTTGTGTATAAAGCCAGCGAGAAAAAGACCCCTAACGTCGCAAGCTTAATTCAAGAACAGCAAGTCGATTTGATTGTCAATATTCCGCGTGGCAATGCCAGCAGCACGACGATTACCGATGGTTTTTTGATTCGCCGTTTAGCAATTGATCACCATATTCCGCTGATTACCAATGTGCAGATTGCACAGCTGTCGTTGCAATGTTTGGCAAAACTGCATGGCAAACCGTTGCCAGTAAAGTCTTGGCGGAATTTTGTCAGGAGTAGTAAATAAAGGTTTCTGCGGCCTTTTTCCTCAGTGCAAAATCAAGTATAATCGGCCCGGGGGTATTCGATGCAATTGATTTTTCGGGCACTGATCATTTTACCGTTCTTGGCCTTGACTGCTTGCTCTGGGAGTTCTTCCAGTGAAAGCGCGCAGGTCCAAACGGGGCAAATAGAAGTTGATTATACATTGGCGTGCAATGGTGATGCGGCTATGCCGACGGTGACTTTCTCAGCATCTGGTCAGGGGTATAGTCAGCAGCAAAGTACCACAGCAGATGCCAATGTTTCTGGATCAGTGTTGTTTACCAATGTGCCTGTAGATACCGACATTTCTATGAGTTCTAAGACTTTAGTCACCTGTCAAAATGGTGATGTGTATGGTTATGCGTTGAAGCCCGCGACCATCGATGTTCAGCAATTAGAGCAAACGGTTTTGGTTAAAGCGTTACCCGTATTGCAATCTGCCATCTTAACAGTGCAAGATCCTGGAATTTTATTGGGTGGTCATTCAGGGGTGAAGCATCAAGCGTCAGTGAATCATCAAGAGGCGCTGTCTTCGGATTATGGTCAAAACGGGGTTTATTTGGCGTACCCAATGGTGAAAGTGGGTACCTATTCTGCGGTGACTGTACCCGTTGTTTCGCCAGTGTTAAAAAATGATTTGGTCAGTACTTATGACCAATATACATTGCAAAAACAAAGCAATATTCAGAGTGGGCCGACAATTATATTTTCTGGCAAAACCTATCCGATTTATTGCAGTGTTCCGCAGATGATGAATATTGACGATGCTTATGCATGGATTAAAACACAATCTCCGGCTTTGCTGGGGTTGCCAGTATTAAATATGCAAAATCAATTAACTAAAACCGTACAGTCTAGTTCAGAAAACTCCCAGCAAAATGTCTGGTTAGCACAATCCAATGGCTGGTTGCCTTACTTACCCGGGATTTCTGATTATGTTGAGTTTTATCCGGGTGCCCTCACTGAGGGTTCTCTCGCCTCAGGTTGGTTGTGGTCTAAAGGTGTCAATGGCTTCCAGCGTGGCGCCTATTTGAATGTTGCGCCGTATTGTGGGTTTCAGTCTAACTTGAATGGCTTGTTTGTTCGTCATGATGGCTCAGTGGAAGTGCCGGTAGCGCTTAATAATACTGCGCCCGTGATGTTTGAGGTGGTTGATAATCAGAGTCAGCAGGTGGTGGCAAGTTATCAGGCGACGGGTGTGTCACAAACCCAAAAATTATTGTTGCCGTTGAGCAGCTATCGAATTCGTGTTCTTGGTACTGGCATTTTGATACAGCAGGGTAAGCCTTATCAAGTATCTGCATCTCTGCAGCACCTGAGTTTTAGCAATGATCAAACCTTGGTGGTGAGCTATCAGCCACTCAGTACATTACCAGAACCGAAGGTAATACCCTGGGTGATTCAAAGTTGGGATCAGCTTAACAATCCCTGGACCTTGTTGAATTTAACCAACCAGCCAATCACCGCGTTAGATCAGTTGCCGGGCGTGGGATTGTTTAAATTTGAAAATATGGTACCGCCTGGGCAGGCCGGGCTGCTCAATATTGACCGCACTAAAAATGCCAGCCAGTCGATGGCTGCAGATATTTGGTTGGGCTTCCCTGGAGATCCCTATTACCAGGCAATTATGCCGGATACAGCGGGTGGGGCTGAGCCGGATGGGAGTGCCAACAAGCCTTTCCATTTGTTTGCAGGGTATCAGCAGCATCACTTAACCTGTCAGCTTCAGGTTAATGCGAATAATCTCGCCGTGTTGTATCCATCGCCCTATCAAAACAAATCTTATCAAACCAGTCTTTATGTTACCGATAAAAATGGGCAATGGACTTCAGTGGCCACCATTGGTATGCAGTGGATGTCTGAGCAGCTGCAACCGGGTCGCCATACCTGGATAGCCAGCTCCCCCGAGGGTGCCTTATTGGGTACGTTTGTCCCGCAGTTGATTTATCCGCTGAGCGTTAATCAGATAGATCCAACCGCTTGGAATGGAACGTTAACCATCACCACCGATCCATTGGCAAGTTTTACGATGCGACACGTACTTTCCTGGAGCATGCAGAAATACCAGAACGATTGGAATGTTGGTCTGCCTCAAGGGTATGATAGTCAAGGTTTGGGTGGTGCGTTTGGCTTTAATAATCAGGTGGGTCAAGTGGCGTATCAATACAATGCCAGCTTTACGTTTTCAGATGTGAACCCGAATAATCGCTGTTTGATAGTAACGCAGCCGATTGGCGCAGGAAATAATTAAAACGGCTTCACCACGGCCAACAATACAATGACAATCAAAAATACTGTTGGCACCTCGTTGAATAATCGAAAAAACCGGTGTGAGCGGGTATTGCTGTTATTGCGAAACTTTCGTAAATAGTAACCGCAGGCAATCTGATATAAAACCAGTAGCCATACCAATATTAATTTGATGTGAATCCAATACCCAAAATCATGGGGAAAGCCGTAATACAGTGCATAGCCGGTAATTAAGGTGACCGCCATGGATGGGTGCATAATGTAATAATTAAGTTTGTATTCCATGGTGCAAAAGGTTTTGGCGGTGTTAGGGTCGGTGGTCATGGCGTGGTAGACAAATAACCGTGGCAGGTAAAACAGCCCCGCAAACCAGCAGACAACGGCAATGAGGTGAAGGGCGAGAAGGTAATGATACATATTATTTTCCATTAATTAATTGTTGCACGCATTCCGGATTGGCCAGCGTGGAAATATCTCCCAAGCCATCAACTTCACCATGGGCGATCTTGCGTAAAATCCGCCGCATAATTTTTCCTGAGCGGGTTTTAGGGAGTGCCGTTGCCCAGTGAATGGTATCAATCACCGCAATCGGGCCAATTTCCCGGCGCACCAGCGCGATCAACTCTATGCGCAAAGTGTCGCTGGGGGTTTCGCCTTGCATCAAGCTGACATAGGCATAAATAGCTTCGCCTTTGATGGAGTGAGGAGTGCCCACTACGGCGGCTTCGGCCACTTTTGGGTGCAATACCAATGCGCTTTCAACTTCGGCAGTGCCAATGCGATGCCCTGCAACGTTGAGTACGTCATCAATCCGCCCGGTGATCCAGTAGTCACCATCGGCATCTCGTTTGGCGCCATCGCCGGTAAAGTAGTAGCCAGGATATTGTTTCAAATAGGTGTCGATAAATCGCTGATGGTCTCCATAGACCGTGCGCATCATCCCTGGCCAGGAGTTTTTGATGACCAACGCCCCTTCGCATTGGCCTGCCATTTCTTTGCCCTGTGCATCCATAATCGCGGGCACCACCCCAAAAAACGGCCGCATTGATGAACCCGGCTTTTGCGCTTTGATTTCATGTGGCGGGGAAATCAATATACCGCCGGTTTCGGTTTGCCACCAGGTGTCCATGATGGGGCAGCGCCCATGGCCGATGTGATGAAAATACCATTCCCAGGCTTCGGGGTTAATTGGTTCCCCGACACTGCCCAATATGCGTAAGCTTTTACGCGTGGTCGACTGTAGTGGCTCATTGCCGTGTGACATTAAGTGTCTAATGGCCGTGGGCGCGGTGTAAAAAATACTGACCTGATGTTTGTCGATTATTTCCCATAGCCGCGAATTGTTAGGGTAATTGGGTACCCCTTCAAACATGAGTGTGGTGCTGGCATTGGCGAGTGGTCCGTAGATGATGTAAGAGTGTCCCGTGATCCATCCAATGTCAGCGGTGCACCAGTAAATATCATTCGGTTGTAAGTCAAAAATAATGCGATGGGTGAGTGCGGCAAATAATAAATAACCCGCGGTGCTGTGCAGTACGCCTTTGGGTTTGCCCGTAGACCCTGAGGTATACAAAATAAAAAGCGGATCTTCTGAATTCATGGGTTCAGCTGGACATTGGTCGCTGACGGTTTTGATCGCGTCATGATAGTTGACATCACGACCCGGTTGCCATTGGGTTTTGCCGATATCTTGTTGTGGTACAACCAGGACTTTTTTAACGGTAGGACATTCCACTAATGCCTTGTCAATATTGGCTTTGTAAGGCAAAGTGCTGCCGCCACGATAACCAATATCCGTGGTGATTACGGTATTGCATTGTGCATCTTGAATGCGGTTTTTAATGGATTCTGGTGAAAATCCGCCAAACACGACATTATGCACCGCGCCAATGCGGGTACAAGCCAACATTGCATAAGTGGCTTCTAAGATCATTGGCATATAAATACAAACCCGATCCCCTTTTTTGACACCCAATTGTTTTAACACGTTAGCAAAGCGACAAACCTGTTGGTGCAGTTCATGATAAGTGATTTTTTTACTGTGCGCGGGATTGTCACCCTCCCAGATGATTGCGATTTTATCGGCATGATGCGGTAAGTGGCGGTCGATACAGTTCACAGATACATTTAACTCGCCACCATCAAACCATTTAACGTTGTCATTCTGTAAGTTGCCGGACATTACTGTTTGAAAGGACTTATGCCAGGTCAGGCTTTTGGCCTGTTCTGCCCAAAACTGCGCTGGATGTTGGATCGATTGTTCGTAAAGTGCCTGATAGTGCTCAGCGTTCATGAAAAATCCTTTTGAATTACTCAAGCTAAGTTAACCGTTTCATGATAAAATATCAACTAAGCCAACCAGGCAATCGCTGTGTTACTCGGGTTAATCTGAGTTCATAGAGGAAAGTCCGGGCTCCATAGGGTGACGCGCCAGATAACATCTGGGCATCGTGAGGTGACGGAAAGTGCTGAAGAAACTAAAACCGCCGCGGTGTTGTTTATTCAACATCAGGTAAGGGTGAGAAGGTGAGGTAAGAGCTCACCGCGCGTTTGGTAACAAACGTGGCATGGCAAACCCCGCGTGGAGCAAGACCAAATAGGGATCCGCCGAACACTTCGGTGTTCACCCTGCGACCCGCAGGAGGGATCCGGGTAGGTTGCTAGAGCGTTTTGGTGACAAGGCGCCCAGAGGAATGGTTGTCCAAGACAGAACCCGGCTTATCGGTTGGCTTTTTTATTTAAAGGGGTGTTGTATATATTTTGCGTGCTATTTGCTAAATAACCCTGTACAATGCCCTTGCTCTAGTGACGCCATCAGGCAACTTCTTCTTTGAAAATGTTCGCCCCGATACTTCGTACCTAAGCATTGTGTCTATTAAACTTAAGGAAATGAATCTCATGAGTACAACGAAGCTTTACGTTGGTAGCCTGGCATACAGCGTAACCAAAGAAGAACTACAAAATTTTTTCAACACATATGGCGAAGTAACTGACGCTACTGTGATCATTGATCGTGCCACTGGCCAATCCAAAGGATTTGGTTTTGTGACTTTCAAAGATGCAGCAGGCGCAGAAGCAGGCTTGAATGCAAACGGCCAAGATTTGAATGGTCGTGCATTGAAAGTTAGCCTTGCTAAAGAAGACGGCGGCGTTCGTCGCGCTGGCGGCGGCGGTGGATTTGGCGGCGGCAGCGGCGGTGGAAGTCGTGGCGGTTTCGGCGGCGGCGCTGGCGGCGGCGGTGGACGTCCCCAAGGTCGTGGCGGTTTCGGCGGCGGCAATGGTGGTGGAAGCGGTGGCGGAAGCCGCTGGTAAGTTATTACCACTCTGTTGTAACAAAAGGCTGTGGCGAAAACCACGGCCTTTTTTGTATTTATACAAATCTTACGGGCACCGAAAATAAATAGCCTTTATTCCGAATTGACTTAATTAAATTATTTTGTGATTTGTCTTTCAACTTACTGCGTAACCGCGAAATTTGTACATCAATGGCGCGGCTTTCTGGCTCATCAATGTCAACTCCCATGGCGTTACCAATTTGATCGCGTGATAAAATCGCCTGCTCATGAGTTAAAAATAAGTGTAGCAACTGACATTCCGTTTTAGTCAGAAAAGTAAATTTGCCAGTATTGCTGTGCAAACAAGCTTCTTCTGCAACATAAACCCACTGTGAAAAAAATGCTTTCTGATAGACTTTGTTGTGGCTCAAAGGGCGTTTTTCGGCAGAAGGTTCCACTTCTTCTGAGGGTTCACTGGCACGTCTTAATACAGCTTGAATACGCGATAATAACACGTGTGCACTAAAGGGTTTCTCAATGTAATCGTCTGCTCCTGCTTCAAAGCCTAATACAGTATTGACGTCGCCTTCAACAGCAGTGAGAATAATCACGGGAACTTTGCTGGTTTTACGAATTTCTTTGCAAATATCAATGCCGTACATGTCTGGTAGCATTAAATCAAGTAGAATCAGATCGGGTTTGCTGCTTTTGAGTAATTCGAATAATTCTCTGCCACTACCGGCTTCTTGAATATTGAAGTGATAACGTATCAGGAAGGTTTTGATGAGCTGTCGGATGCCGACTTCGTCATCGACAATAATAATGGTCTTTTCTTGCATAAAGCATCTCACGCCAGCATTGGATGAGGAAGATTGTAAAGGGTATTGTGCCAAATGTAAAACAAAGGGGAAAGCTGGAAATACCGACGGTGTACAGGAGCGGGTTCCAAAAACACGAGGCATCGCGTATGGTTAGCATGCTCCTGTACATCTTCAGTATCTGCTTTCAGCAGAGGGGTCTCCTCCTCCTCGCTAAGCGGTGCTTGTTCTTTGTCGTATTCTGACTATACTGAAAAACAAGTCTAGGGTGCTATTAAAACCGAAGTAAGCTATAATGTCAAGCGATTTACATAAAATTTCTGTATTTTTTTAAAAATAAGTGCAAAAATACGGAGTTTCAGAGGGAGAGTGGCGTGCAATGTGAACAGACTGTATCGGTGGATCCATCCAGTGCAGAAGCAAGAGCTCAGCGATTGTTATGGGTTAGAAGGATGGTGAATTTGCCGCGGCAGATATTCAGTGATTATCCAGGGCTAAATCCAGATTGTATCTACCGCTGGGAGAAGGTAAAGCGTGGTGGGTTGACGCGTAAGGGTGCGCAACGGGTGGTAGAGCGTCTGGCACAGCTTAATGTGGTTTGTTCGACACAGTGGCTTTTAGAAGGGCTCGGCGATGAGCCCTTTATTCAGCAATATTCTTTGCCCATTACTGTACCTCCTTTGATGGGTTCTGCTGAAGAAGCGCAAATTGCCAGAGAGTTGGCGGTTTTTCGCGACAATGACCATACAGTGGAGTGGTTGGTGCCTGATAACTTAATGGCACCAGAGTATCTCAGCGGTGATTATGTTGCTGGTATTGAACTGGCTGATGTTGTTCAGGCCGTTGGATTGGTTTGTATCGTCACCACGGCGGGCGGTGAACGGCTGTTACGTTTGGTGCAACCTGGCGCAGAAGCGGGGCGTTATGCTTTGCTTTGTATGAATCCAGATCAGCAGCATTTGGCCATTCAGCATAATGTGGCGTTGCATTCTGCGGCGCCCATATTATGGCGTAGAAGGCGATTTCCTTTTCCCTCTTTATAGGAGGGGCGGCTTTGTCGCTCTTTGACTAAATGCCACGATTTTGGTGGCATTCGCTAGTTGGCAACGCGGATTATCTTGTGCCAGCGAATGGTAAAATTGATCACGCCCCAATTGAAAGGGGGTCAGTGGGTACATCATATTTACCCATTGCTCGATTGGGGCACGGTTATCTTCATCGGTTAAAAACATAGTAGCACTATGGCGTGATCGCAGCAGCTTCATGATTTCGGTAGTTTGTGGCGTAACATGTTCATCATAATATTCTTGTGCAAATAAGGTTTCGCGTTCCAATTCGTGTTCATCACGCACCATCGTCCAACTGGGCTTGGCATTTTGATCCAATAATAAAAAATTGGCATTGGTTTCCAATAAATAAAACTCGCAAAATTTCTTTTTATGAAACATTTCAATAAAAAACTCAGCGAACTCAGGGCGCCTAAAGTAAATTGGCAATGAGTGTTGAGATTGATTGATTAAGTTATCGAGTAGTTTCTGTGACAGTTCGCCAAAATACTGCCACTGTAGTTCACGGACAGTGTTGTTGATGGTCTGAGAAAGCAGGCGCTCATTTTTTTTGATAAATCGATCAATCTGGCCGTCATTAAAAGCTTTCACCGCAATGGCGTGGTCAGCTTCTCCGGTCAGTAATACCAGCTTCATTTGGGGAAAGCGTTCACGGATCACCGTACACAATTCCAAGCCGTTCATGCCGGGCATTTGATAATCGATGATGGCTACCGAAGGTTGGTCAAAACGGGTGTAGTCATACACTTCTTTATGAACTTGCTGCAAAATATGCACGTTATGATCTTCTAGATCCTGCTCGGGTGCTTCTTTACAACGATCAACAAAGGTATAAGAGGGCGTGTTATCGAGATAAATTTTTGCTTTTAATGGACTTTCAAACAGACGGCAAGGGGTGAATCCTTCCAGCTCATCAGCAACCGTGGCGAGAAATAACTCGTTATCATCTACCACCAATACAGTCGTTGGATGGTAACAACACGGTAAGGGTAAACCTTTCATGATCCAAAAACTCCTTTTGAAACCTGCTCTCTAAGTGAGCCTTCACATAAAACCAACACGCATCCCCTGCGTAGGCGGGGGATCCAACCTTATGTCTAACACAATTTACAGCGATGCCAATGCTCATTATAGCTGGTTTTCTGCTGTTGTGGGAAAACTTAATATAAAATCAGCGTATTCCCCCTGCACCGATTGGCAGGTAATGGTTCCATCAAATTCATCCATGATAATTTTGCACAACGCCAGCCCAATCCCGGTGCCGTGTCGTGTCTTACTAAAAAAATGATCGAACAAGTGTGGTAACGCATCGGGCGAAACGCCAGCACCCGTATCCTTAAAATGCAAGATATTGTGGTCTTTGCCAGGTTCCATCCATACGGAAATCTTACCCTTGCCAGCGGTCTTAACATGAAACAATGCATTTTTGATCAAATTAAAAAACACATGTCGAATCAATGTGGGGTCGCCGATAAATTGAAAATCGTTGGAATAATCAATTTCCAGCATCGCCTTATCATTTTGTGTAAGAGGGTATAAATCTACACCATTTTGCAGGCATTTTGCAATGGAGAGTGGCATTAACTCCTGCGGCTTTGCTTTTGCGAGGTCTACTTTCATCAGCATCATGTCGATGAATGTGTTGGCGGCGGTGGTAACGGCCTCTAGTTTATCCGCCATTTCCAACAGTGATTGTAGGCGGTGAGCAGGAATTGTGGTTTCATCTTTTGGACCATGTTCCTGATAACACGCCAACAATCCCGGCAATGCTTCCCGACATTGATTGGCAAGCATATCAACCGATGCCAGTGGTGTGCGTAACTCATGCGCAATACTTGCCGCCATCAACTGCGAAATCTGCGCCCGTTCAGCACGTAATCGCTCAAGCTCTTTCTGTTGCGAAATATCCACAGATATCCCCACAATCCCAATGGTTTTACCCTCGTCGTCGATCAAAGGAGATTTGTGAGAAATATAAGTGTGGAGGAATCCGTCGGCCATGTAGCCAGATTCTTCGCATACTTGCTCTTCGCCGGTTTCTAGTACGCGTCGGTCGATTTCCTTAATCTTATCTGAGGCATCACGCCAAGGAAAATCTTGATCTGTTTTGCCAATAAACTCCTCTCGGGATTTTAAACCCGCTGATTTTGCCTGTTGGTCATTGCATCCTAAATATTTGCCATCAAGTCCTTTCCAATAAACATGTGCTGGAACGAGGCTAATGATATGTTCGTACATTTGGAATTTGCGGAGTTGAGCTTGGTATTCAGCAGTAATGTCAAACGAGATACCAATAATCCCTTCTATCTCTCCTTTGAGATTTTTTAGCGGGGTTTTCTTTGAAATAAAGTGCTTGGTTTTGCCTTCAAAGTTTGCCGTTTCATAGCGAGACATTAAGTGACCTAATTTAACAACTTCTTGATCAAGAGCAACAATTTTTTGAGCTTGATCTGCAGGGAAAATTTCATACATACTCTTGCCAATGGCTTCTTGAACATTTTCATAACCAAGAGATTTAGCCTGGTTAAGGTTGCAGCCAAGAAATTCATAATTAAGGTCTTTCCAGTACACATGCCCTGGCATTTGTTTAATAATTTCAGAAAAATTTTGAGAGCTTTTTTTCATATGGGTGGCAAGTGATTTTTAGTCTGTATAGTTTATCACTAGGCAGCGAGCAGTGATATTGTTTTAATATCAGAATTGCTGTTTGGAGCAAAGTTGATATTGAGTAAAAGATCAAGAAACGGATACCCTAAGTTTGATACAGTGGGTAGTGAGAACTCTTGTTGCCAAATTAATAAAACACTAGCCAAGTGAGTGATATATTTGCGCCATGCAAGTGCTGGTATGTTAGGTAAAGTAAGTGATTTTCGCAAGGGTTGCCAGTTGTTGCAGGCTATGGTAATGCTTTCAAATAGCGCGAATTTATAGTAAGCATTAATGTTGCATAATATTTCAATATTATGCAATGTATCAGCAAATTTTTCATGATAAAAATATTTTTCAAAATCAATCAATTCTACGCTTGCTTGCACACTTTTTAAAAAATCATTATTTTGTTTTTTCCAGGAAGCTTTTTCTTTCTGTATGCCAAAGTAAATCTGGCTTGATTCGTGTGCCTCCATAGAGCCCCATAAACTTTGTTCTAATCCATCTCCAACAATAATTTTCAGTTTCCCAGAGGAGCGGTCTAACCACTTAATTAAAGGTTGATAATTAGCTAATTTTTTAGAGTTTTCAGAAAGTGGAGTGTGCCATAGTTCAAAGTGGTTTAATTGATTGGGTTGGGAAATAATGAGAGAAGAGGAGGCTTTTAGTAAATCGATAGTTAAGGTGCCAGGATAACAGTGTCTTAATTGAAATATTCTCGGATTACCGATACTACAGCCTACTATGTCAGCTTGCTTTCTATATCTTAAAAATTCTTCCTGCCAAGCAAAAAAATGTTTTTGAATTATCTTGTTTTTTATTGGATTATAACGATATGAGGTAAGTTTTTTGCCTGAGTATTGAGCGTGTCGAGCCATGTCCATTAAGATAATATTTTTTATTCCGTGATACATTAGATTTTGAGTAAAAACAGATTTTACTTGTTCTAATGTTTCCCCTGTTAAAAGGGTGCTAGCACGTATTGTAAATGCCGGTTTTCCCGTGGGAGTTATTGTGCTTGTAGAAATATCAAATTCATTTTTAAGAGTATTAGGAGAACATAATACATTGAATTGCCATGTTTTATGATTTTTTGCGGGTGCCGAAATCTGTAACAGTATTGATATATTGAATTGCAAAGCGTGTTCAATAAGGATTTTTGTCCCATAATAACAAGAAAAGATAGAACGATTTTTTTCGTCAAGATGTACAAGGCCAGAAAGGTTTTTTTTACACCCAGTTTCTTTTGCAAGATTCAATATTGCTCTACAGCTAAGAAAGGAAATTTGTTGTTGATAATGTGTGACAAATTTAACAATTGTGCTCTTTTCAGTTTGCCAATTTTGAGAAAGCTTCTCAAAATTTATACCTTGTAGCACGTTTTCATCATTGAATAGGCTGCCTTGCGTAAGAAAATTTGCCATAGTAAGAAAAAATAAATCGGCTTGAATCGTTAAATTTAAGCTGTTTTTTTTAAAAAATTCACAAAATTCAATTTGACCTTGTAATTCTTTAGTTGTTTCTAATTTGTTAATTAAATTCTTACAATAAGTTATCAATTCTTTTAATAGAAATTCTAAGTTTATAAATAGCGGTAACAAGACAGATTTTTTATTATAAAGATGAACAAAGTAATATGCTCGTATTTGGCATGAGGATTCGCCAATATGAGCGTCAAAGCTCATTAATTTTCCTTGTCTAAAGTTTGCAGCAGCTTGAGAGATTTCTTGGCAGATACAAATCAATTGGTTTAGTATTTTTATTTTAATTTTTGCTTTATTGTCTGTCAAAATGGTTCGAGGGTTTTGATGAAAGAAGTCAATCAACTCATAGGTTTCTTTTACTTGAAAAGGCAATTCCATTGATAAATCATCAAGTGATTGATGTTGCGTACCATCCAAAGCAATCCTTTGCTCTGTTAGTTGGTTCATATCCTTCTTTCCCCGTTTATTGCTTTGTTTTTTATTTTTATAATCACCAGCGTCTTGGCGTTGGTGTAAAGCGATAAAACTTAACGGGTCGGATTTTATGGTATGAATTATATTTTAGCAATAGGGGGTGTTGGAAAGTAAAAAAGAGGGGGCTTGAAGGCTAGATTTAAGCTTTTATTTTGATCGACGGATGGTGTCAGGGTGTGAAAAATGGCACCATCCTAATCTTTAAAGTAAAGGCATTGTACGGTTGGTTATTTGCCTTCTTGTTTGAGGGTTTCTTTTGCCACCAATTGCGCGAAGTACATCACTCGTTGCACGTCTTTTTTCGACAGCGCGCCTAAAATCAATGGGTTTCTGGCAACGTCTTGTACGTCGAGTTTAAATTGAATGCCATCCCAGCTTTTTAATGCAAACACTACACGTAAGCTTGGCTGTAGCGATTGGCTTACCGCCGTCAGTTGGTATTGTGGTTTGTTCATATCTCGCTCCTTGTTGGTTGATAAAGTGTAACATTTATATTTTAAAGTATAACACTATATTCAAATGAGTCAATAGCGTATTGAAAAGTATTTTTTGGATTTTTATTTGATCACTTTTGTGGTGTCACGAAAATAATCAGTAGAAGCCTGATGGTCACATTTCAAAACGGCGATTCTTTGCCTACAATCGCCTTGATCCACGGTATCTCACCAAAGTGGGAAGCAGGGTGGCCAGTGGCCAGATATAGGTTTTGAAACCCGCGTTCAAATAAGGTTTTGGCGTAGACTTCGCCTTTGTAATCGCCTAATTCGGAATCAATGTAAATCGCGGTGTCTTGTGCGATTTGATCGATCAAGGCTTCAAATGCGGCTTTGCCATCCAGTGTTAGTAATTTTTTTTGTTTGATCTGCGCCACAAAAGACCAGCTCATGCGTAGCGTGGCGTCATCGTCAATAAATATTGCATCGTAGTGTGTCATGGGTTTATCAGGCGATTTTAATTGGATCGGTACATGGGCCAGCAGGTTTTTGGGCAGTAACCGAATGCCCGCCGTTTGGCAGCGGGTAATGATGGTTGGGTTTTCGTAGTGCGAGGTCACCAAAATCGCGTGTTGACCGACTTTTAAGGTTTCCAGTGCATCCAAGCCAGTTATTGTTTCACCGAGTAATTCGTAATCTGACAGTATCAATATTTCAGTAGTTTGTGCCGGGTACCAGGCCATCAGGTCAATGGCGCGTTTGAAATGTACGATGGTCAGTTGTGGTGCCACCATGCGCAGGCGTTGATCCCACGCGTCGTGAACCGATTGGTCATCGTCGAGAACGGCCACGGTTTGCGTGGATAATAATTGAATATCCGATACAAACCAGCTGGGCGCAGCCGCGCGAGGCAGGTTGATGCTGACGGTGGTGCCAGTACCGACTTTCGATTGTAGCGACAACTCACCACCCCAGGCTTTGACGTGTTCATAGGCGTGCGCTAACCCTAAACCCGAGCCTTGCGCTTTAAAACTAACGCCTGCTTCAAAAACCTTCGCTAAGCGTTCGGGGGGAATGCCGCAACCATTGTCGGTGATTTTTAAAAATACCTGCTGATCGTTCGCATCTAATGACACCACAGTTTTACCGCCGGCTTCGCCAAACGCTTCCGCCGCGTTGTTGATCACGTTGGACAATACGCGCTTCATTTCAATGCCATCAAATAACGAGAATGCCGCAAAACCAGAGCTACTGATGCTTGACTCCAATTGCACCGCCGAACCTTCCAGCGGCAAGCGTTTTTCCGAAATCATGCTCTCCACCAGCGGTGCCAGCAAGCAAGTGTGCGAGCGATTGGTTTCTTCTACGGGTACCCCCGAGGATTTGGCTTTGTACTGCTGCAATAAGTTATTGGCAATATCGTTGATGCGATTGACTGCATTACGCATCATGATCCGCTGATTCTCTGGCACTTCGGTGAGATATTTTAAGACAGTATTTAAAGCCGCCAGCGGCGAACGAATATCGTGAGCGACTTGTGCGGCGGAGTTGGCGAAGATTTCTAGCATTTTTTTGGATTCATGCTCTTCTGTTACATCAAATGAAATGCCAACAATTCCTTCTGTTTCACCCTTAAGATTTTTCATGGGTGCTTTTTTCGAAAGAAAACTGTGAAGTTTTCCTTTAAGATTTATATTTTCAATGCGAGAAATCATTTGACCAGATTGAATAACTTCATTATTAGTGCTGATATATACTTCAGCTTCTTCCTTGGTTACCAAATTGAACACATCCTTGCCGATTAGCTCAGATTTTTCTTTAAAACCAAACATTTCAGCTTCAGCAAGATTGCACCCCAATACTCGGCCTTTTAAATCCATCCAATAAAATAATCCAGGCACCATATCAATCAAATTTTCTAATAGCTGAAAACGTTGCATGCGTATTTCAAATTCTTTAGTTACATCTAATGAGATACCCAGGATGCCAATTAATTTTCCATGCTGATTTTTTAAAGGTACTTTTCTAGATAAAGCATGATGATCAATCCCTTTTGTTGTAACACTTTCATAACGAGTAATGGGCTTTTTTAATTTAATTACTTCTTGGTCTAGTTTGATAACTTTTTCTGTTTCACTGGGGATAAAAAATCAAAATCGGTTTTGCCAATCACATCTTTTGGCGATGAAAACCCTAGCGCTTGAGCTTGTGCTAAGTTGCAGCCAATTATTTGACCTTGAAGATCTTTCCAATAAACACTTCCTGGTAATTGGTCAATAATGGATGCCAAATCGATAACGGGTTCAAGCTTGCTCATGATGCATTATTTCCTCTGGGTATTTACCGCAGCATAACACAGCTTTTTAAAAGCTCAAAATAAGGCTAATTGACCGCATATGGATCCGGTGATATAATGCGCTATTGTGATAGTGCAGGAATATGCCATGGCTAATCAAAAACCGATTATGTATCAAGACCGCAGAATGTGGGAAAAGGTTGAGCGGCAGCTGGTTGATGGTCTGTGGCAAATCAAGCAGCATGGGCAAGTGAGCCTCTTTAATTTTTCATTGATTTTCCCTAACATGGGCGCGTTGGTATTTTATCGCCAAAGCCACAATCAACTGGAAATCATTCAAAAAAGCATGCAACCACGAGAATTTGATATGGTGTTGTTTAACTACCCTTATCGTACCCAGCGTTTTAGTGAAGAAGGTTGGTATGTCTGGTGCTTGAGGGATAAAAAAGATTACAGTACCGTCAAACGTCCGACGTTGCAGCCGCAATTATTGATGTTTACTACTTTACTTGGAATATTAATCTCTTTGCTTGGAAGTATCTTGATGATAAAAAATTACTTCCCCCGCTTTCATAATCAACTCACTTAACCCAATGATTCGGGCCTGTTACGCTTAAATTAAATGCAAAATATAATTTCCATTCCTAAATTACATAACCTCTTATATACTCTTGGCTATACGCAACATTTTAAAGCATATCAATGGCCAATTTATCTGAAACCCTCACCTATTTGATCAAGCAGCGTCGCTTGTCGACGTCTGAATTGGCGCGGCAGACGGGTGTGGCGCAGCCGGTGATTTATCGCATGATGACTGGTGCTACGACCAATCCGCAGGTGTTGAGTTTAAAACCGGTTGCGGATTATCTTGGAATAAGCATCGACCAATTGATGGGTTACAAAGCACTGGATGCACAAGAACCGCTTAATACCTTACTGTTGCATGATATCCAGAATAGATTAACCACCATTAAAACCATTGCTAGTGCGTTAGCGGAAATTTTTCCAAAATTGAGCAACGCTTATAAAGTGGGATTGCACAATGGCTTGGTGGCGCAAGAATTGCCGCTGGAATTATTGCCGATGATTGATTTTAATATTAGCAGTTTAACCAAGTCGGCAGATTTTGTGACGAAAGCATTGAAAATCGAACGTTCTGACAAGAGAGAATAACCTATGATCAGCAACATCCCCTTGTATTTTTATCCCACCGAGATTGTGATGGTTGACGATGATCAGGCATTGGCGCAGGCAATTGTGTTGAAGTTACGTCATAAAAATTTTCGCATGTTTCACCATCCCAATCAGGCTCAGCAGTATTTCAATTCGTTACCACCGGATGCGAAAAACAGTGTTTTGTTGGTCGATTATCACATGCCTGAAATGACGGGGTTGCAGCTATTAGCGAGTATTCATCAACCTGCACTCAAAAAGATTTTAATGACCAGTGAGCAGGATTATAAAATTGCGGTGGACGCCTTTAACCAAGGCTTGATTCAGGGTTATTTGCGTAAAGACGAACCCCATTTTATCGAACGCCTGTCCATCATGATCGATGATATGACCTGGCAGTATTTTGCTGAAAAAACCATGGCTGAGGTATTGGTCTTGGGTGAATACACTGATTTTTTTCGTGATGCAGCGTGTGTGAAATGGTTCCAGCAATTATTGGTGCAACAGTCGGCACTATCGTTTGCATGGCAAGACACCATCGGTGGTTTTGTATTGCATCATGCGGGGCAAAAAACTTCACAGGTATTGGTGCGCTCATTGCCACAATTAAAAACATTGGCGCAGGCGGCGCAAGAGGATGGCGCCTCGGCGGAAGTGGTTGAGCAAATCGGTCATGGCAAAGCGTTGCCATTTTTTGGAGAAAATACGCCGTATTGGAAGGTAAAAGCCAATGAGTGGTATCAGTATTTGTATCCTGCCTCTGGTCACTGTGGCGCGTGGATTTTTTTTAATATTGCCGGCTGAGGGTGTAATGTAATTTAGGAGTGCTACTCCTAAATTACAATGCAAAATAGGATTTACGTTCCTAAATTGCATAATATGTGCTATATTAGTACAATCTGAACTGGCATAGGCATATGATTATGTATCAACGGCTCATCGATATGGATCCTGATTCTACGGAAAGTTATCTATTACTCGGCCCGCGTGGTACTGGCAAGACAACGTGGATTAAAGCGCATTTCAAAGCAGCGCAGTATATTGATCTGCTTAATGAAGCAATTTATTTTGAATTAAAAGCCGATCCGCATCGGGTGGAAGATTATTTCCCCAAAGATACCAACACCTGGATTGTGATTGATGAAGTGCAGCGGGTGCCAGAGTTACTGAATGAAGTGCATCGCGCCATTGAGCATAGCCAGCGACGATTTGTACTCACGGGATCCAGTGCCAGAAAATTAAAGCAAAAAGGTGTGAATTTGTTGGCAGGGCGAGCGTTGCAACGCAGTATGTTTCCGTTGACGGCGATGGAGCAGCAAGCGGACTTTGATTTGCAGCAGACGTTATTGTTTGGGCAGTTACCCAAAGTCAAAACGGTGAGTGATCCTAAAGATTTTCTGCAAACTTATGTCAATACCTATTTGCGTGAAGAGGTGATGCAGGAAGGGCTGGTGCGTAACATGCGTGCCTTTCATCGGTTTCTTGAAGTGGCGAGTTTTTCTCATGGTCAACAAATCAATATATCAGCGATTGCGCGTGAGATAGGGGTGGATCAAAAAACGGTGTCAGGGTATTTTGATATTATCGATGATTTATTGATTGCGTGGCGGATTCCGGTATTTGACAAACATGCTAAACGCCGCTTGAGTCAACATCCAAAATTTTATTATTTTGATGCGGGGGTATTTCAAACTTTACGTCCCAAAGGACCTTTAGATGTGAGCAGTAAAGTTGGAGGTGCTGCGCTTGAGGGATTGGTGTTGCAGGAAATGATGGCAGTTAATGCCTATTTACGTCGAGGATATCAGTTTTATTTTTGGCGTACCAGTAATCAAATAGAAGTTGATTTTATCGTGTATGGCGACCATGGATTGATTGCGATTGAAGTAAAGGCAACGGCATATGTAGATCAAGCAGATTGTTCAGGATTAAAGGCGTTTCGCGCTGATTATCCGATGGCAGAGTGTTATCTAATTTATTTGGGAGAGCAGCAAAAACAAATGGGCGATATTACCTTGTTACCCGTCAAAAAAGCATTGCTGCAGCTGGGAAATATATTGCATGGCGCTGGAATGACACAATAGATCAAGAAACCGTATCAGTCACCATCGCTGCCATACATCTACTCGGGCAAATATGTAGATAGAGCGCGAAGATCACATTCACCAGTGGAACGAGTAGCAATAAACAAACATAAGCGTTATGACCGCACTGACGAGCGCGTTTGATGCTCATGGCAAGGTAACAATATAGCCCGATCGCCAGCAGTGGAAGGTAGCCTTGTCCGTCTGTTAGTAAAGCGCCGATGGTGTTTTCTTCGGACATCATTGCAGCAATGAAAATGGCCATAAACACTAAAAAACCAGCAATAAATACTAAGCTTAAGGCGCCAAGAAAAAATTCGGTGCGACCAAGGGTGCCGCGTAAATTAAAGATTAATTTAAGGTAGCTGTTCAGTGAGGCGCTTGAGGTGTCTTGGTCAGTGCTTGATAAATCTGTTGAGGTGTCATGAGTAATCATAAAAATAACCTTCAATTAGATGTATAAATTCGGTATCATTATACATTATTTATATTAAATTTCAATATTAATTTGCGTTGATATATTGTATATATTAAGGATATTTTTCATGCACTCTAGGTGTTCATCGAAATTTATTACGGTTTTTAAAAGTCAAATGGCAGCAGATATGCAATAATAATGCTAATGATTGAGTAATAAGGGCGTAGTAAGTTATGGATCACCATCAACCGGTATTCTTGCAAGAAGCCGTCGATGCTTTGGCGATTGATCCTACAGGTATTTACATCGATGGTACCTTTGGTCGTGGTGGCCACAGCCATGAGGTCTTAGCACAGCTGGGATCAGCTGGACGATTGATTGGCTTTGATAAAGACCTAACTGCGGTGGCGGCAGCCAAAGCACGGTTTGGCGCAGATTCGCGTTTTAGCATCATACATGATTCTTTTGCAAATATCCCCCAACAGCTTGCTGCGATAGGATTAATTGGCAAAATCAATGGCATATTGTTGGATCTGGGTGTCTCTTCCCCCCAGTTGGATCAAGCCGATCGTGGTTTTAGCTTTTCACACGATGGGCCCTTGGATATGCGTATGGATGTATCGCAAGGGGAATCAATTGCACAGTTATTGACGCATATTGATGAAGTGGCTTTGGCCAATATTTTATATCAGTATGGCGAAGAGAAGCAGTCGCGACGTATTGCACGCGCCATTGTGGTGGCACAAAATCAGCAACCTATTGTGACTACGCATCAATTGGCAAACGTCATTGCTTCAGTAATGCCCTCGCGGGAAAAGCTGGGCAAACACCCTGCCACACGGAGTTTTCAGGCGTTGCGGATTTATATTAATCGCGAATTAGAAGATTTACAGCAGTGTCTCAAAACCATTCAACCTTTGTTGTTGCCAGCGGGGCGTTTAGCAGTGATTAGCTTTCATTCGCTGGAAGATCGTATCGTCAAACAATTTATGCAGCAAGGCGTGCAGGGCAAAGAACCGTTGCGCGGTTTGCCCTTGCGCGAAGATGAAATATCACGCGAGCAAAAATGGCGCTGGTGTATTAAAATGGAGAAACCCAGCGCGGCAGAATTGGAGGTGAACCCCCGTTCTCGCAGCGCTATTTTACGTGTAGTAGAGAAACGATGATGCAATTGACCGATGAACATAAAGTAATGATCCAGGTGATCAAGCGTACTGTGCTCAATGGCGAGGCGATTTTGCTGATGCTGTTGGGTGCTGTTTTATTTGTTATGGCATTGCTGGTGGTATGTGAAAAAAATAATTATCGTGAACATTATATTGCCTTGCAGCAACAATATTCTGTCCATGACCAGCTTGAAACTGAATGGGGTCAGTTGTTGCTGGAACAAGCTACCTGGGCTGCGCACAGTCATGTTGAAGACGTGGCACAAGCAAAATTAAATATGGTGGTGCCTACGGGTAAACAAATTCAGTTGATTTATTTATCGAAAACGCTCGCCATTCCCATTAACTCATAAGGACACTCTCTATGAATACAAACGCTCGTTGGAGCCCGGTTACTTTGGTGCTACACTTTATCATCGCCTCAGCTGTGGTAATACAACTGGCTACCAGTCAGTTGTGGCACTACACCCATGTTCTGTTTATCGTGCATGAGATCAGTGGTGCGGTAGCCTTTGTATGTTTGATCGTATTCTTGCTGTGCAAGATTTTCAAAGGCAGTTTGCAAAATTGTTTTCCGTGGACCTATGGTGCGGGCTGGAAGCAAATTACCAATGACATTGCTTGGATCATTAAGCTGCGTTTGCCAGAACGTAACGGTGGCGGCTTGCCAGGGGTAATTCAAGGTTTGGGGTTGTTACTGATATTGTTGATGGCAATATTAGGAGGGTTATGGTTTTTGGGCAAAAATGAGTATTTTGGGCTAACCTCTTATACCCATTTTTTTGGCCATTGGCACAGCAACTTTGCCACTTTTGTATGGATTTATATCATTGGTCACGCCGCAATGGCGGTGGTGCATTGGATTTTGCCAAAACGCTTCAAGGTAGAACTCTAACTTTATGGATACCAGAGAACATCGTCGTTATCAATTAAGCCAGCGTGCGACATGGATTGGCGCGGTGACCAATGTGCTCTTGGCAATCGTTAAAATGTTGGTGGGTGCCATTGGGCGTTCTCCTGCGTTATTTGCGGATGGTCTGCATTCGTTGTCTGATTTATTCTGTGATGCTCTGGTCTTGTTGGCCGCGTATTTTGCCAAAGCCGATGCCGATGCTAATCACCCTTACGGTCATCGTCGCATTGAAACCATTGCGACGTTTGCGTTGGGCGTATTATTGCTGTTAATCGGTTTTAGCATTTGTGGCGATGCGGTCTATCGTATTTTGCATGAACAGAAACAAACACCGGATATTTATACCCTATGGGTTGCCATTATTTCAATTGCCGCCAATGAAATTGTATTTCGCTATCAGTTAAAGGTGGCCAAAGAGGTTGATTCCAATTTATTGCGCGCCAACGCTTCGCATCGTCGTGGTGACATGTGGTCGTCAGTCGTGGTATTGATCGGTATTGCCGGCGCTCTAGCCGGTTGGTGGTTTCTCGATGCCATTGCCGCGATGGTGGTGGGGGTGTTAATTATTCGCATGGGGATCACCTGGGGTTGGCGCGCCTTATATGAATTATCCGATGCGGCGATTGATTCAGCATTATTAACAGAGTTGCGCGAATTGATTCAAGCCATCCCCGGGGTGTTGCATATGCATCAATTGCGTACCCGCAAGATGGCCGACAAAATCATGCTCGATGTGCACATCGAAGTACCACCGTATTACAGCGCTTCCGAAGGGCATTATGTAGCGGAATGTGTGCGTGTTACCTTGATGCGCACCTTTCCCAATATTGGCGATGTCACCGTGCATGTCGATATTGAGGATCACCCCGAAGGCTTGCCGCTGAAGATGCTCCCCAGCCGTGCCGAATTGATTGAGCGACTGATGCCAAAATGGCGTGAGATTGTGCCAGAAGCTTCGATTCAGCAAATGGTGTTGCATTACATCAGCTATAAAATTGAGATCGAATTGCATTTGGATGCAACCCTGATTACTGGGGATCAACAAAAAATTCAGCAGGCACTGCAAGCCACCATTGCCGGTGAGCCGTATGTGGTGAAGTTATCGTTGTTATTCAGCTAACCAGTCAAGAATCTTTAAGTCAGGCACACGGCTGAATTCCCGATGATTATTGGTAACAAGCACATAGTTGGCGCTAACCGCATGTGCAGCGATCAGCATGTCGTTGCCGCCGATCAACAACCCTTTTTTGGTTAATTGTGAGCGAATGATGCCATAATGTTTAGCGGCTGACGCATTAAATTGCAGTACTTCAATTTCAGATAAAAACGCAGCTAACCGTTTCTGATTGCGTTCAATATGAGTGCTTAACTGCATACCATTTTCTAATTCTGCTAATGCGATACTTGAAATGGCCAGTGCGTCGATGGGAATATTCTTAATTTTTTCAAGCAATTGAGGGTGTTTATCATTGAGCAGATAAATGCAAATATCCGTATCTAACATGATTTTCATAATTTATGTTCATCCAGCGGTGGCAGATTCTTGTCGGAAACCAGCGGAATGTCTCCAGGATGTTCATTTCCTATTGCCCAAATGCGCTCAAAAATTTCAGCCCACGTTTTGGGTTTTTGGCGCAGTTCAACATGGTCACCGACTTTTTTGATAAACACTTCATTACCCGCAAATTGCATTTCTTTGGGTAGTCTAACTGCTTGGCTGCGGCCATTTTTAAATAATTTGGCGGTTTGCATAACACCTCCTCAGTTGATGGTTTATACCTATGAGTATATACCATTTCTAAGAGTTGGTCAAATTAAAGGACTGGCGGGAGATGTGTGTTGGGGTTGCTTTGGGTTTTGGCGTTATGTATTATTTTTTAAAAATAACTTAAAAGATGAGGAACTTATGTTTCGTCGAACGGCTAATAAATCTGAGGATACTGGAGATAGATCATCAGCTCCAGCGCAAGAAGGGCTTAGTACAACTGGGGTTGCAGCAGCTGCTACAGTGGGCACTGGTGGAGGTTTTGCTGTGGCAGCAGTGGTTGCACCCTATTCATTTAAATGATGAAAGAAGAAGGGTAAAAGGCGAACTAGAGGAGTTAAATACAGCACCTGGATTTGCCACTCCTTTTAGATCTGACTTTGCAAAAGGTACATCATCGCATAGTGCTCCGGGTTTTGGTTTTCCAAAATAAGATTTCTTCACTATTTTTCTCGGGTATTTGACAGACCACAACTGCGAGGGGTGTGAGTTATCTTTCAATGGAGAAAGAAGACTCGATTCCAGATGCGGTCTGCGGTGCTGTGCGTGAACTAGAAGCCTTAGAAATTGAAACTGGACGTAGAACGAAGTAGTGAACGCTTACGATATTCAGAACATCAGCAGGCCACCCTTCTTTTGTACCAACTGTTTCTACTACTGGTGATGGCAAATCAAGTGACAATAAGCAAGTTTCCTGCAACATTTTATAAAACTCGAACAACTCACGAGTCTTATTAAAAAATGCGGCTAACTTAACAGGGAATAGGGATTGCTTTATAGTTTAAGGAAATTTACGGCCTGGATCCGTTGTTTAGTTTCAGGCCGTAAATTTTGCGAATCCCTGACACCCGCACCCAACCATCCAGCAGTTCAATGTCTTGGATCAGAAAGTCTTGCTGGTAAGCGGCTTGAATCATTTCAATCTGTTCATGCAAAATACCTGACAGGGCAAATTGGCCACCGGGTTTGAGCAGGGTGGCAAAATAGCTGGCCAGTTGCCCCAACGGTTTGGCAAGAATATTAGCGACCAGAATATCGGCTTGCATGGCAGCAAATGCTTCAGGTAAATAAGTTAAAATTCGATTATTATTCAAATGGTTGCGCTCTGCATTATCAAGGGTCGCAATCAACGCTTGTGGATCATTGTCGATGCAGTGGGCGATGCTGGCACCCAGCTTTACCGCAGCAATCGCCAAAATGCCGGAGCCGCAGCCGTAATCAATCACGGTTTTATTGACCAGGTTTTTTTGATCGAGCCATTGTAAGCAGAGGCTGGTGGTCGGGTGCGTGCCGGTACCAAAAGCCAAGCCTGGATCGAGGACAATATTAACCGCGTGAGGATCGACGGGATCTTGATTGCTCGGGCAAATCCATAAGCGTGAACCAAAGCGCATCGGTTTGAAATGCTCGAGCCAGGCGCGTTCCCACGCTTGTTCCATAATCGGTTTGAGGGTGTGCTCTGGCATCGATTCCCATCCCATCCAGTCTTGCGTTTCTTGCAAAACGGCAGGAATATCGGCATCTACGGCAAACAAACAACTGACAATCACCTCCTGCCACAGCGGCATTTCCCCGACGCCGGGTTCCAAAATCGATTGATCGTGAGCGTCTTCAAACGTTACCGTTTCGGCACCCAGCGCCAGTAAAATGCCTTCGAGCAAATCTGCCTGATCGGAAGGGCAGGGGAGCGAAAGTTGTTGCCATTGCACCATAAGGGTTTCTTGTTAATGGTTGTGTCGCCACTGTACCCTATTTTTTAATAGGCGTCAGTAGTGATTACTTCTGAGTTTATTGGGAATTGCAAAAGAGGTGTTATATTTGATGGGTTATCTCGAAAAACAAATGCTCCTTCGGGAGATGTTTTTCTCTCAGCAATAGGAAGCGTTTCTCCTTCTGGTTTTCTGAAATAACCATCCACGATCTTATCAACAATAAAACAAACATATGCTGATGCCATGGCAACAATCAATCCAGCCAACAGGCAATGCCCAAAATCAGTATCGTCTTTTTTAAACAAGCCATCTTGCAGATAGGAAGAAAGCCCTTGCCATGCGCCGCCAGGCACAAGGTTAATGAGCAGACAGACCAGTCTGCCTACGCTAGTTAACGAGGGCTCGGCGCCACCGGATTGAAACCATCCCAGTGTGTTTTCAAGGAGACATTCAAATAGTAACCATTCAAGTAAGAGGATTCGTGGCAGGCCATCAAAAACGCCACTGAATATGCTACCCCACAAATCTTGATGCAGCGTATCCTCTGCCAATTCCGCACCAAAACACCAGCCTGCAACAAAACCAGGGATGGCGAGTGTTGAAACTACGGCTCTTTTGGTGTACATCTCCAATTGTGCTTTATACGCTCGGTCGTCCAGTTTTCTTTGAAAATAAAGGGTTAGTCCATAGGTTATCGGTACCAGTAGAGCGGGAATGGCAAATACCATGCTTTGTTTGATTTGCTCACCCACTGGAAGCGCAGCATTCGGATAGTTGGTTTGTGATGCGCCAGCCCATACCACATCAGAGGCAAAGTCTGCGAGTAATTCTGTTTTAAAGGATGTTGCGAAACCTTCCGTCAACCATGTCGCTGCGCCTGAAATGACTGAGCGAAAACCGTAAAGTGCTGTAACTACGCTGGTTGCAACCGCTGAACAGCGTAAATTTCTTGTGGCTGCGGCCAAACTCTCTGAAATAATTGAATAACCTGCTGTATACAAAGATACTCCCCCCTCAAAAAATCACAACACGCACGGGTGTATGATGATGACACGTCTTTTTTTGCTAGATCGAAAATGAATAGATAAGCGTATTCAACGGAAGTAGTTGACTACACAGCTTACGAGATCGTCGTAACGCTCTGCCAGGTTAGCATGGTTTAATAGAGGGGTATTATTTTCCAAGGGGCGCGCATAATATTTAATAAGCTTGCGGCATTGTAGCACAGCGATTTTCTCCCCTTCAAGAGAAACCAGGTCTTTCGCATGTTGTAAAAACAATTGGCCGATAGAATGAATGTCTGGAACGACAAATTTTTCCCCGGCTGCTTCCGCGCGGATTTTTGCAAACAGCCAAGGCTGGCCGACCCCAGCGCGGGCAATCATTACGCCAGCAGCGCCGGTATTTTTGAGTAGTTGTAGTGTTGATGCGGTATCCTGCGCATCACCACTGGCAATAACTGGAATGGTTAGTGCGGAGACAATTTCAGCAATTTGATCTTGCCGGCAGGGTACATCATAATCTTCCGTCCAATGGCGGCCATGAATGGCAATAAAGTTTACCCCAGCGTCTTGCGCGCGCAGTGCGGCAGTTTTGCTGTACTGAACGGTTTGATCGCCATCGACGCGGATTTTAATCGATATGGGGATATCCGTTGCAGAAGTTGCCAATTTCATGGCTTTGACCAATTGCGCCAATAGAGTAGGTTGTTCGAGCAATTTGGAACCTGCGCCTTTTTTACGAATTTTATCGACCGGGCAACCACAGTTGAGGTCGATTAAATCAGCGCCAAAGCCAATGACACGCTCAGTGGCACGTGATAATTCATCGGGATTTGATCCGGACAGTTGTACGCACAGCGTGCCTTCGTTGGGGTCTTTAACGCGAAAGCGGGGTTCAATTTCACGATGGGTGGCTAAGTTTTTGGCGGAGAGCATTTCGGTGTAACAAAAAGCGGGCTGGCCCCATTGTTGCGCCAACAGGCGCATGGGCCAGCAACTGTAGCCGGCCATGGGGCCTTGGATTAAATTGCTGGCAAAGGTTTTGTTGCCGAGGATTATTGGCCCAATCACTTCAGTTTCAACAGCTTCTCAAGATGATGAATATTGGCGCCGCCTTTACGGAAGGTTTCATCTTTCAAAATTTTCTGCAACATCGGAATGTTGGTTTTAATGCCTTGAATCACCGTTTCCTGCAACGCGCATTCCATTCGCGCGATGCATGATTCACGGGTTCTGGCCAAGGAAATAATTTTGCCAATCATCGAGTCGTAGTTAGGCGGAACGGTATAACCGGTATATAAATGCGAATCCACGCGAATACCAGGACCGCCCGGTGGATGGTACAAGTCCACTTTGCCAGGGCTAGGCATTAAGGTATCGGGATCTTCCGCGTTGATGCGACATTCGATGGCGTGACCGCGTATCACCACATCTTCCTGCTTAAAGTTAAACGGTTCACCCGCGGCAATGCGCAATTGTGCTTTAACTAAGTCGACGTTGGTGATCAGTTCAGTAACCGGATGTTCAACCTGAATCCGCGTGTTCATTTCAATAAAGTAGAAGTTGCCGTCTTCATATAAAAACTCAAAAGTTCCAGCGCCGCGATACTTCATTTTTTTGCAGGCTTTGACACATAGGGCACCGATTTTATTGCGTTGCGAATCAGTGATACCTGGCGCTGGCGCTTCTTCCAATACTTTTTGATGGCGGCGTTGCATCGAACAATCGCGTTCGCCAAAATGCATGGCGTTGCCATTACCATCGCCCAATATTTGAATTTCAATATGACGTGGGTTTTGCAGAAATTTTTCCATGTAAACATTGCTGTTGTTGAAGGCCATGCCAGCTTCAGCTTTGGTCATTTGAATCGATTGTAGCAGTTCATTTTCATGATGCACCACGCGCATGCCACGACCACCGCCGCCGCCTGCGGCTTTGACAATAATCGGATAGCCAATTTTCTTGGCCATTTTCAGCGTGTCTTTTTCATTCTCGCCGACCACGCCATCAGAGCCGGGAACGGTGGGTACGCCGGCTTTTTTCATCGCTTCAATGGCAGCGACTTTATCGCCCATCATGCGGATGGTATCGGCGCGCGGGCCGATAAATACAAAACCACTTTTTTCGACGCGCTCCGCAAAATCAGCATTTTCGGACAAAAAGCCGTAGCCGGGGTGAATCGCGGTAGAGTGGGTTAATTCCGCTGCGCTGATGATCGCAGGAATGTTTAAATAGCTTTGCATCGCTGCTGGTGGTCCAATACAGACGGCTTCGTCGGCGAGCAAGACGTGTTTTAAATTACGGTCGACGGTAGAGTGCACCGCCACGGTTTTAATGCCTAGTTCTTTGCAGGCACGCAAAATTCTTAAAGCAATTTCGCCGCGGTTAGCAATCAGTACTTTTTCTAACATGGTGCTTACTCGATAATGATCAGAGGTTGGTCGAACTCAACAGGTGAGCCATCGATCGCCATGATGGCGCTGACTTTACCGGCTTTGTCGGCTTCAATGCGGTTCATCATTTTCATGGCTTCAATGATGCACAAAGGATCACCCACTTTAACGGTTTGGCCAACTTTCACAAAAACGGCTGCGCCAGGGGAGGGCGCTAAATACAAAGTACCTACCATCGGTGATTTAACGGTATGGCCTTTGGGTGCTTCTATTGTTTTAGGTGCTTCAGTGGCAGGAGCGATAGCAGCAGGTGCCGATAAAGTCGCAGCAGTAGCTTGAGCAGGTTGCATGGCGACTTGGGTGATAATGGTTTTTTCTTGTTTCAGCGAGATCGACGCTTTATCTTGGATAATGGTTAATTCGGTGACGCCGGTATTTTGAATCAGCTGTACCAGTTTTTCGATGTCTTTTATATTAATGTCCATGCAATGCTCCGATTAAAGTTTGGCAATGAGTTTGCGTTGAGTATAGTCGATTGCGGCCTGTAACGCCAGTGGGTAACTTTTGGCGCCATGACCGGATACCACTTGCGTGGCGATATCGGAAAAATAAGAGTGATGACGAAAGGGCTCGCGTTTTTTAGGGTCGGACAAATGCACTTCAATAAACGGAATCTGTACCGCCAATAACGCATCCCGCAACGCCACGCTGGTGTGGGTATAACCAGCGGGGTTGAAAATAATCATATCAACCTTGCCGCGCGCTTGTTGAATGCTATCAATCAAAACATGCTCGGCGTTGCTTTGCAGTGCCGTGAGCGTGTGACCGTTGGCTTGTGCGGTGGCGGTCAACTCACGGTTGATGTCATCCAGCGTGGCATAGCCGTAAACTTCGGGCTCACGGCTGCCCAATAAATTGAGATTAGGGCCGTGTAATACTAAAAAATGCGCCATTACTGCGCCTCCGTATAGCCACACCCCGCTTGTGGACAGACCTTTTCGGTGCCGGATTTTTTGGTGGTCTTCAGCGTCAAAATCGGCCAATTGCATTGTGGGCAGGCTTCTTCAACCGGTGGATTCCACAACGCATAATCGCATTTGGGGTATTCGCTACAGGAATAGAAAACCTTACCGCGTTTGGATTTGCGCTGCATGATTTTGCCAGCGTTGCATTTGGGGCAGGTTACGCCCGTGTCTGCGGGTTTGTTCAAGGATTCAATGAAATCGCATTTCGGATAGTTGCTGCAGCCGATAAATTTGCCGTAACGGCCGTCGCGTAGGTATAAATCGCCTTCGCATTTCGGGCATTTGCGGTCGGTAACCAGTTCGGGTGCGGCGACGGGTTTTTCATCGGCATTGGGAATATTGCGGGTAAAGTCGCATTCGGGGTAAGCGGTGCAGCCGATAAAGCGGCCGGTGCGGCCTAAGCGAATTGACAATGGTTTACCACACTTAGGGCAGGCCTCGTCAATTACTTGTTGGGTCACATCACTCTTTTTCACCGATTTTTCGATGGCAGCAATTTGGTTGGTAAAGGGTTTCCAGAATTTTTCCAATAATGGAATCCATTCAGTTTCACCTCGCGATACGGCATCCAGCTCATCTTCTAATTTGGCGGTAAAATCATAGTCGACGTATTGGGTGAAGTATTGCGTCAAAAAGCCATTGACGATGCGACCGACGTCGGTGGGTTTAAAGCGTTTATTGTCCAGCGTGACGTATTCGCGATTTTGCAAGGTTGAAATAATGCTGGCGTAGGTCGATGGTCGACCGATGCCGAATTCTTCCAAGGCTTTAATCAAGCTGGCTTCACCGTAGCGTGGTGGGGGCTCAGTAAAATGTTGGTCACCACGGATGTCGATGACTTTGATTTTTTCACCCACTTCCATTACCGGTAAAATGGCTTCTTTGTCTTCATCTTTATTGTCGTCAAAACTTTCTTGGTAGACGCGCATAAAACCAGGAATGGCAATGGTCGAGCCAGTCGCGCGGAATACGCCGTCTTTCCCGCACGCCAAGTCAATCGACACGGTGTCGATGGTGGCGTGAATCATTTGGCAGGCGATGGCGCGTTTCCAGATCAGGGTATACAATTTCAATTGATCGGCTGTCAGCGAATCTTTCAATTGCGTAGGTGAACGCTGTACCGCAGTAGGGCGAATCGCTTCATGGGCTTCTTGCGCGTTTTTCGATTGGGTTTTGAAAAACCGTGGTTCATCCGGCATATTGTCTTGACCGTAATGCTGGCCGATGTATTGGCGGATTTCCGTCAAGGCTTCTTGCGACAAGTTTAGCGAGTCAGTACGCATATAAGAAATCAACCCGACGCTGCCTTCGCCGATATCCACCCCTTCATATAATTGTTGCGCGATTTGCATGGTTTTCTTCGCCGTAAAGCCGAGTTTACGCGAGGATTCTTGTTGCAAAGTCGAGGTGGTGAAAGGCGGTGAAGGATTGCGTTTGCGTTGTTTTTTCTCAACATTGGCAATGGTCATAAACCCATTGGCGGCTTTGAGTAATTGGTCGCGCACTTGGAATGCATGTTTATCGGTGATGATGTCAAATTGCTTGAGTTTTTCACCTTTAAATTCAATTAATTTGGCATTAAAGGGCGAGGAATCTTTTTGCAATTCGCTTTCAATCGACCAGTATTCTTGAATGATAAACGCTTCGATTTCCAGTTCACGTTCGACGATCAGCCGCAATGCGGGACTTTGTACCCGGCCCGCCGATAAACCACGGCGAATTTTTTTCCACAACAACGGCGATAAATTAAAACCAACCAGATAATCCAACGCGCGACGCGCTTGTTGGGCGTTAACCAGATCCATCGACACTTGACGCGGATTGGCTACGGCTTCGTTGACCGCTTTTTTGGTGATCTCATAAAATGCCACGCGATGCACGGGCTTATTTTTAAGTAATTTTTTTTCGGTAAGCAATTCACACAAATGCCAGGAAATGGCCTCACCTTCGCGGTCCGGGTCAGTCGCCAGATAGAGTGTGTCAGCTGATTTCATCGCCTTGGCAATGGCATCGACATGCTTTTTGTTACGGTCGATGGTTTCGTAGTGCATTTCAAAATTATTTTCAGGATCCACTGCGCCTTCTTTTGGCAACAAATCCCTGACGTGGCCATAAGAGGCCAACACTTCAAAGTCTTTGCCTAAATATTTTTTGATGGTTTTCGCCTTGGCAGGCGACTCGACCACCACCAGGTTTTTTGCCATGGGGTACCTTTTGCTAAATTGGATGAATCAGATCAACTTGTACCCTAAAGCGTCAACTTTTGTCAAGCGATAAAAAATTGGAAGCAAAAAAACCCAACCTTTGAGAAAAGTATTATTATTTTTAAGCGCAAGATTATTAACTATACGTCAGTGGGAGATTGGTGAAAAAATTCCAGTGGCGTTGCACTTAAAATTTTAAACAGGGTCAAGAGGGTAACCTTAGTTTATACTCGCTGCCGAGTCGAAAAGGCATGCGACAGCGTTGCGCCATCAACATATTCCAATTCCCCCCCAAACGGCACGCCGTAAGCAATGCGGAATACGGGTTTTTGGTGTTGCTTAGCCATTTCAGAAATATAATACGCCGTGGCTTCGCCCTCCACCGTTGGGTTGGTGGCGAGAATCAATTCTTGCACTTCATCAGAGTTTAAACGTTCGTGCAATTGATGCAATTGCAATTCTTCCGGCCCAATGCCATCCAGCGGTGACAAGCGGCCCAGCAACACAAAATAAACGCCACGAAAAATGCCGGTTTGTTCAATTGAGATCACATCCATAGGGGTTTCTACCACACACAATTGGCTGCGGTCACGTTTTTGGCTGCTGCAAATCGGACATAATTCAGTTTCACAGAGGTTGCGGCATTGTTGACAGCGCCCGACTTGCTCTATCGCTGCAGTGATACTGCTGGCCAATTGCTTACCGCCGCCGCGATTACGCTCAAGCAGATGCAACGCCATGCGCTGTGCGGTGCGTGAACCCACGCCCGGTAAGCAGCGGAGGCTATCGATTAATTGTTGGATCAACGGGCTAAATGACATGGGGGTTACAACGGTAATTTAAAGCCAGGCGGCAATTGCAATCCACCCATCACATTGCTCATGCGATCTTTGGTCTCTTTGGCGACCTTTTGCACCGCATCATTCGTGGCTGCGGCAATCAGGTCCTGCAAAAACGCCACACTGTCGGCATCGTTTTTACCCATCAAGTGTGCTGGAATGGATACTTCCGAAACTTGGTAACGACCACCCATACATACGCTGACTTTGTCTTCATCAAGACCCGCGAAACCAGTGACTTGAATATGTTCCACCGCTTCCTGTGCACTTTTCATTTTTTCGGAAACCGCTTTCGCCTGTTTCATCATTTCCATCATGTCCATTTATTTTTCCTCGCTCAATGGCTTAATACTATTGGCTTCAACTTGTGCACCCAATTGATTTTGCATCGCGTGCACAAACAAATCATTTTCAATCGCCGATTCCGCCTGGCGCTGTTGTTCATTCCGCTCTTGCTTAACCGCTTGCGCTGGGGTATGTACGGCTTGCTGCGCTGCACTCAGAGCTAACTTGATCGGTTGGCCCACATAGTTTTGCAGGGCGGTTGTCAGCGTTTGTTTTAAGCGATCATTGACCAGATGCGCGTGTTGCGCATCAACAGCCAAGGTGATGGTATTGGATTGATAGCTGGTCAATATGCAATGCTGCGCCAACTGTTTGGTAACGCCATTCAGCCCCAGTTGATCCAAAACCTGACGCCAGTTTTCTGGCGTAAGCTCCATCATGACTTTAGGTGCAATAGGGTTTAATTCAGCAGCTGGTTGAGTTTGAATTTGCGGAGCTGATACTGGCGTTGGTTTTGGTGCCGCAGTCCTGGCTACTGGCGCGGGCACTGTTTTTACAGGTGTAGGTACTTGCACCGGTGCTGTGGCTTGCAAACCGCCTGGCACAAACGCCAAAAATCGCAACAAAGCCATTTCAAAGCCGGTACGTGCATCCGGTGCTAACGGCAAATCCCGTTTGGCGATAATGCTGATTTGATACAACAGTTGAATATGCTGCGCAGTAAATTTTTTCGCTAACTCTTGCACTTTTTCACTGGAAAACTCTTGCGTGTAGGGGTTGGCGATCACTTGTGTTAACGCCATTTGATTAAGCAGCCGTGATAACGCGGACATTACATCGGCAAAGTCTGCACCCTTCTCATTCAAGGTTTGTGCAGCGGCTAATAACCCTTGTGCATCTTCTGCTGCTAACGCATCAATGATGGCAAAAACGTCTTGATGTTCAGTGCTGCCCAACATGCCACGCGTCGCAGCTTCGGTAACTTGACCTTGCCCAAAAGCAATCGCCTGATCGAGCAAACTCAACCCATCGCGCATACTACCATTGGCGGCGCGCGATAATAACGTCAAGGCAGAAGGTTCGCTGTTGATTTTTTCTTGTTCCAGGATGTAGCCCATCTGTTTGGCAATATCAGCGGCATCAATATTTTTCAAATGATATTGCAGGCAACGCGACAAAACCGTTACGGGCAATTTCTGTGGATCAGTCGTCGCCAGTAAAAACTTCACATGCGGCGGCGGTTCTTCCAGTGTTTTAAGCAAAGCATTGAAGCTATGCCCGGAGAGCATATGTACTTCGTCGATCAAATAAATCTTATAACGACCACGCGTCGGCGCATATTGGACGTTATCGAGGATCTCGCGGGTATCTTCGACTTTGGTACGTGATGCCGCGTCGATTTCAATCAAATCCAAAAATCGCCCAGCAGTGATTTCTAAACACGCCTGGCATTGACCACAAGGATTAGCTGTAACGCCCGTCTCACAGTTTAAACATTTCGCCAAAATCCGCGCGACGGTGGTTTTACCCACGCCACGGCTACCAGTGAATAAATAGGCATGATGTAACCGCTGTTGTTCCAACGAGTGTACCAGTCCTTGCAACACATGCTGCTGACCGACCAGTTGCGGGAAATTTTGCGGACGCCATTTACGTGCTAAGACTTGATAAGACACAGAGGTCACTCCAATCAGAATGCCACATTGAAATAAGGTGGCAACCCATCAGCCCTACCTCGGCACACACTACGCGACTACCGTTGCTTCCTTCCGAACCTGGCGGAATTGATCATTTCGTGTTGCGAGGGAACCGATGGGTCACCATTGAGCGGCCATTATAGTGAAAACCAACGATTGCTTCCAGCATTATTTCATGAGATAGTAAACGCAGATATTGTTAAAAAATATGAACCTATGAACATTCGCTTGAACGCACAACAATTGCATCATCACGGTCCGAGATAGCTCTCTATCTTGGAGGGCTGCTTATGCCCTCCGTGAACGCAACTCCTCTTTGCACACCCGGTCGGCTTAAGCAGCCACAAAAGGGTTCACAAGGCAAAAGGAGAATACCATGAATAAGTTCAAACAACTGATCTCAAACAACCCAGGATATCTGGTGATTTCCACGGTGATTTGGGAATTTTTCAGCTACTTCGGCATGCAAGCACTGCTGATTTTATATCTCACCGAAAAACTAAAATTTTCTGATGACAGCAGCTACGCCATTTACGGCGCTTATACGTCGTTGGTTTTTGTCACTCCGATTGTCGGCGGTTGGCTTGCCGATCGTTGGCTGGGTTTTAAAAACAGCATTATTCTCGGTTGCTGCTTAATTATTTTGGGACACCTGTGTTTGACCTTAAACGGCATGTTCACGCTGTACCTGGGCTTGAGCCTGCTGGTGATTGGTGTGGGCTTTTTCAAAACCAATGCCATCTGCCTGGTCGGGCGTTCTTTTGAGCGCAACCCTGCGGCAAAATCCACTGCGTTTACCATTTACTACATCGGCGCCAACATTGGTGCCACACTAGGTCCCATCGTATGCGCCTACCTCGCCACGACTTATGGCTGGAAGGCAGGTTTTGGCGCCGCTGCAGTCGGGATGGCGTTTGGTTTGATGATTCTCTGGTATGGCCGCGCTGCACTCACCGAATTTGACAATCAACCCACCAAAAACAATGCTAACCGAGCACTCCTACTTTGCCTGGCAGCGATTATCCCCTGCACATTGGGTATTGCCTTCATCATTGAATACGACATGGCCGGTTATGTCTTGACCGCCATTGGTTTGATTGCGTTGGTATGGGCCATTAATATTTTCCGCCAAGGCACGGCGGCACAACGAAAAGGCTTGTGGTTTGTGTTTATGCTCACGCTGTTTGGCACGTTATTCTGGGCGTTTGACCAACAAGGCGGCAGCTCGATCAGCTTGTTCATCGAACGCAACGTCTATAAAGACGGCATCCCCGCGGCAATGTTTCAATCGATAAATCCGGCAATCATCATTATTTTTGGCCTATTTACCGCGTGGATGTGGAAACGCTTAAGCAAAGCCAAGATTTGTCTCGGTGTATTATTGCGCGTGTTACCAGGTTTTGTGTTGCTAACTGCAGGCTTTGGACTGCTATTTTTCGGCGCAGCGATTGCCAGCAAAGCCGGCCAAGCATCGATGTTCTGGCCTGTAGTCGGCTTATCCTTAATCGGCATGGCAGAATTGTTTATTGACCCGATTATTCTGTCCGAGCTGACACAATATGCGCCCAAAGGCTCCGTGGGTGTACTGACGGGAATGTACTACCTGTTTGTCGGCGCCTTTGCCAATTACCTCGCCGCACAAATCGCCACCTTAACTGCCATCACCCCCACTGCTGCCAAGACCATCACCCTGGCGCAAGAGGCCGTCAGCTATCGCGATAACTTCTGGAAAATCACTCTAGTTGGTGTAGCAATGATCCTGGCACTCTTGATCATGCAACAAACCTGGCGCTGGTATACCGCGAAAAAAACGCGTAGTAATTGTATTTTGCTTGAAGAGCCGGTATGATGTCCGAGATCTTTTTGCCCAATTACCTGGAGAGATGTCCGAGTGGCTGAAGGAGCACGCCTGGAAAGTGTGTATACGGTAACGTATCGCGGGTTCGAATCCCGCTCTCTCCTCCATAAATATAAAAAAGCCCACGCTTGTGGGCTTTTTTTATAAAAAACTCCCTTGAAATTCAAAACATCACCCCCACTTGACATGTGACGGTAGATGACTATGATGAACGCTCAGCACATGGGTGCTCATTATTTTATTTACCTAACATCAATCAACTAAGGAGAGTCTTATGAAAATTCGTCCCCTACACGACCGTGTATTGGTCCGTCGTGCTGAAGCCGAAGAAAAATCTGCTGGTGGTATCGTATTGCCAGGCGCCAAAGAAAAACCAGAAACGGGTGAAATCCTGGCTGTGGGCAATGGCAAAATTTTGGAAGATGGCAGTGTGCGCAAACTTGATGTTAAAAAAGGCGACAAAATCGTTTTTGGTAAATATTCCGGTAGCGAAGTCAAAGTTGATGGCGAAACCTTATTGATGATGCGCGAAGAAGACATCATGGGCGTTATTGAAAAGTAATCACATCTTAAATTATTCAGGAGCAAAAATATGACAGTAGAAGTACGTTTTGGTGATCTTGCCCGTCAAGGTATGGTCAAAGGATTGAATGTGTTGGCTGATGCGGTTAAAGTAACCCTCGGCCCTAAAGGCCGCAACGTGGTATTGGACTCTGGTTTTGGTGCTCCCACCATCACCAAAGACGGTGTATCCGTAGCGAAAAAAATTGAATTGAAAGACCGTTTTGAAAACATGGGCGCGCAAATGGTGAAAGAAGTGGCGTCAAAAACCTCTGACACCGCTGGCGATGGCACCACCACTGCGACCGTCTTGGCGCAATCCATCGTGATGGAAGGCTTGAAAGCCGTTGCAGCTGGCATGAATCCAATGGATTTAAAACGGGGTATCGACAAAGCCACCTCCGCGGTGGTTGAAGCGTTGCAAAAAATCTCGGTTCCTTGTAGCACCAACAAAGCCATCGCACAAGTCGGCACCATTTCGGCCAACTCCGATGAAGCCGTTGGTCAAATCATTGCTAAAGCGATGGAAAAAGTCGGTAAAGAAGGTGTAATTACCGTCGAAGATGGCTCCGGTTTAGAAAGCGAATTGGATGTCGTTGAAGGCATGCAATTTGACCGTGGCTACTTGTCCCCTTACTTCATCAACAACCAACAAAGCATGAGCGCGATTTTAGAAACCCCTTACATCATGCTGGTCGACAAAAAAATCTCCAACATCCGCGAATTATTACCCGCGCTCGAAGGCGTTGCTAAATCCGGCAAACCATTGTTGATCATTGCTGAAGACGTTGAAGGCGAAGCATTGGCGACCTTAGTGGTGAACACCATCCGTGGTATCGTTAAAGTCTGTGCGGTTAAAGCCCCTGGCTTTGGTGACCGTCGTAAAGCTATGTTGGAAGACATCGCGATTTTGACCGGTGCGACCGTGATTGCAGAAGAAGTCGGTTTAAGCTTGGAAAAAGCCACCATGGAACACTTCGGCCGCGCTAAACGCGTGCAGGTGACCAAAGATAATACCATCATCATCGATGGCGCTGGCAAAGCTAAAGTTATCCAAGAACGCGTTGGCTTTATCCGCAAACAAGTGGAAGAAACCAGCTCAGACTATGATCGTGAAAAATTGCAAGAACGCTTAGCCAAACTGGCTGGCGGCGTTGCCGTGATCAAAGTCGGTGCAGCCACTGAAGTTGAAATGAAAGAGAAAAAAGCCCGCGTGGAAGATGCATTGCATGCAACCCGTGCTGCTGTGGAAGAAGGCGTAGTAGCGGGCGGTGGCGTAGCGTTGATTCGCGCACTGAGTGCTTTGACCAAATTGAAAGGCGCTAATGATGATCAAACTCATGGTATCGTGATTTTGCGTCGTGCGTTGGAAGCTCCATTGCGTCAAATCGTGGCGAATGCCGGTGGTGAACCATCCGTTGTGGTCGACAAAGTCAGCGCAGGCAAAGGTAACTTTGGCTTTAACGCGGCGAATGATACCTATGGTGATATGATTGAAATGGGTATTTTGGATCCAACCAAAGTAACTCGTTCCGCATTGCAAAATGCGGCATCGATCGCTGGTTTGATGATCACCACAGAAGCGATGATTGCTGATATCAAAGAAGAAGCTCAAGGCGGCGGCGCAGGTGGTGGCGGCGGCATGGGTGGAATGGGTGGTATGGGCGGAATGATGTAGTTTCCCCCTTCACACCCTAACTCTCCTCCGCAAGGGGTGAGGGAATCACAAAAACCCCGCAGTTGCGGGGTTTTTTTGTGTGCCCGGCAGGGCGCGGACTCACTCCTCATTGACTTGAATAAATTCCGGCAATAGCCATTTCATGTCGCCATTGCTGAAGCGAATCTGCAAACGCGCATGATCATTTTGGCCTTCGTAATTCACAATGACGCCTTCGCCAAATTTAGGGTGGCGGATGGGTTGTCCAACAAACCACGTTTTACCTTGATGCGTGGTGCCATTGGCCATGGTATTGGTGCGTTTAGGTAGAAATGCAGCGGTATGGTTGGGTTGCAATACTGACGATTTCAACCGTACTTCGGTCAGGCAGTCTTTGGGGATTTCACGAATAAAGCGCGAAGGGCGGTGCGGTTTGTTTTCACCGTATAAGCGACGATACTCAGCATACGTTAATGTAAGATACTGCATGGCACGGGTGATGCCAACGTAGCATAAGCGACGTTCTTCAGACAGCCGTTTGGGGTCGTCGACGCTTAGCCGCGGTGGGAACAGTTCCTCTTCCATGCCACTCATAAATACAATCGGAAATTCTAATCCTTTGGCAGAGTGTAGTGTCATCAATTGCACACTGTCTTGGAATTCAGGGGCTTGACCTTCGCCAGATTCTAAGGCGGCATGCGCCAAAAAAGCACTGAGATAAGGCGTGCTGTTGGCAATGGTTTCTTCCGGTACAAATTGTTTGGCAGCAGTGACCAACTCGGCCAGGTTATCCAACCGGGTTTGTGCTTTTTCATGTGGTTCTTTGCGATAATGATCTGCCAGTTGGCTTAAGCGCAGGGTTTGATCGACAGTATATTCCAGCGTACTTTCGGTAGTGGCGGTTTTGATTTGTTCAAATAAATAAAAGAATCCACTCACAGAGCCAGTGGCTTTAGGGGGTAGGGCTTTTTGTTCAATCAGCGTTTGTGCCGCTTGCCATAACGAACAGTGGTGCGCACGCGCGGTATCGCGAATCAGGTCGACGCTGCGTTCGCCAATACCACGCACAGGGACATTGATGATGCGCTCAAAGGCGCCATCATCATGAGGATTGCCGATCAGGCGCAGATAAGCCATGGCGTCTTTGATTTCAGCGCGTTCAAAAAAGCGCTGACCGCCATAAACACGATAAGGAATATTGGCTTGTAATAGTGCTTCTTCAATCACTCGCGATTGGGCGTTAGAGCGATATAAAATGGCGACGTCTTGCCGACGCGCGCCTTGGGTCAGATGTTGTTGAATGCGTGAAACGATAAAACGCGCCTCATCGAGTTCATTAAAGCCAGCGTAGAGTTGGATGGGTGTGCCATCTTCGCCTGCCGTCCATAGCGTTTTACCCAGGCGATCGGTGTTAAGGTCAATCACTGCATTGGCAGCTTTCAGGATGGTTTTGGTGGAGCGATAATTTTGTTCCAGACGAATAATCGCAATCGGTGCAAAATCTTTTTGCAGGCGATGCAAGTTTTCAATTTTGGCGCCGCGCCAGCCATAGATTGATTGGTCATCATCACCGACCGCCATTACATAATTATTTTTCCCAGCCAGTAGTTTAACCCAGGCGTATTGTAGGTGGTTGGTATCCTGAAATTCATCAATCAGTAAGTGGCGAAAGCGCGATTGATAGTGCTCGCGCACGTCCAGGTTATCACGCAATAATTCAAAGCTGCGCAGCAATAATTCGGCAAAATCCACCAGGCCATTCTGTTGGCACAGTTGTTCGTAGGTTTGGTAAATTTTAATCCAAGTGGCCAGCTGTAGATCCTGATAACCATCGATTTGGTGCGAACGTTTAATGGCATCTTTTTGTTCGTTGATAAAATGTTGAATTGGTTTTGGGGGCCAATATTGCTCATCAAGGTTTAGTGTTTTTAACACCCGACGAATCAGCCGATATTGATCATCACTATCGAGGATTTGGAAACTTTCAGGTAGATTGGCTTGTTGGTAATGCAAGCGCAGCAGGCGGTGCGATAAACCATGAAATGTACCGACCCACATGCCCAGTGTCGAGATGCCGAATAAGTTCTCGATACGCTCTCGCATTTCATGGGCGGCTTTGTTGGTAAAAGTAACCGCGAGAATTTGATTGGGAGCGAGGTGATATTGCTGCATCAAAAATGCCAGGCGATGTACCAGCACTCGAGTTTTGCCACTGCCAGCACCTGCCAGAATGAGTGCGTGTTGTTCTGGCAATGTGACCGCTTCACGTTGTTTTTCATTTAAGTGCTTTAAAATATCATGCATGTTTTTTTAGTGCCTCTTCAATTGCTGTTCTTGACCATAGCGCCATTTCTTTGGCAAATACATCTTCTTTAATCGTTGTTAATGGTTCTGGTAAATGAAACGGCGCCTGGCTTAAATTCACCGGCCTAAAAATTCCAACATCGGTGGTGGTGTTGGCACTCAATGGCGCGTGCGTATTATGCGTCACCAGTAAGTATTTAAAGGGGCTTTTCAGTAGATTTTCTAAAAATTGCCAGAGCAATTCATTCGGTAGATAATGCACCACATCGCGGCAAATCACCAGTTGCGTATCGGGTAATATTTCGGTGACGATATCCAGTGTTTGAAACGACATGTTGGGTTGATCGGTAAAGCGTTGTTGATTCAGTGTTGTGAGGTCAGCAACACATTCCACGCCGATATACGTGATGCCGGTTAAATCGAGATAACGAATTAAATTAGCATCACCACAGCCGGCATCGACGATGTGTTTGATCTGATAGTCATGCAATAATTGTTGTAGATTTTGCCGTAAAACAGGGGTTAATTCATAGGCGCTATTGGGGCCTGAGCTGCCAGAAGCATTGCCCCAAAATTGGCGGTTGAAGTAATCGGTAAAAATGCGTGTATGGTCAGGCATTGCATCAAGGTTGCTGCATATTACGCATTTTATCAATCGCTTTTGTCAGCGCTGTTTCCACATGTTTGATGTCGTGATTCAACTTTTGGATGTCGCGTTGTACATTGAGTAATGCGACTTCGGCGTCGGTCATAGTCTTTTGCAGGCCGCTGATGTCATCGAGCGATTTACCTTTGGTTTCGTAACCCAGTACCGCAGTGAGAATAAAACCAAGCAAGCAGAGTATGCCTGCGACTGCCATGGTTTCAGGGATGCCAATGGCAATCATTAATACCGGTACGCCAATACCACCCAACGCCGCACCGATTTTTCCGCAAGCGGAGGCAAAGCCGTGGCCTGTAGCGCGGATGTGTGTGGGGAATAACTCTGCAGGTAATAAGAAAGTGATTGGGTTGGGACCCATGTTAACCATCAGGTTGAATAAAATAAAGCCGGCAAATAACACCACGATATAAGCGGTATCGCCACTGCCGCCAAAGAAGTGAGCCGATGCAATCAGGAAAAACCCAACCGCCATGCCGATAAATCCTACCGATTGCAGTTTAATTCTGCCCCAAGTATCGACCAGTAAAATGGCCACAAAGATGCCGACCACTAAAAAGATATCGGTGAACGCATCGCCTTTGATGGAGGCAATATCCTTGGTGATGTAGTCGGTATGGTGAGAAAAAGCCAACGTCGCCAGAATAATGGGTAAGAAAAAGTTAATACCGTAAAACACGATATCCATGATAAACCAGCTGCCGGCAGTGAGGATGGTGCGTTTGAGGTAACGTGGCGTAAATAAGTCGACGAATGAGGCTTCGGAAGACGCTGCAATCGCATCGATTTTAATTTTTTTACCGGTCATTTTGGAGGCGGCGGCAGAGGCTTTCTCCAAGTCGCCTTTATGAATCAACCAGCGCGTACTTTCTGGAAGTGTTAAGCGCAGCAGCATGATGATAATTGCAGGAATAACGGCAATTCCCAGCATAATGCGCCAAGCATTGACTTCAGGGTGAACCAAAATGATGATCAAGCCGGTCGCCGCTGCGGCGAGCATTCCCAATGCCTGGAAGCCGAAGCCACTCACCAGCATTTTACCGCGCAGGCGTTTGGGCATGTTTTCCACAATATAGGTGGAGCTGACGGGGTAATCCGCGCCAATCCCGATGCCCAGTAAAAATCTAAATAAAATCAATGAGCTAACGTCCCATGCGAAGGCGGTACACGCAGCAAAAATTACAAAGAACAAGATGTTAAGCAGCAGCAAGATTTTGCGACCAAGTTTATCCGTCATGCGGCCAAATACCGTGGCACCTAAAATACAGCCGAACGGTGCTGCAGATACGATCAGCCCTTGTAAGTGATCACTGGGAGAAAATTGTTGGTTAATAAAAGGTAAAGCAATGGCAATGATGAACAAGTCAAAGCCGTCGAGGAAGATGCCCATGGCTGAGAGCGCCCACACGCGCCAATGCTCTTTGCTCAGTCTGGCATTATCTAACGCTCGCGTTGCTTCTATGGACATATGGCCTCCAAAATTTGAGGTGAATTTCCCTGGCAGGAATATACAATAAACGAGGCGATTTACCTAGTACTTTTTACAAAAATTGCTTCATATCATGAAACTGAAACCCCATTAAGGATTGATCATAATTTTTACCAAACGCAATGGCTTTAAACAGCTCGCCCATTAACGTTGGGTGTGTTAGGCGTCTTACTGCATAAGCCTGATCTTGCGCTTTTTCGCTAAAGCCACAGGCCGCTAAAAACATTGCTTGGGTGGTGTAACCACTTATCATTAAACCTTGATTCAGCGCCGTTTCTGCTAATGCGGTAAAATCGACGTGCGCAGTAATGTCTTGTTCACCTACATGAATAAAAGGGGTATCATGTGCCTGGTGTTGATAATGGCAGCGCAGGGTTCCGGTATTTCGATAAGGCGCATAATATTCTTTTTGTGCGTAGCCATAATCGATCAATAGTACGATGCCTTTTTGTAATGAATGCGTTTGTTGTGCCAACCACAGATCAATATCGAGCAACACTTCAGAGCAATAACCATCGGGTAATGCGCCAATATTGGCTTGAATCTGCTGTACGCGTTCAATTAATTTCGGATTGGTTTGATCTAGCATTTTTTCAATAAATTGACCTTGTTCACATGCTGCGCCCAACTCCCGAATTTTTCCTTCTTCAATTTTAAAACGATGCACGGGTAGCGCGTCGATGATTTCATTGCCGACAATCACGCCATTGAAGGGTTGTGATAAGGGCTTATCAATCCAAGAAACCAGAGGCAAGAGATCTGGCACTTGTTGCTGCAATTTTTGTTTTTGTTGCTGGCGTAACCACGGGCTGATTTCTAGGATGTAATAATGTTTCGGTAAACACCCAGCGCGCTGTAAATACTGCAGCATATCGGCTGCCATGGTGCCTAATCCTGCGCCTATTTCTACCATCACGGCATCTGGTACATCCTGAATAACTTGCTGACATTGCGTGGCCACACACTGGTTGAAAATCGGTGACACTTCTGGCGCGGTGATAAAATCCCCTCGTGCACCGATTTTGGGCGTGGTGCTGGTGTAATAACCGGTGTCAGGGGCGTATAAAGCATAGTGCATAAATTCGGCGAAAGATATTGTCCCCGATTTCATTAAACCCTCACTCGCAAGCGCTGTTCCAATGCTCTAAAAATCCCTACAATAATCGCGTTTAACACCAAATATAACACCCCAGCGATCACCAGGCACGGGATGGTTTCGTAGGTGTTGGCGATGACTTGTTGGGTCATGCCCATAATGTCCAATAGTGTGATGGTGCTGGCCAGTGTGGTGCTTTTTAAAATCATAATGACTTCGTTGGAATAGGCGGGAATGGCTTGTCTTAAGGCGCAGGGTAAAATAATCCGTACAAATGCCAAGCGCTGTGACATGCCCAATGCCAGGCAGGATTCCAGTTGGCCTTTGGGGATGGCCAGTACGGCGCCTTTGAATAATTCAGACGCGTAGGCTGCGGTGTTGAGCGCCAATGCGATAATCGCGCAATTGTTGGCGCTGTTGAGCACGTCCCACAAAAATGAATCTTTGATCCAGTTAAATTGGCCGCTGCCGTAGTAAATAATAAAAATCTGCACCAATAGCGGCGTGCCGCGAAATATAAAGACAAAGGTTTCCGCGGGAGCTTTTAAGTACCAACGTGGTGACAGTCGGCAGGCCATGATCAATAATGCCAGGGTAAAACCAATGATCAGTGAAATGATCAGCAGTTGCAGCGTAAGATACACGCCAGATAGCCATTGTGGCCAGTAGGAAAGTAAGGATAACCAGGTGTTCATTGCATTATCCTTTTATTTGTCGACGTTGCAGGCCGTTAATGGCAAATTGCGACACGCTGGTAAACACCAAATAAATCAACCCTGCGATGCAGAAAAAATCAAACGGTTTGCTGGTTTGTGCCGAGGCGGTATGAGCGACATCCATGATATCCGCCAGGCCAATCAATGAAACCAAGGCGCTGTCTTTCAGTAACACCAACCAGAGATTGCTTAAGCCAGGCAAAGCAAAACGCCACATCTGCGGCAACATGATGCGCCTTAAAATATAGGCGCGGCTTAAGCCCAAGGCTAATGCCGATTCAAACTGACCTTTGGGAATGGCTTGGTAGGCGCCGCGCAGGGTTTGTGCTGCATAAGCGGCAAAAATTAATCCCAGCGCCAGCACACCAGACATAAAGGCATTGACGTTGACGTAATGTCCCATTAATTCAGTCAATAAAATGGTGCTGCCGAAGTAAATCATAAACAGTACCAGCAATTCTGGCAGGCCGCGTAAGAAAGTGGTGATCACGACGAATAGGGCGCGCACCATAAACCACGGCGCCGATTCGCCAATGGTAAATACCAGGCTCAAACACATGCCCAGCAGCAGGGCGCAAAACGACACGGCCAGTGTCATTTCAGCGCCTTGCAGTAGTGGAGTGGCGTAAGCCCACATGGGTTATGGCTTCCCGAAATATTGAGTTTGCAGTTTTGCCAACGTACCATTTTTCTTGAGTGCATCAATCGCTTGATTGAGTTCATTGACCAATGCGGTATTACCTTTCTGTACGGCGTAACCATTGCCGCTGCCAAAGAACGCAGGGTCAGTGATTTGCTTGATGATGCTCATGCCAGAATTGGGGTGGTCTTGCATCCACAATACCGCAACAGGCGTATCCAAAAATGCTGCGTTCAAACGGCCGCTCTGCAAATCGAGCAGCGCTTGCATATCACTGGCGTAAGGCTTAATGGTAGCGGTCGTGCCGTATTTGGCCTGCATGTATTTTTGGAAGGTGGTACCCACCTGCACGCCGACGATTTTACCGGTTAAGTTGTCGCCAAGATGTGAGGAAGTCATCGCTACAATTGCGGAGGTGTTGTTGTAGTAAGGTTCAGAAAAGCTCACCACTTTTTCCCGCGCTTTGGTGATGCCCATGCCGCCAAACAACACATCATACTTGCCGATCTGTAGGCTGGGAATCAAGCTGTCCCACGGTGCATTAACTAAAGTACAGGTGGCGTGCATTTGTGCACACACGGCGCGTGTCAGGTCGGCATCAAAACCCACCATGTTGCCAGCAGGTGTCATCGACACAAACGGTGGATAAGTGGCTTCGGTAGCAAACGTCAGGGTTTGTGCGGCATAACTGGTCAGGGCGGCAGTGGCCAGACTGAATATTAATAAAATCTTGATGGCGAGTTTCATGCTGTTTCTCCTAGCGTGGTGGAAGGGGTGTGGGACAGGGCGGTTAAAAATTTTTGTAATCGTTCGGTACTCGGGGTTGATAAAATATCCACCGTGCCGGATTCCAGAATATGGCCTTTTTCCAAAAATACGGCATGCGTGGCGACTTTTTTAGCAAAACCAATTTCGTGGGTAACAATTAACATGGTCATGCCTGATTTAGCTAAATTGACCATAACATTTAAGACTTCGTTGACGTTCTCTGGGTCGAGTGCGGAAGTGGGTTCATCAAATAACATTAAGGTCGGTTTCATCATCAACGCCCGGGCAATCGCTGCCCGTTGTTGTTGGCCGCCGGATAAGCTGATCGGATGGGCATTGATTTTGTCAGACAAGCCGACGGTTTTTAATAATGCTTTGGCTTGTTCAATCGCTGCTTTTTTGGGGAGTTTTAACACTTTCATCGGTGCTTCGATGAGGTTTTGTAATACCGTACGATGCGGCCACAGATTAAATTGCTGAAACACCATGCCAACCTGACTGCGTAATGCCAGCAGCTTATCCGACGGAATAGATTTTGCGCCAAATTGAAACGTCAACTCTGCGAATTGAATAGTGCCTTGGTCAGGGGGTTCGAGTTGGTTAACACAACGCAACAGCGTGCTTTTGCCAGAACCACTGCTGCCCAGTAATACAATGACATTACCGGTTTCAGCGGTTAAAGAAACATTTTTTAATACTGGGTTATCGCCAAACGATTTGCTGAGGTTGGTGATGGTTAATATAGGCATGGGATCAAGCTTTTTGTGTGTCATTATGTTATCTTAACGTAACTGGATTATGAAGAATACTGCAATGATTTTATTAGGTGATCAATTTTTTTGATCATAGAAATGAAAGAGGATCTTATCATGACTGCCTTTTCCCCCGAAGAACTGCAACGCTATGCCCGTCATTTCTCCTTGAATGAAATCGGCATTGCTGGCCAAGAAAAACTAAAAAAAGCCAAAGTGTTGTTGGTTGGCGCGGGTGGCATTGGTTCGCCGGCGGCATATTATTTGGCAGCAGCCGGTATTGGTACGTTGGGTATTGTTGATGATGACCGTATTGATGTGTCCAATTTACAGCGGCAGATTTTATTTAGCACCGATCAAGTGGGGCAACATAAGGCAGAAGTGGCCAGAACGCGGGTGATGGCGCTCAATCCCCATGTGCAGGTGAATGTCTATCCCGTGCGCTTAACCGCAGAAAATGCCCATGACATTATTCGAGAATATGATGTGGTGATCGATGGTTCTGATAATTACCCGACGCGTTATCTGGTCGGTGATGTCTGTGCTGATCTGAAAAAACCACTGGTGGCATCGAGCATTTATCAACTCACCGGTCAGCTCAGTGTGTTTAATTATCAAGAGGGTCCGTGTTATCGTTGTTTGTATCCTTCGCCACCGCCCGCTGGATTGGTGCCCAATTGCGCGCAAGCAGGCGTATTGGGCGTGATTGCGGGGATTCTGGGAACACTGGCGGTCAACGAAGTGATTAAAATCGTTGTGGGGATTGGCGCGCCGCTGTCTGGTTGTCTCGCGACGTTCGATGCGCTCAACAGCGACTTTAAAAAATACCACGTTGATCGTCATGCCGAATGTCCGATCTGCGTTCATCACACCCTGTTTAAAGACTTACCGCATTATGCAGAAGCTGCGCCGGTGTGTGGCACCTTGGCGTATGCTTTAAGTGCTTTACAGTTGCAAGCGCTTTATCAGCAACCCCCCGTAGGCTTGGTGGTATTGGATGTGCGTGAGCCATGGGAGCGTGAGCTGTGTAAAATTGACCCGAGTATTCACATTCCGTTAGGCCAAGTGGCAGGGGCGACACTGCCTTTTGAGTCTACGCAACCAGTTGTGGTGTATTGCAAAGCTGGGGTGCGCAGCGCCCATGCTGCCGATATTCTGCGGCAACGCGGCTGTGTTAATGTCTCGCATTTGGATGGCGGTATTTTGGCGTGGATTCGTGAAGTTTCCCCCGCGTTAACATCATATTAACAAAATGCTGTTTTTCCTTCATGCTGAATGGGTGGGAAAGATTTTTATGGTTTTTTAAAAAAACACTTGTGTATGGTTGTGGATTATGCTAGTCTCGACCTAACTCATCCGTGTGGTGAGGGTAATGGTAAACGGTGTTAACATCTTGTCTCACAAGATGCGGCCGAGAAATAAGTCATTGTTTCTCGGCTTTTTTATGGGTGTGAAGTGGAGGGGATTATGACCTGGGCGCAATTACAGCAACAACTCGAGACGTTTATTATTCCACGCAGCATTAATATTGGTGTTGCCATTGTCATCTTGCTGGTTGGATTGTGGCTGGCCAAAATATTTCGGGCTTTTATTAATCGTGCGCTGCTCAATCGCAAAACCGAACACACCGTGCGCATTTTTATTGGACACATCGCCTATGCATTAGTTTTAGTGCTGGCGATTATTACCGCATTGGCCAATGCTGGGGTGCAAACTGATTCCTTGATTGCCATTTTAGGCGCCACTTTCTTTGCTCTCGCCTTGTCGTTAAGGAATTCTTTGTCGAGTTTGGCTTCTGGTATTTTACTGGTTATTTTTAGGCCATTTAAAGTCGGCGATGATATTGGCATCAATGGCTTTAGCGGCAAGGTTGAAGAAATTCAATTGATGTTTACCCGTATCACCATGTCGGACAATAAATCGATCTTCATCCCCAATGAAAAATTAACCTCCAGTGAAGTCACCAACTATTCACGCAATGTAACCCTTCGTAATGATATTGTGGTCGGCATTGATTACAGTGACGATTTGAAAAAAGCCAAAAATATCCTGGCTGACATCGCTGCGCAAGATAAGCGTATTCTCAATAACCCAGCAGAACCTTTGGTTGCGGTAAATGCCCTGGCAGACAGCAGCGTTAAACTGGTGCTGCGTTACTGGACTACGCATGATGGATTTAGCCAGGTGCAATTTGACCTGCTCGAACAAATCAAACTGCGCTTTGATGAAGCCGGCATCACCATTCCATATCCACAAACCGTCAGTCATGTCAAACCTGGGGCGATGTAATTTTTTCGCATGCTTCCATTCTCTTGGATGCGTTAACGATTTGTTGTAAGCTAGTTGCACTTTATTGATAGGGGACTTTGCTTATGACCACTCGTCGCGATCTTGCCAATGCCATCCGTGCGTTATCAATGGATGCGGTGCAACAGGCTAACTCTGGCCATCCCGGCATGCCGATGGGCATGGCGGACATTGCCGAGGTGTTGTGGAATGATTACCTGCACCATAATCCAACTCATCCACAGTGGTTTAACCGCGATCGTTTTATATTGTCCAATGGTCATGGTTCGATGTTGCTGTATAGCTTGTTGCATCTCACAGGGTATGAATTATCAATTGCAGATTTGAAACAATTCCGTCAGTTGCATTCTAAAACGCCAGGCCATCCAGAGCATGGTTTAACTCCCGGTGTTGAAACCACCACTGGACCGTTGGGTCAGGGTATTGCCAATGCCGTCGGGATGGCGCTGGCGGAGAAAATGTTGGCGACGCAATTTAATCGCCCCGGTCATTCGATCATTGATCATCACACTTATGTTTTTTTAGGGGATGGTTGTTTGATGGAAGGTATTTCGCATGAAGTTTGCTCGCTGGCGGGTACGTTAGGTTTAGGTAAGTTAATCGCATTTTGGGATGACAATGGCATTTCCATTGACGGTCATGTCGAGGGTTGGTTTACCGACAATACGCCGCAACGCTTTGAAGCCTATGGTTGGCAGGTGATTGCTGGTGTCGATGGTCATAATGCGGAGGCGGTCAAGAAAGCGATAGAAGAGGCGCGTGCCGACCAACGTCCCAGTTTAATTTGCTGCAAAACTGTGATTGGTTTTGGTTCGCCCAATAAGGCTGGCAGTCATGATTCACACGGCGCGCCGTTGGGTGCAGAAGAAATCGCCGCCGCGCGTAAACAATTGGGTTGGAATCATCCTGCGTTTGAAATTCCAGCGGATATTTATGCGGGTTGGGATGCCAAAATTAAAGGCCAAGCGTGTGAAGCTGCCTGGCAAAAAAAATGGCAGGCGTATCAGGGCGCTTTCCCTAAAGAGGCGAACGAGTTAGAGCGTCGGCTGTTGGGCGAGTTTCCTGATGAGTGGGAGTTAACCTGTGCCAACGCGTTGATTGAGGTTACGCAAAAAGCAGAAACCATTGCTTCGCGTAAAGCCTCGCAAAATGCCATTAATTATCTGGCGCCGGTATTGCCCGAATTTATTGGCGGCTCGGCAGATTTGACGGGTTCTAACCTCACCAATGCCAAGAAATGTCAGCTGATTACGGCCAAAGATGCTGGCGGCAATTATATTTCCTATGGTGTGCGTGAATTTGGCATGAGCGCGATTATGAATGGCATTGCCTTGCATGGTGGCTTTATTCCTTATGGCGGTACGTTTTTGGTGTTTAGTGACTACGCGCGCAATGCCATGCGTTTGTCGGCGTTGACCAAGCAGCGAGTGATTTATGTATTGACTCACGATTCCATTGGCTTGGGTGAAGATGGCCCCACCCATCAGCCGGTTGAGCATGTTAGCAGTCTGCGTTTGATTCCGAATATGTCGCTCTGGCGCCCCTGTGATGCGGTGGAAACTTTTGTGGCGTGGCAAGCTGCGGTGGATCGCGTCAATGGTCCCACTTGCTTGATTTTATCACGGCAAAATTTACCGCATCAGCCAAGAACTCCAGAAGCATTGGGCGATATCGTCAAAGGGGGTTATGTGCTGCAAGACTGCGCGGGCAAGCCAGACGCGATTTTATTGGCCACTGGTTCAGAAGTGTCGATTGTGGCGGAGGCGGCCAAAACCTTAACGGCGCAAGGCAAAAAAATCCGTGTGGTGTCGATGCCGTGTGTTGATGCGTTTGATAAGCAATCGCTGGAATATCGTCAATCCGTTTTAATTCCTGGTGTTCCCGTGGTTGCGGTGGAAGCAGGCGTGACTGCTTATTGGTATCGTTTTGTTGGGTTGACTGGCAAAGTGATTGGCATCGATACCTTTGGTGAATCGGCACCAGCGCCTGCTTTGTACAAACATTTTGGGTTGACCGCGGAAAAAGTCGTCATAGCGGTGCAAAGTTTGATATAATGATTCGGTGAAAATTAACAACAATAAGGAGCTATCATGATTCGCGTTGCTATTAATGGCTATGGCCGTATCGGCCGCAATACTCTGCGTGCGTTGTATGAAGGCAGCCACCGCAAAGAAATTCAAATCGTCGCCATCAATGACTTGGGTGATGCCAGCATCAATGCCCATCTCACCAAGCACGACACCACCCATGGTCCATTCCGCGGCGAAGTGAAAGTGGAAGGCGATTATCTGGTGATTAACGGCGATAAAATGAAAATGCTGTCGGAAAGAGATCCCAGCAAATTGCCATGGAAAGAATTGAATGTTGATGTTGTTTATGAATGTACCGGTTTCTTCACCAGCAAGGCTAAGGCTTCCGCGCATTTAACAGCGGGCGCTAAAAAAGTCATTATTTCTGCTCCAGGCGGTAACGATGTCGATGCGACCATCGTATTTGGGGTGAACCATGGTGTATTGAAAGCAACCGACACCGTGATTTCTAACGGTTCTTGCACCACCAATTGCTTGGCGCCTTTGGTTGTGCCATTACATAAAACTTTGGGTCTTGAGCATGGCTTGATGACCACCATTCACTCCTACACCAACGACCAGCGTTTGATCGACGTTTACCACGAAGATGTGCGTCGCGCGCGCGCTGCCGGTCATTCGATGATCCCCAGCAAAACCGGTGCAGCTGCAGCGATTGGTTTGGTATTACCTGAATTGAAAGGCAAGCTGGATGGTTTTGCGATGCGCGTTCCAACCATCAACGTTTCGGTGGTCGATTTGACCTTTACTGCGAAACGCAATACCACGGTAGAAGAAGTGAACCAAATCTTGAAACAAGCCGCGGCTGAAGGCGCGCTGAAAGGCATTTTGGCTTATAGCGAAGAACCATTGGTGTCGGTAGACTTTAATCATAACCCACATTCTTCGGTGTTTGATTCGACTCAAACCAAAGTGATCGGTAACCTGGTCAAAGTATTGTCCTGGTATGATAATGAGTGGGGTTTCTCCAATCGCATGTTGGATACCACCATTGCGTTGATGAATGCCAAGTAAGGAAATTTCATGAAATTTTTACGGATGCAGGATTTGCCGCTGGAAGGTAAGCGGGTTTTGATGCGCGTCGATTTTAATGTGCCAGTACAAGAGGGCAAAGTGATGAGCGATGCGCGCATTCGTGCCGCATTGCCCACCATCGAATTGGCATTGAAAAATGGCGCCAGCGTACTGCTCATGTCGCATTTGGGGCGGCCGAAAGAAGGCAAATACGACCCTGCTGAATCGTTGGCGCCGGTTGTGCAGCGCTTGGGCGAATTGATGCAGCGTCCGATTCGATTAGAAAAAGACTGGCTCAATGGCGTGTTGATTAAAACCGGTGAAGTGGTGCTGTGTGAGAACGTACGTTTTAATGTGGGCGAAAACGCTGATGACGAAGCGCTTTCTAAAAAAATGGCTGCGCTCTGTGATGTGTTTGTGATGGATGCGTTTGGTACTGCTCATCGCGCACAAGCGTCAACCCATGGCGTTGGTAAATTCGCACCGGTTGCGTGTGCAGGGTTATTGTTACAGGGTGAGCTCGATGCTTTAACCAAAGCATTATTGAAACCACAACATCCAGTCGTCGCCATTGTGGGGGGCTCCAAAGTATCGACTAAATTACTGGTGCTGAAGTCTTTAATCGACAAAGTGGATCAGTTGATTGTCGGCGGTGGTATTGCCAATACCTTTTTGGCAGCAGCCGGTTTCAACGTAGGAAAATCCTTATATGAGCCAGATTTGTTGAATGATGCCAGAGCGATTATCGCTGCCATGCGCAAAAAGGGTGGCGTTGTGCCGTTGCCAGTGGATGTCGTAGTGGCGACGGAATTTGCGCAAACCGCAACAGCAACCACCAAGTCGGTCTCTGCGGTCGCCGCGGATGAAATGATTTTAGATGTGGGGCCACAATCGTCACAGAACCTTGAGCAGATCCTGGAAAATGCCGGTACCATTGTGTGGAATGGTCCAGTCGGTGTATTTGAATTTCCCCAATTTAGCCATGGAACAGAAACCTTAGCCAAAGCCATTGCCGCCACCAAGGCCTTTTCAATTGCGGGTGGTGGTGATACCCTGTCGGCGATTGAACAATTTGGTGTAGAAGATAAAATTTCTTATATCTCCACCGGTGGTGGGGCGTTTTTGGAGTTTTTGGAAGGAAAAACCTTGCCCGCCGTGGCGATGTTGGAACAACGCGCAGCAAAATAATTTTTAATGGAGAACTTTGTGAGACGTACTAAAATTTTAGCGACCCTGGGTCCTGCTTCAGAATCCCCTGAAGTTTTGCGTGAAATGATCAAAGCCGGCCTAAATGCCGTGCGTTGTAACTTTTCCCATGGCACACCAGAGGATCATGAAAAACGCGTCAATATGATTCGTCAAGCGGCGAAAGATTGTGGCTGTTTTGTCGGAATTTTGGCTGATTTGCAAGGCCCTAAAATTCGTATCGCCAAATTTAAAAATGGCAAGATAGAATTGGTTATCGGTAAAGAGTTGGTGTTGGATGCGAATTTGGCGAAAGATGCCGGTGATGAGCATCAAGTCGGTATCGACTACAAAGAATTGCCCAACGATGTTAAACCAGGCGATACGCTGACGCTAGGCGATGGTGATCATGAGCTGAAGGTGAAAAGAGTCGAAGGCGCACGCATCATCTGCGAAATCTTAACCAGCGGTATTTTATCCAATAACAAAGGTATTAATAAAAAAGGCGGCGGCTTATCAGCCAAAGCATTGACCGACAAAGACAAGCAAGACATCAAAACTGCCGCTCGTTTGGGTGTGGATTATGTTGCTGTTTCGTTTCCCCGCGATGCCAGCGATATGCACGAAGCCCGTGCGTTATTGCAAGCTGAAAACAGCAAAGCCTGCCTGGTGGCCAAAATTGAACGCGTCGAAGCCGTACAAAATATTGATGAAATCATTAAAGCTTCTGAAGCGGTCATGGTGGCTCGTGGTGATTTGGCCATTGAAATTGGTGATGCCGAAGTCCCTGGTGTACAAAAACATATTATTCAACGTGCCCGCAGCTTGGACAAAATTGTGATTACCGCGACCCAGATGATGGAATCGATGATCAGCTGCCCTGTACCTACGCGTGCGGAAGTGTCTGATGTGGCCAATGCGGTGTTGGATGGTACCGATTGCGTGATGTTGTCCGGTGAAACCGCTGTGGGTAAATACCCCGTCAAAGTCATTCAAGCGATGGATCGTGTGTGTTTGGCGGCAGAGCGTAACTCAAGCACGCGCATTTCACGCCATCGTGTGGAGTGCCAATTTAATCGTGTTGATGAAGCCATCTCTATGGCCTCGATGTATATTGCCAACCACTTGGATGTGAAAGCCATTGTGGCATTGACCGAGTCCGGTGACACGGTGTTATGGATGTCGCGCATTCATTCGCATATCCCTATTTTTGCATTGACGCGCAATGCGATGACGCAAGGCAAAATGACCTTGTGCCGTGGTGTGGTACCGGTGGCGTTTGATTCTACCGCGATGCCAGCGCAATCAATTAACAAAGCTGCGATTGCAGAATTGTTGAAACTAAAAACCATCGCGGAAAATGATTATGTGATTGTTACTTGTGGTGATCATATGGGTGCGCATGGCGGTACCAATCAATTGAAAGTGTTAAAAGTAGGAAGTGTTGCTTAAGGAGCAAATGTTATGGCATTGATATCTCTCAGACAATTACTCGACCACGCCGCTGAACATGGTTATGGGGTACCGGCTTATAACGTGAATAATCTGGAACAGATCCGTGCGGTATTTGAAGCTGCGAATGCGGTCGATAGTCCTGTGATTGTGCAAGCTTCTGCCGGTGCGCGTAAATATGCGGGTGCTAGCTTTATTCGGCATCTGGTGTTGGCTGCGATTGAAGAATTTCCACACTTACCGGTTGTGATGCATCAGGATCATGGTACTTCCCCTGATATTTGCCAGCGCTCGATTCAACTAGGTTTCTCATCAGTGATGATGGATGGTTCCTTGAAAGACGACGGCAAAACGCCTTCCAATTATGACTACAACGTTGAGGTCACCCGTCGTACCGTGGCAATGGCGCATGCCTGTGGCGTTTCTGTTGAAGGAGAGTTGGGTTGTCTGGGCTCGCTGGAAAGCGGTCAAGCCGGTGAAGAAGATGGTGTGGGTGCGGATTGCACCTTGTCACACGATCAGATGCTCACCGATCCAGAAGAAGCAGCGGCATTTGTCAAAGCTACCAAAGTGGATGCGTTGGCGATTGCCATTGGTACCAGCCATGGTGCGTACAAATTTACCAAACCACCGACGGGTGATATTTTAGCGATCAGTCGCATCAAAGAAATTCACGCGCGCATTCCCGATACGCATTTGGTGATGCATGGTTCATCTTCAGTGCCACAAGATTGGCTTGAAATCATCAATACCCACGGTGGCAAAATGGGCGAAACCTATGGTGTACCGGTTTCTGAGATTTGCGAAGGCATCAAACACGGCGTTCGCAAAGTGAATATCGATACCGACTTGCGTATGGCCGCGACCGGTGCGATTCGTAAATTTTTTATGGAACACCCCGCTGAATTTGACCCACGCAAATACAATCAACTGGCCAAAGAAGCCATGAGTGCCATTTGTAAAGCGCGCTATGAATCTTTTGGTTCTGCCGGCAATGCCAGCAAAATCAAGGCCATTTCGTTGGAGAAAATGTATCAACGTTATTTGACCGGATCGTTAGATCCGCGGGTGAGTTAATTTTACCCTCCACCCTAACCCTCCATCTCCGCAAGAGAGGAGGGAATCTCTTCTAAGTCCCATCATCCAACCGCATGCCTCTGAGCGGTGTCAAGAATTCGCGCATCTTCGGCTTTTCAACCGGCGCTTTTGCCGGTTGAATACGGATGCATCCATTGAAAAACACCGAACGTAGTGGAAATTCAAGGTTTTCATTGTTCGCAGTAATCTGGCCTGCGAACGCCATAAAACGGGGGTCCTGGTCAATCAGTTGTTGAATGTTGCTGTTGATGGCACCTTCGCCTTGTGGATGAAAGTAGTCGACTTCCACCGTGCTCAGCATTTTTACTAAAGGGGTGTTATCAATAGGAATGGGGCATTTATGGCTGCTTAAGTATTCTTTAAACGCGCTCATGGTTTCACAAATGGCACTCAGCATAGTGATGGTGCGGCTGGAGTTATTATCATTGGCATAAGGGTATAAGAATGCTGGTTTTTGCAAAGAATAATACAACGGTGCGGTGCCATCGTAATAGCTTGGTTGCATGAATACGGGTAGATAATAACGAATTTTATAAATATTTAAAAAGATATCGGCAAATTGTGACACTGGTCCCATGCTGTCATCGATTGCTGGAGAAAATCCAGGGAGGCGACCCATCATCAATTTAACTAAATGCTTCGCGGTTTCAGTGATCAGGGGGATGTGCTTAACGCTCGCGCTTAATTCATTGCAGAATAGTGACCAGATCAAGTCAATAAACAAGGTATCAGCGGAGGTGTTATTTTGTTGTAACGCTTGGTTTAAAAATGCCAGACGGACATTTTGATCGGCTTCGATTTTCGCCATAAAATCACCACTGAACAAAAGCACCTGGACGTACCAGCCATGTTTAAAATGTTTTGATTTGGCGATGTTGTTAAACAAATAACTCTGCTCAGATAGGGTTTTTGGGCAGAGATTCTTCTCGAGTTTAAAGGCTTTGGTGAGCCGTTGATTGGACAATTCATGGGAAATTTTGGGTAGCATAAACAACGAATTGGTACCCGCCACAAATGAGGCGCCATGTTGGGTGTAGCTGAATAAATTAGTTTTTAAAATATTATGAATCGCCAGCAACATACCGGGTTTGATGACTTTCACGGGTGCAATATGGGTGGCCAGATTAAAATCGATTTCAATGGTATGAGATAAGAGCATGCCGACGGGATAGTGTTGCCAAGGATAGTCCAGCAGTTGGCGAATATTTTGCGGAATTAGTAGATTGTATAATTCCACCACGCGATTTTCATGATCCAACGGTAGCTGCGGCTCACCTTCGTGAATGGTATGATGACCAAAAGGGTACAGCGCACGAATGCATTTGATGGAATCGATCCCTGCAATTTGATTAATGGCTTTATGTAATGTTGGGTTACAGGCGGCGACGTCTGTTTTGACGTCTTTCCAGCTCACAATCTGTAGGGCACGATGATGCGGCATAATAAATCAATTCACAGGGTAAACCTAGGTTTAATAATATGACCTTTTAATGAAAACGGCAATCTATTTTGATGACTTTGGTTTTGCGGATTTTTGATGTTGCCATAACGTTTCATTGCTCCCCACGTGTTGTGCAATACTGCGCGCAGCGACAAACAAATAATCGGACAGACGATTTAAATAGGTTAAGGTATGTGGATTGAGCGGGTGTTGTTGATGTAAACTCACCACCACGCGTTCAGCGCGACGACTAATGGTGCGAACAACATGACACTGCGCAGTGGTGAGGTTGCCACCGGGTAAAATAAATTCTTTCAATGCCGGCAGTTGCGCGTTTAAAAGGTCGATTTGGCTGTCTAACTCGCCAGTATGTTCGGCAGTAAGTTTTATCCAGCCAGGAATACACAGCTCACCCCCTACATTAAACAACTGGTGCTGCACTTGTGTTAGCGTTTTGCCAATAACATCCGGTAATTGTGGCATGGCAATCAGCAAGCCAATGTGGCTGTTCAGTTCATCAATGGTGCCAATCGCTTCAATGCGAGTATCGTTTTTGGCCAGGCGTGAACCATCGCCAAGCCCGGTGGTGCCCTGATCCCCAGTTTTGGTGACGATTTTAGAAAGACGGTGTCCCATTGTTATCCTTTTGCGTGCTTTATTTTTTGTTGTAATGTATCCAGTTCTGGCAAGGGTTGACGTAAACGTTCCAGCAGCAGAGCCGGGTTTTGTTCGACAATCAAATAATCCAGAATGGTTTTGCGAATAAAGCCTTCTTCACAAGCATGTTGGGTCATTGCCAGCAGATGATCATAAAACCCCAGGGTATTTAAAATGGCGATTGGTTTATGTAATTGATTAAGCTGGGCCCAGGTCCATACTTCAAATAATTCATCTAAGGTGCCCAATCCACCGGGTAGCGAGACAAAGGCATCAGCTGCTTGCATCATTAAGTTTTTGCGAGTGAATAGTGTGTCGACTAATTTTAGTTCGGTTAACCCAGGATGGGCAATTTCACGATGACCCAAAAATTCAGGTAATACACCAATCACTTTACCGTTTGCTGCTAAGCAGCCATCGGCTACCGCACCCATCAAACCTACGCTGGCGCCACCGTAATAGAGTGTTAACCCTTGTTCACCCATTAATTGGCCAAACGCTTTTGCAGCAGCGATATATTCTGGGCGGGCACCTTTAGCGGAACCGCAAAAAACGCAGATGCTGTTCATGATGATTTTCCCTAGATTGAAAAAGAATACTATACTATAGTAACCAGTGAAAAAGGAGTGCTCAATGTCAAAATCATTATTACTGGTGATCGATTTTATCAACGAAATCGTCAATCCAAAAGCTAAAACCGGCGTATGTGCCGCGCATGTCGCGGAGAAAAAAGTGATGGACAAAGCCAATCAAGCGATTGCCTGGGCGCGAGGTAAAAAAATGCCCATCGCGCATGTCAAAGTGGGGTTTAGCGATGGCTATATCGAATGTCCGAAAAAATCCCCAGTGTTTTCTAAAGCAGCAGAAAATGGCGTTTTAAAGTTGGGCGAGTGGGGGACGGAATTCCACGATGATATGGATGTGCGTCCTGAAGATAAAGTGATTATCAAGCATCGCATTAGCGCATTCTATAACACGGATTTAGAAACCGTCTTGCGTGCTAATGGTGTTGAGACGCTGTATATCTGTGGTGTATCAACCAACATGGCAGTGGAGCTAACTTCGCGTGAAGCGCATGACCGTGATTATCAAGTGGTGGTGATCAGCGATGCCTGTGGCAGTTTTGACGAAGAGACACATCAAACCGCACTTAAAGTATTGACTCGGATTGCCAACATTATTACGGTGGCGGAATTAGCGTAGTGATTTATTGAATAGAATGTATGAGATCTTGCCAGGGTAAGATCTCAATCCCATCACGTTCTATCTTGTGGTGAATGCGACAGACTAAATACCCTTTGGTTATGCCATACTCTTCCATAAAAATCCTGAGATGACGAAAATCGGTGGAGGTGGGTGCGTCAGTCCATTTGACTTCAATGGGAATCAGTTGGTCATGACGTTTTAAAATCCAGTCTACCTCAATGCCATTGTGGTCGCGCCAAAAAAACAGTTGCGAGCGTGGCTCATTCAAGTGAATGTGTTTAATCAAGCTTAATCCTACCCATTGTTCAAATAGTTTTCCCAAAATGGTGGTGGGCAGGGGATATCCTTCTCTGGCAGCAATGCGACGAACCCCTAAATCAAAAAATAGATATTTGGGGGATTGCACCAATTTACGTCGTGTTTTGCTAATGCCATAAGGGTCAATGCGGTGTGCAATTAAACAGTCTTCCAAAATTTGATAGTAGGCGGCAATGCTGGTATGAGCAACGCCAATGTCTTTAGAAAGTTTCGATAGATTGATGGTTTCTCCTGACTGCGCTGCGGCCAGTTCCAAAAAGCGGGCGAAGGAAGCAAGGTTGCGTACCACAGATTCACGACGAATTTCTTCTTCCAGGTAGGTTTCAACATAGCTTTGTAGATCAATCTGTTGGTATTCATGAACGAGTTCTGGCAAGATCGCTGGCAATTCTCCAAACAGAAGACGATCTTCGAGGGTAACGTTCAAGCTTTGGCTTTCTTCCAGGCTTAAAGGATCAAGATATAAAACAACGACTCTGCCGGGTAATAAGTTGACGCGACCAGTATGCTTCAATTTACGCGCCGATGACCCTGTTAGAATAAACTGTGCTATCTGGCGATCAATCAGCAATTGTACGGTATCCATAATGGTAGGAATGAGTTGCACTTCATCTACCACTACTAAAGGCATGGGGTATTGTTTGGCAATTGATTCAACTTCTGCGTAGAACAATTCGGGGCTGCGTTCATAGCGTAAGCGTAGTTCCACTGCCATAAAGTTAATGGCAAGGCGTGGTTTGAATTGGTTTATTAAGGTGGTTTTGCCGGTTTGCCTTGGTCCCAGCAACAAAATACTTTTACCACGTGCCAGATGTTGTTCTATCTGTTTTGCCAATAAGCGCTTCAATTGCATTGAGCATCTCGTTGAGTGTTGATGTGCTCATGATAGCATTTAATGATTATTGAGTCTATACGCTCAATTTTCATGGAATTTTGAGTGTTCGCACTCAGTTTTACTTAATTATGCTCAGAATACGCCGATAATTCTTTCAAATATTGAAATACCAACCGACTGGCAGCGGGGGGTTTTTCCTCCGCTTGCTCTTTCCGTGCCTGGCGTAGTAATTGGTTGAGATGCTGTCGGTCCAGTTGTGGAAATTGCGTCACCAGATGATCAAACGTGGTTTGATTGCCCGCAATCAATTGCTCGCGCCATTGTTCGAGTTGATGCAATTGCTTGGTCATTTCCGCGTCAGGTTGATCCAGCCGCGCCAAGGCTTTTTCAATGGGCTCTAAATCCAAGCTGCGCATGAGTTTGCTGATATATTGACCTTGGCGTTTGAGCGCGCCACGTTGCATGGATTGTGCGGCCAGAATAGGTTTTAAAATATGTTCTTCCAGCGGGATGGTGGCCAGTTTTTTTGGGTTCAGTGCAATTAAATTTTTAGCCAAATCCGTTACGGCATGAGCTTCGCGCTTTAATTGGCTGCGGCTGGGGCCATCATACTGTGGTTTTTCATCTTCGATTTCTATCATAGCGCTTTGACTGCCTCTAATACTTTGGTGATGTGGCCGATGACTTTGACGCCGCGCCATTCTTGACGCAGGATGCCTTTGGCATCGATCAAAAAAGTGCTGCGATCGATTCCCAGATATTTTCTGCCTAAAAAGCTTTTTTGGCGAATTACATCAAACAATTTGCAGACAGTCTCTGATGGGTCGGTAATTAATTCAAATGGCATGCAATGCTTGGCTTTAAAGCCTTCGTGAGATTTGACGCTGTCGCGTGAAATGCCGAAAATTACTGTGTTGAGTGCTTTGAATTCTTCTGCATGCTTGGTGAAATTGATGCTTTCTAAGGTACAGCCAGGTGTGTTGTCTTTGGGGTAAAAATACAGCACCACATTTTTGCCGAGATAATCGCTGAGTTTGGCGTTAACACCGCTGGTGGCTTCAAAGGTAAAATCAGGCACTGCTTGATTTAGCATGGACATAAGGGTTCTCCTAACGGCGTTGTATGTTAATTGCGATCGGGTTCAAACATCGCATCTAAATTATGTTCTTCGCAGAATAGGATAAACGCTTCTCGAATTTGTGCAAGGTGCAAGTTGGTGGGAATCAGTACCGTACTTTGAATGGACAGCATGGAAGTGTGGGTGTGAGGTGTGTGATACGGATGTACCACCAAATCAATCATCAATAACTCTTGGTCGTTGAAAAACGCTACCACGTTGGCCAAGGTGTCAGTGCGATTGGTGCCAACCACCTGTACGATATAGGGTGCTAGGGTGTTTGGGTATTCGGCTTTTTCAGTGCGTTGATAATGTAGGGTGTTGGGATGCGCTTGATTCAATATTTTCAGCTGATTTTCAAGTTTGGCAATGCTGATCCAAGTACCGCTGATATGCATAAACCCAGCTTGATGATGGCCCAAATAAGAAAAGCGTGTGGTGATAATGTCGCATTGTGATTGGCCAACCGCTTCCGCCAGCGCTTGCATTAATGCAACGTCTTGTTCACACAAGAACGAAAGGGTTAAGTACTGTAGGGATTTTTGGGGCATGAAAGTAACCATATAAAAGAGAATTTATTTTAAGCAAGATTCTACAGATTCTAGAAATTTTGTCAATGTGGTGAGGTCCAATTTTAAAAAGCTAATTCTTTAAAAATAATATCGCACTGCGGGATCAACGAGCCGGTAATTTTTATCAGCGTCTAAGCTTCTACGTATGCGTTCCAAATTGACTCAATGTCTGATTGAGTTTTGCTATTGCTGTCTGCTCGCCATAACTCCCAGCAGAGTGCATTTAAATAATAGGGATGGGATTCATCCTGCAGCCACCAGTATGATGGTGCAATATGGCAGCAATAAAAAGTCAGATGCGCCATCTGCTGGACTTACCGCGCAAAAAGCATAAGTGTATTCGCGAACCAAGTCAAAAACAATACCTTCTGTAGAGGAGGTTGCCCAAGCGTGGGAAGCCTATATTAATGCGAACAGAACGACGATTATTTCAGACGTTTTCAATTTAAGCCAAAATCAAAAGCGCATGGTTGCAACCTTAGCGCAGACACCTACTGCTGAAATCTTTGGTAAAGACTTTTCAATACAGTCAAATTTATCCGTTTCCAGTATCAAGCAGGTTGTTGAAGTTTTGATATCAAAAGACATCGTTTATCAAGATGAGCAGAATATTTACAAATTATTGGACCCAGCCGTTCGCTATTACCTCTTAATGCATTGAAAGTTGCAAGGTTGCAATTTTCATAAATGCAATTTTATTCATTAGCGCGATGAACAATTCCTTCATAGATTAGCAAACAAAGAATAGGCGCAAGAATAAAGGCCACGGCTAAAGGCAATTGATTGGTATTGGGCAAGTGTGAAACTAAAGCACCGAAAAATGCGGCACCGGCGACTTGCATAAAACTATATAATGCCGCAGCATAACCTGCCACTTTGCCAAAAGGTGTCATTGCTATCGCAGAAGCATTGGGATAGATAAAGGTAGTGCCAATGAAAAAAAGTATGGCTGGCACAAAGATAACCTAAGTGTTCATACCAATAAATAAATGACCTAGCAACATTAATAAACCAGCGATTAACATGAGAGCCCAGCCAAAACGCATCATATTAGCTGTGCCAAATTTAGTAACCAATCGACCGTTAAACAAGCCAGACAAGCCATAAGCAAGTCCGCCACCAATAAAATTAATCCACCCATAAGTAATGGGAGTCATTTTAAGATTATGTATTAACAATACAGGGCTTGCGGTAAACCAGGCAAAAAATGCCCCGTAGGTTAAAAAGCTACAAGCGGTTATCCCAATAAAAATCCTACTCTTAAGTATTTGACCGTAAGACTTAATGATAAATCCTGGCTTTAATCGCTCGAGGTGATGATGCTGGCTTGTTTCCTTGAAAAAGCCGATTAACACGGCAATCGTGATGAGCACATAGAGACTCATAAATATAAAAATACTACGCCAACCAAAAAAATGCTGGAGATAAGCGCCAATAGTCGGTGCCACGGGTACCACAAAAACAATCGATATCATTAAATAAGAGCCGTACTTTGCAAGCTCATCACCGCTGAAAACATCACGGAAAATTGCCCGCGTCAGCCCTTGACAGGACCCGGCACCAAGACCTTGGATAAAACGGCTAAGAATCAATACCCCAATACTAGGCGCAAAGAAAGCCATGATAGATCCCGAAAACATGATACAAAGTCCAGCCACTAAGGTCCATTTCCGGCCAAACCCTTCAGATATAGGCCCATAAAATAATAACGACAGCGCTACGCCTAGCATATATATCGCCATACTCCATTGAACCTGATTTATGGTTGAGTGCAGCTGTGTTGAAATAACAGAAAGGGATGGCGCGTAAATATCCGAAGCAAATTGGCTAAGACACGCCACTAATAAAACGATTATAAACAAAATATTACGACTATTCATGCTAGTATCCCTGTAAGTAATAAACTAATATTGCCCGATTGGTCAATATGGGGTAGTATATCAAAATTGACTGACTAGTCAATTAATTTCGGAGAAAATATGAGTAGCGTATCAACAAAAGATAAAATACTAGCCGCCGCCAGGAGCTTATTTGTCGAGCATGGTTTTGCAGGCACTTCTATGGGCAATATTGCCAAACTTGCTGGCGTCACCCACAGTCTGCTATTTCACCATTTTGGTAATAAAGAGAAGTTATGGGGCGAGGTTAAGCAGTCAATAGTCAGCGAAGCATCACCTGAATCTACGATGATCCCCTCTACGGACTTACCCTTCAAAGCTTTTTTACAAGAAGCATTTAACAATAATATTCACTTCCTTGAAAATAACCCCGACATCATTCGCATGATTAACTGGCAACGATTAGAGAGCAAAACCCAAGAAACCATTAGAGTAGGTCTGACAAAAGACGGTGAACAGTGGCTTGCTGCGTTTCAACATTATCAATCTACAGGCGAAATTAACACTAAATATAAAATTGAGTATGTTCTTAAATTCTTTTTTTCACTCGCAGTTGCAGCGTCATTGGAGGGTCAGGCATTCATCAAGAATGCTCATGAATTTAAAGACTATATTGACTTTTGTGTTGAACGCTGCCTAGTAGCATTTGGATATTCAGACACCACTTGGTCTTAAAATGTAGTTTAAGTGGAAGTCAGCTATAGTTTAAAAAAAAGAGTTTTTAAGGTCTTTTATGGTGGAGGTATATATAATGGTATATACAAATTTTACACATCAATAAGATTACAATACAAACAAAAAGTTGGATGGTAAGAGATCAGATTTAGTTAGTTATGAGCATTATATCATTTGCAAAGTGATTCATTTTTTGATACATTATGAAAATGAAAACTGAAAAAGTACAGCTAACCCGTTATATTGATTCCCTGCAAAGTCAGGGACGGTATTATTTTGATCGCCAGCAAGCCATAGAAGCGACAGGGTCATCATACAGTGCTTTCCGACAAGCAGCTTATCGGTTGGATAAAAAAAATCGTATTAAGAAAGTATTGGCCGATTTTTTCATTATCATCCCTGCTGAATATGTTTATGCTGCTACATTGCCCGCTAGCTGGTTCATTGATCCGCTGATGAAACACTTGGGGTTGGAGTACTACGTGGGTTTGTTGAGCGCTGCAGCCATTTACGGTGCTGCCCATCAGCAACCGATGCTATTTCAAGTGGTCACTAATCAAGTGCTAAGACCGATCAGCATTGGCAAGATGGCCATCATGTTTCATTATCGCAAAAAGGTTGAGCCTTCCTATTATGCCAAGATCAAAACCGAAACAGGGCAGATGAATGTAGCTATACCAGAGGTTGTGGTTTGTGATTGCCTAAGGTATCCACAAGCAGCGGGGTATATTCAAAATATTGCAACGGTTCTGCTAGAATTACAAGATCAGTTAAAAATGGAATCACTGCTCGCTTATATCAAAGCTGGCAACTTGGAGCTGGTTAATGCACAGCGTTTAGGATATTTAATCGAGCAATTAAAGCTTTCGATTGATACGACTCCTTTGTTGCAGTGGATACAGGAACAAGCCAGTCAATATTGTTTGCTGGTTCCAGGATTAAGTAAAACAGAACGGTATAATGAAAAATGGAAAGTAGTTGTTAACGATGATGTGGAGCCGGATGAGTTATGATTCCAAGAGCGGTAATTACAGAGTGGCGGCAACATGCGCCTTGGTCTGGTGATGATCAAGTTGAGCATGATTTGGTTTTATCCCGTGCGCTGTGTGAATTGTATCAAAATCCTATCGTAAAAGAACAATTGGCGTTTCGCGGTGGCACGGCTTTGCACAAACTATTTTTGAGCCCTGCGGGTAGATTTTCTGAAGATTTAGATTTTGTGCAAATTCAGGCAAAACCAATTGGTCCGCTCGTAAACGAAATCCGCGCTTGTTTGGATCACTGGCTCGGTGCGCCAAGCTGGAAGCAAAATCAAGGTCGATTTACGTTGAATTACGCATTCAAAACCGAATTTGAGCCAGTGGTGAAGCGCAAAGTAAAAGTCGAAATCAATACGCGAGAACATTTTCACCTACAGGGCTATATTGAAAAACCAGTACAATTCAATAATGCGTGGTTTAGGGGAAACGCTTCCATCATTACGTATACGTTGGAAGAATTGATGGGTACCAAATTAAGAGCGTTATATCAGCGTAAAAAAGGGAGAGATCTTTACAACTTTTGGTGCGTATTGCGCCAGCACCCAACGCTTGATGTAAAAGCGGTTATTAAAGCGTATCATGCTTATATGGAATTTGTGGGTAGTTCCGCGTCGCGAGCAGAGTTTGAGCAAAATATGCATCAAAAGCAGCAAGATCACACCTTCAAAAAAGACATGCTATCGTTATTGCCTAAAACTGCCAGTGCGGAATATGATATTCAGGAAGCTTTTGCGTTAATACAGCGTCATATCGTGGTGAATTTACCAGGAGCGCCTTGGAAAGGGTAATTAAAGATCATGAAAAAACTCAAAGAGTTTTGGCAAAAAAAATCCAATTATTTTTATGAAGGAGGTACAGTATGGTGAGCAAAGACCCTTTTACTTTGTCTGGTCGACATGTTAGTCTGGTGCCTCTAGCAGAAATACACTGTGTAGAATTGCAGGCGGCTGTCAGGGATGGAGCGCTTTGGAAACTTCCTTATACAATCGTACCTTCTCCTGAAAATATGTTCTCTGAGATCAACCGCCGCCTTGATTTGCAAGCGCAAGGCCTGATGCAGGCTTTTGCGGTTATTGATCATCAAAGTAACCGAGCTGTTGGAATGACGAGCTATTGCCGTATTGATGCACCAAATCGGCGATTGGATATCGGTTGGACCTGGTATCGTAGGAGTATGCAAAGAACAGCAGTTAATACGGAATGTAAGCTTTTGTTATTAGCTCATGCGTTTGAGCAGCTCAATTGTATCGCTGTTGGCTTCAGAGTTCACTCATTGAATGAACCGAGTCGACGTGCGGTGGAAAGACTAGGTGCGCAATTAGATGGGATTATCCGTAATGATTCAATTATGCCGGATGGTCGGCTTCGGAATATGTGTTTCTATAGTATCTTGCCAGAAGAGTGGCTTGCGGTAAAAGCTAAGTTACGATCGTTTCTGCTATAAAAATGAGCAAGTCAGAAGAGGTTGTGTGTATATGGTGCCGAGAGAGAGAATCGAACTCTCACACTGTCTCCAGTACCGGATTTTGAGTCCGGCGCGTCTACCAGTTCCGCCATCTCGGCATATCAACGAGTGGCAGATTATAGCGAGAGTAATCGTGATGCGCAAGCAATTTGATGGTGATTTGTTAAAATTCGATTTGACATTACAAAAATATATACTTTTAATCTGCTTTATGATATAATTTTTAACTTATTTTTAAATGTAAATTCAAAAAGGTATAAATATGTTGTATTTTTCTGCACTCAGGCGCGTGTTTGTCAATAAACCTTGGTTTGGCAATCCAACACAAGCAGCTTTGTTGATGGCTGGGATCTTGTTGGTGGTGTGGGGTTGTTGTGCCATATGGTTAGACGTGCTTCCCCTGTCTGGCTTTGCAATCATAAAGACGGTTCTGATAATAACCTTGTTGGGAATTTTGTTATGGCTGAGACCTTTTCGGTCTTCATCTCGTCTTGCTGCTATGTTTCGATGGTATGTGTGGCTCTGTGTATACTTTATCATTACAGATGGGTTGAGTTCTTTAGCGCTTTACTCAACACCTTTTGCATCAATAGACGCGGCGTTGGCACATGCGGATGGTTTTTTTGGTTATAATGCTGCTGCGACATTGGCATGGGTGCATGCGCATCAGTGGGTTGGTCGATTCTCCATAGTTTTTTATAATAGCTTGTCGGTTGAATTGGTGCTTTTACCGTTTGTCTTGGCGTTGTTGGGAGATCGTAAATCTTTTGAGCGCATAATGATTATGGGTGTGGTTGCGACGGTCATTGGCCTGCTCTTTTATTTTTTCTTTCCTTCTAGTGGCACGGCAGATGTTGAGCCAAGCCGTTATTACAATGCTACTCAGTTGGATGCGATTAAACAGTTTTATTTTATTCAACATCATATTCCTGACCCTTTTAAAAATGTGCCGATGGTGAGTTGTCCTTCGTTTCATACCATCTGGGCGATTATGATTGCCTTTGCTTTTATCAGGCATCCTAAGATTTTTGTGCCGGTGCTCATTTGGAATGTCTTGATACTCATTTCTACGCTGACTACCGGGTGGCATTTTCTCGTAGATGTATTGGCAGGTATTGCTCTGTCTGCATTTTCTATTGGCATTGCTTGTTGGGTTCAACGGTTTTCGATACATGAGTCGGTAGTGCCTAAAAAAATAGCAGGCGCGCCTGGGTCGGATTGGGCCTTGAACCTTTGTGCGGTATTATTGTTGGTGGCAGATGTGATGATTTTTATTTTATAACATAATGTGCTATAAGGAATTTTTTTGAAAAATTTACGATTCACTACGCTTTCTCAAGCGGTAAAATCAAAAATATGGTTTGGCAATCCAATGCTAACCATGTTATTGATCGTTGTGGGCGCCACACTTTTATGGATGGCGTATGTATTTTTGGCAGGTCTATTGCCCGTGCCTTATCTGTATCTTGCGAAGTTAGCGTCGGGTGCAGCTATTTTTGTGGGGGTTTTATCCTGGTTGAAGCCTTTTCAGATGTTTCCCCGTGTTGCCAGTATCTTCAGATGGTATGTTTGGTACTGTATATTTTTTATTATTACCGATTCACTGTGTCATATGGTGTTATATTTAACGCCATTTGCTTCGATTGATCTGGGTTTGGCGCATGCAGATGCGTTATTGGGTTATCATGTGCCCACTATATTGGCTTGGATGCACGTCCACCCGCTACTTAATTCATTGTCGTGGTTTGTCTATAATAGTTTGATTATTCAGTTGATCATATTGCCCTTGGTGTTGGCAATTCTAGGTGATCGAAAATCCTTTGAAATCATGATGATGGTGAATTTGATTATATCGGTATTAGGGGCGATCTGCTTTTTCTTCTTGCCATCGAATGATCCTTCTGATGTTGAGCCCAGTCAATACTATGGGGCTAGTCAACTAGATGTAGTTAAACAATTTAATTTGGTGCAACATCACATTCCTAATCCGTTTAGCCACCTTGGTACCATTAGTTGTCCTTCCTTTCATACCATGTGGGCGATCATGATTACTTTTGCATTAATTCGTCATCGCGTTATTTTTATTCCTTTGCTGATCTGGAATATATTGTTAATTATTTCTACGCTGACCACGGGTTGGCACTTTTTGGTTGATGTTTTGGCGGGTATTGTTCTTGCTGCGTTGGCCATTACGCTGGCTTCATGGTTGCAGCGTTTTTCTATTGAGGCACCAGTTGTTGCAAAAAACAAGCAAGCAGGGGGTCAATCCGATTGGGGGTTAAATATCGTTGCGGTTTTATTATTGTTTGTGGCAGTTATTATGTTTGTTTGGTAACGAAATCCTTGATCTTATTATTCATTTCGCTATACTTTCCAAGCGAAAATCAAGGAGAAAAAGCAATGAAAAAATATTATTTAGCAGCAGCCTGTTTGGGTGTAGTGTTATTGACGGGATGTACCACGGTCAATAGCGCATGGAGCCAGCGTTATTTATTTGATGGTAGTTCCTCTGCGTCGATTCAGCAAATGAATGCACAGCAATTGTATGCAGTCCCTAGCAATGATTTATGTGCGGCCTACAGTGGCACCATGAGCCCATTGATTAAAGATGAAATACAGCGTCGTGGCTTAATCATCAATCAAGACAATTGGACCAATGTGACCAATAGTAAAACCTGGACTGGTATGACATTATGTCAACTGTTAGCATCGCAAGGTAAGCCAGATACCGTGGTGAAAGGTCAAACAATGATTGAATTAGATTACAGTGCCACGGCTTATCAAGTTGAAAATGGCGAAGTGACACGTATTGCGCCGGTGACGCCCGCTAAGTAGGTTCATTTAATAACGCGCGTATAAATGGTAAAAGGTCGGTTGCGAGCAATCCGCGCTGGCCTTTTTCTTTGGCGGCGAGATCGCCTGCATAGGCATGAGCTGCAACGCCTAAACATGCGGCATCGTGGGTTGATAACCCTTGCGCCAGCAATGCTCCAATCAAGCCACTTAACACATCTCCCATGCCGGCGCTTGCCATGCCTGGGTTGCCGTAAGCGCATTGTACCAGTGCTTGTTTGGTTTGAATCAGTGTTTCGTGGCCTTTCAAGATCCAAGTCGCAGGCCATTGAACCAGTGTGTTGATGGCGTGAGTGCGATTCTGTTGAATATCTTGTGTAGAGCACTTAAGAATACGTGCTGCTTCGCCAGGATGGGGTGTGCAGACCGTTTGGGTTAACTCAAATTCGGCGATGTGATCCAAGGCGCCGGCATCAATGACTTTGGGTAATGTGCTATTTTTTACTGAGTTGATGATGTGTTGTGACCAAACGCTGTTGGTCAGTCCGGGGCCAATAACCAGGACCGTTGCGTTGCGAATTAGTTCAGCCAGCCGATCAGGATTTTGAATGCCATGTGACATAATTTCTGGTCGGCCAATATTGACATACGCGGTGTGTTCCGGATGAGTGGCCACGCTAACCAGTCCAGCGCCAGAGCGTAACGCCGTTTCTGCTGCCATTCGCACAGCACCCGACATCCCGCAATCGCCACCAATTATCCAGACATGGCCAAATTGATTTTTATGGGCATCTTGTGGGCGTGGTGGCAATAACCCTTGTAACTTTTGGAGCTCAAGGATTGTCCGTTGCATGTCAAAGACCGATGCCGGATAAATGGGTAATCAATGTTTGCAAGACGTTTGCTAATTTAGGATGAGAGGTTTCAAATGTTTCCAGGCTTTCCATCAGTCTCTCTTTGACGCTTTCCGTCATATCACGGTTGCTGTCATCGCGCAATGCTTCTAGCGTCGCAATTGCAGCAAAATCAGCAATGGTTTTGGCGTTTTGTGGATCCGTTTTTGCCAAAATGACGAGCTCTTCGCGTAGCTGTTGATACAGTTGATCCAGCTCTTTTTTTTGTGCGGGGTTAAGGTTTGATTGTGCCAACAGGGCATCGATTTTATCAAGAATTTTATGAATCATATGGTACTCCCTTTATTAAACCAACAGTCTAGTGCAAACGGTGGTACTTGTCTATTTCAACAAAATTGTGGTTGTGGTCTTGACAACAAGCCGTGTATTGATGAATATGCGCCTGTAGATCATTAGGAAAACGCATGAACACTTCATTAAACCGAGATTTAAAAGCCAGACATATCGCCATGTTAGCGATGGGCGGGTCCATTGGTACGGGGATTTTTTTGGCCAGTGGTAATGCTATTTATTCAGCAGGGCCAGGTGGTGCATTGGTTGCCTATTTGTTAATGGGGATCATGGTTTACTTTTTAATGACCAGCCTGGGTGAAATGGCAACTTTAATGCCAACGACCGGCACTTTTTGTGATTACTCCGGTCGTTTTGTCAGTCCCTCTTTTGGTTTTGCCATGGGCTACAATTATTTTTACAACTGGGCCATTACCGTCGCAGCGGATTTAACCGCGGCAGCGATTTTGATGCAATATTGGTTTCCACAGGTTCCTGCAGCCGCTTTTGGGCTTGGTTTTTTGATTTTAATCTCTGCGATCAATTTTTTTAACGTTAAAATTTATGGTGAAACCGAGTATTGGTTTTCCATCGTTAAAGTCACTGCGGTGATCGTCTTTATCATTGTAGGCACCTTGATGATTGTGGGTTTGCTGGGGCATCAATCCGTCGGCTTTAAAAATTGGACCATTGGCGATGCACCATTTCACGGTGGCATGTTGGCAATTATGAGTGTGTTTTTGGTGGTGGGGTTTTCATTTCAAGGCACTGAACTAGTAGGCGTGGCCGCGGGAGAAGTGGCAGATCCTTCGCATAGCGTTCCTAAAGCGATTCGTAATGTATTCTGGCGCATTATCTTGTTTTACATTTTATCCATTGTGGTGATTTCGTTTTTGATCCCGTACACCGATTCGCGCTTGGTGAATGCATCCACCACCTCCGTTGCCATGAGTCCGTTTACCATTGTCTTTAGCCAGGCGGGTTTAAAATTTGCGGGTTCCATTGTGAATTTAATTTTGGTAACCGCGGTATTGTCCGCCTGCAGTGCAAGCATGTATACCGCTACGCGCACCTTGTGGTTTTTGGCCAAACAAGGTCAGGCGCCGAAATTTTTGGCCAATGTCAGTAAACATGGTGTGCCGCGCGCGGCATTGTTGATCACTATTGTTTTTGGTATGTTCACGTTGTTAACCTTTTTCCTCGGCGAGGGTACTGTTTTCACCTGGTTGGTTAATATTTCCGCATTGGCTGGTTTCGTGGCGTGGGTAGGGATTGCTGTAAGCCATTATCGCTTCCGCAAAGCATATCTGGCACAGGGTCGTAACCTCAGTGACTTACGCTGTAAAGCTAAATTCTATCCATTTGGCCCTATTTTTGCTGCGGTGTTGTGCGTCGTGGTGATCATTGGTCAGGTATTTACCTTTGGCTGGAGCTGGACCAACTTTTTCGCCAATTACGTCGGGTTAATCGCGTTTTTGTTGTTGTGGTTGGGCTACCGCGTGATCAAAGGTTCGCAGGTGATTCGCTTGAAAGATGCTGATCTTTCAGCCTAATCGAAAGATTTTGCTTTTTCGTCGAGCCTGTGCGGTTCATTGATAAGGCGTAGCTTGTCTTGCTTGCTCAATTTTTTGATATGAGCCTCTATGCGCAAAGCGCTGCTTTTGTCAGAAACCTAGCCACCATGTGATGTCCGGAAGTTAACCTATTTGGGTTATCTTGGCATGAATAGCACACTACATGACAACTCGTAAGTTAACGTTTAAGAAGAAGTAATTTCACTCATCTTAAATGTACCTGCCTGCAATTGTTGAATCTGCTGAGGTGTTAACTTCGCATAAAGTTGTGCTAGACCCTGTTCGGCATCTTTGTCGCCAAGCATTTTGGCCTTGTAAAAATAATTGTAGGCTTGTTGGTAGTTAGTCGAGAGACCCTGGCCATTTAAATATAGATATCCGAGCATTTCCATAGATAATAAATAACCATTTTTTGCACCTATGTTGAAATATTTTGCAGCAGCGGTATAATTTTTTTCTACGCCTCTACCAAAGCAATATATTAGGCCAATATTGTATGCTCCTTCACCTTTCTTTCCGGCCTTCATGGCCTGTTCATACCAATAAATCCCAAGTTGAGCATTTTTTTTGACGTCTTTATTGCCAGTGGTGTAGAGAGAACCCATATTGATCATGGCGTCAGCGTAGCCTTTTTTTGCTGATTGTTGGTATAGCGCTAGAGCTTTGGTGCCATTTTCCTCTACTCCAAGTCCTCGCGCATACATTAGACCTAGGTTTGATTCAGCTGCAGCATCTCCTTGATTCGCTGCTTCCTGAAACTCTTGTAGAGCTAAAGGGTAGTTACCTGCTTGGATGGCGGTAAGTCCAGCAGCATTATCGGCATATAAGGCATAAGGTAGAAACATTGCTGTTAAAAGTATTGCTTTGACAAAGAGTTTCATGTTTTTAAGCTCATTGATAGTTAGATACTATAATCATATCGGCCAACGGTGGGCTCGGCAAGGCGCGCACCCATTTAATACTTTGACCGGTGTTGTCTTGTGCGTAAATTTTATTGGGCGGGCATCCGAGTGGTTGCGTTTTTGTCGGTGCTGTATCGTTACCATCCCAATGATTTAGCTGATCGTCTACGGTTAAGCTTGGAAGGGTAACATTATAGCTGCCTTCTTTAACCTGGCATGCTGCCCACAGTTGTGCCTTAAAAGTCCCTTGCGTTTGCCACATGCCATCAGTATTACCTGTCTTCCAGGCATTATTGATGACATACATGACTTCGACAATGGAATGCGGTATCTCCGAATCTCGAATTTGAACTACATTGAGTAATTGTGTTTTTGTATCGGCGCCATCAAAGATCGCATATGGGATACCTAAAATGGTAGGATTGTTAGGGTTAATCGGCGCTGGTGCCTGTGCTTGATAAACCTGCCATTGTGATTTGAGGCACACGGCAGTATTACTGGTGGCAATATCAGCGGCACCGATATAAACAGAGACCTCTTTCACGGGGTGTCCATTGGGTAAAGTATTATCGCTAATATCAATCGTTGGATTTCCTAATGTGCCCATTAGACTGGCATAACAGTCAGTTGGACCATGGGGCGTTTTTCCCCATTCATATCCCAAGTATTGGCTGTGTTGGGTTTGATCAAGACTCAACTTCGAATGGGTGGGGGTGCTAATTGGTGCCTTGATACAAACTTGCTGCCATTGTTCATGGTTGAGATACCAGGTTTGATTGGCGGGGATATTTTCTTTCAAATGCGGTCCAAGAATTGAGGCGCTGTCTTTACCAAAGGGTCCAAAGGCAGCCCAACCATCAATGCCGTAGTACTCTTCTGATTTGATGATGGCGTTAACCACACCCCAGGCGATAGAACCTATTGTTGCTAACTCACCAACAATGGGAATGCAAACAATTATAGCGCGTGGAAAGATCCAAATGGCACCTTCAAAGCCACCATCCAATCCAGTCATTTTGATTAGTGGATCAAGGGTTCGTTTAAAGCTCGACCTAATTGAATTTTTAGATACTTGATTTTCAGCTTCACCGCCAAAGTCAGTGGTTTGTTGTGAGGCTTCATCTGAGAAAGATTCGGTTTGTGATTTTGCTGGAATTGAAGGGTTTTCTAACTGCTCTTTTTTTCTATCCATCACATTTACTAACATTTCTGCAGTCTGCGCCACTGAAGCAGCAGTGCTTAACGAATTACCAATAAAGTCATTCAAGTTATGGCTGTTCATCAAATCACACACGCTAAATGCAGCAATTGCGGCAGTGCCCGCGCGTCCCATGTATTTGAGATAGCTGTTCCATAAGCGACTGACGGATCCGACGAGATGTTGGCGGCACATAAAGTAGCGATCTTGAATTTCGGGTTTCATTTTCCCAAATGCCGCTTCGGTTTCATGCGGGAAGGGTTTTTGTTTGGTCGTGGCCGCGAGTTTTTGCAGCAGATTTTTATGCGGCAGATAGTGGTTCGCCACCGTCCAGTCACGATAGGGGGCGACGCTACCCCAGTCTTCCAAACATTCGGTGGTGACGGCGATCATATCTTGCGTGATCATGGCAATGCGTAGCCAGTCTTCCATTTCGTGTTGATGGCGGTGTTTATCTTGTTTGCTGACCATGTCGTTATGAAGCATTTCAATGCTGTCAATCAGGTTAAATAGTTGGAACGCTGCAAAGATTGGGCCGCAGCCTTTTTTGGTCATCAGCATTTGGTTAACGCGACGGACTTTTTGCAGGGTTTCTTTTAAAATGGCAGGATTGTTTATTGCATCCGTGAGCACTTCATCTTGGGGTTTGTACATATGATTAAAATCATAGGTTAAGCTACTGAAGGTGATCAGGTGTTCGTGCTGGCGGTAGTCCAGCGGAATTAATTGCGTTTTTGGTACCATTGAACCATAGGCGTTCTGCGCGGATTTCAAGTCAGTGATACCCAAATCTTTGATGGCAGAGTAGTGATAGCTGGTATTGCCATTTTGGTCTTTGATAATAGAACGATATTGTTCGGATGCGACGATCTGTTGTTCATTGGGTGTTAATGGCTGTTGCCAATCTTTTGGATAACCAAAATTCTGCATCCGCCAATGGGGAATCTCGCCCAGCAGTTGGGTATAGGTTAATTTATGTTGCGTCGCAATATCGGCAGTGTTGAGCGATACAAAGATGCCATCATTGGTGGCCTTCACCAAGTAAAGTAAATTGGTTTTGGTAGGGGTACGTTCGACATCTAACATCTCGGTCATGGTGAGTAATTGATTGCTGTCGGGTGAATTGACCCGCGTGGCGTGGTTTATCAACATAATAAAACCGGCAATGATTTGATCAAATACATAAACCCCAAGCGCAGTATCATTAAACGCGTTCGGTAACATAAATGCCTTGATGGCACCTTTGGGGGTTTTAAAGCCTTCTTGGCCAAAGGAAGTTTCAAAAGCTTCATCAAACAACGGTACATCGGTGCGATCATCTTGCGCACGGCTTTCGCCTAGGATTTTTAGTAATTGCGCATAGGCATCGGGGCCGTAATAATTGGCGCGGAAGGCATGGATACGGAATTGACCCGTGCCATCGTTTTCGATTACTTGGTATTGCAATTGCTCGCCGTTGTTGGTCACCGTGACCTGTGGAAACAGGCATTTGTTAAGCGGATGCGCGGGTTTGCCTAAAGTATTCAAGTAACGCGAACCAATCGGCCATACCAGAAGCTGCGAAGGGATATTGCTTTTTTTATCAAGCACTTCATCAGGAATAATATCAAATTTTTCATCAAAGCAGCTGGGGTCAAATGGTAAGCGGGCGAATAGGGCATTGATGGCACCAAAGGCGTCGCCATAATGCAAATCCGATGCAGAGAAGCCATCTTTGAGTGCTTCATGAATTGATACCATGCCTTTGCTGTTATCCGCTTTTTGCATAAACAGCTGCACCAAGACGCTTTGTAGCCAGCGCATTTGATAGCGTATTTGACGGCGCATATCGACGCTTAATACTTCTCGTACGGTGTTTTGATTGATTTTTTCTGTGGCCGCGGCGTATTGGTTTGGGATATTATCTGCCAGTTTTTTTACACGATTTAGGTACATATCCGGTGCGGCTTGTGCTGAGGTCGCCGTCGCTAATGCGGAAGAGGTTGCGAAGCTATTATAAACCGCTTGTGAGAATCCATATTTTGCCACCGCAGGGTTAAAGAAGCTTTGATACGCCACCAAGGCGCTATCAGAATAGGGGCGTTCACTGATGCCAGCGAGCATACTCAATAAACTGGAGTGGGCGGCGATCAGGTCATTGTTAATTTCCAACGCCATCCGTATGGGGTCGTCGACAAACCACACCAGCGGCTGACCATCTTGAACGCAAGCGAGTTGAGGGCTGATGGTGCTGGGTTGCTCGACGATTGGGTTGCGGCGTTGTGTGTTGGTCATTGCCTGAGTGATCGACAGCGCTTTACCAAAGCGCAGCAAACGATTGTTTTGTGCCGTTGAGCCAGAAGCGGGTGCAACAGTGGTTTTATTTTGCTGGGCGATGGCATCCTTTGCAGCGCCTGAGAGGTTTTTAAATGCTGGATCAATGCCCCCAAAATAATTGATTCGTGCCCAGCTCCATTGCCAGTGAGAAACAGCAATCTGGTAATAAAATCCCGGCTCCAATAACAAAGTTGGTTTAGTATTGCGGGTAAATGGGCGGTTATCAGTGCCGGCCAGCTGGGTCAAATCGACAGGGTAGAGCATGCTGTCTTCCAGCCAGTATTCTTGATCCAACGTCATTTGAGATTCGGAGGTGCCTTTAAATACATAGACGTAGCCATCCTTTAGGGCCAGATAATCTTGATTCAATGATTTGGTCATTAGTATGGCGCCATAGGTCTTGTCATTGGCGTTGATGCTTTCTTTTACCGGCAATAGCTGGTCAGGAGTATATTTGGCATAAGTGCTGGCAACTTTTGCCCATTGTTTAGCGTTGCCAGCATTGGTTTGTTCTTCGGTCACCGTTTTTGCTTCAGGAATCAGTTGGTCTGGAATCACCACATCCGCGAGCGTCACCTGTGGCTTATCCATGATGAAATTTTTAACACCGTGGTTCTGGGCTTTTGGTGGGGCGCTCTGTAGCTTTAATGTATCACCCACATCGAGTTGGACAATTTCTTCTAACGTATTATGATATGCCCCTTTAAAGAAACCATACTGGCAGAGCAGGGTGGTGTAATAATAATGGCGCCACTCTGGGCTTAAGCGAAAGAGGGTATTGAAGTTGGATTGCCAATCGTTGTTACCGGGTACGGCACCCAGCCAACCGAGTTGAACCGCCACTGTTGGCTTGGGTGGTTCAGCGCTAATGTCTTGATCTTGGGAAGTTTTGCCAAACTGGCGTGGTGCCCGTTTTTGAATAATTTCGCGTTGGTAATTATGTTGAATGTCATTGGCGGCGGCTTGTTGAATTGCCATAACAAGATCCTGTGTGCGTCATATTGGAGACTTAAAGTATACTAAAAGATCACTCGTCGGGCAAGTTTTATTTTTGTAGCGTTTTGCTCACCTCTCAAGCAATAGGGCTTTTTATGATTGCTGCTCGCCCACCCACCCAAATGCGATCATTAGATTCGTAAGAAACGTGTAGTTCACTCGGATGACCTAACAATTTACCTTGGCCAATGGTGATGTTTCGTTTCAACGCCAAGCCCAACGCACCTGCAGCAACACCGGTAGCAATGTCTTCGTTAGTCCCTGTGACTGGATTAAAGCTGCGTGCATAAAAGTGTTCACCTTGGCCAGAAGGTTCGGGTGTGTAAATATAAAACCCATTTACCTGATGCGTCTTTTCCCACTGAATCATGCGTTCAAAGTTAGGCTTTAATGCAGCCAATGTCTCCATGGAATCTACGGGAACCAATAACTTTGGACTACCGACGGAAGCCACCATAAACGGCCGGTCATGTACAAAAAAGGTTGCATCAGGCAGTTCAAGCAATGCAGCAATTTCGGGTTGATCAAGCATAAATTTTTCAGCCGGTTGAGCAGCGAGCAATACCTGAAAAGAGTCAAGGTGCTTACGTACTTGCAGCGTTCGACCTGTTTTTATCACAAACGTTAGCGTATCAAGACCAGTCTGTTCTAACAATACAGATGCTGCCGCCAAGGTGCCATGGACACATAGTGTAGCTTCCACTTCGGTATAGAAAAATGCGATAGACGCTTTATTGTTCTGGGCACGGGATACAAAAACCACCACTGGCATACCTGAGTTTTTCGCGAATAGTTGCCGTTCTGCATTGCTGAACTTATCGTTTTGGACAATTAATGCGGGATTGCCTGATGACTGATCAAACGTGGTGAAGCAGCGAACTAGAGTTGTGTTCATTCCAATTGCCTTCTAAAGCACTTGACATTACTGGATTAAATATGGTTATGTCAAGCAGCAGTGGTGAATCTGAATGAATTTTGAAGAAATGGTGCGCCCGGAAGGAGTCGAACCTCCGACCACCTAGTTCGTAGCCAGGTACTCTATCCAGCTGAGCTACGGGCGCACGGTCAGCTACGGAAGCGTGATTGTATTGATTCGTTCTGATGCTGTCAAGCCCTTTGTGTGTGCTTTTTCTGTCTTATGAGGTTGTTAATGAGGTTTGATAGGCCGTTTTTGAAAGTGTTAAGGCTTGTTCTGTGGTTAATCGATGCCAAATCTGTGTTCTACCAAACAATGAAATGCCAATATAACCGCGCACTTTCAGGTCATTGTTATTGTTTTGCAGAGTGAGGTTGCAACGATAAATGGCGGCACTGTTGGGGTCAAGAATATGGCCACCGTTCCAATATCCAGGTTCTTGCGCCGTAAAGCCCCATAATATTTGCATATTTAGAATAGGTTTGTCGGTGAAGGGTGTTGGGCAATCGGTACAAACAGTTTTAGGTGGGTTGCCATTAACCAAAAAACCGGAAACCACTTTGCCGTAGAGGACATTATCTTTGTCTAGCCATAGATATATGATACTTTGAGGTTTGTTAGTGGTGTCGCTGACTTGCTGCCAGTAGCCTGCGGGGGAATTATTATTTTTTGCATAAGCATTGACAATAAATAAAGTAGCTATTAGACTCAAAGCACAGAGTATTCTTCTCATGACGTTCCGTTCCGAATTGGTAGTAGTTTCTGGGTATAATAGCAGAAATTTACTAATGATCTAGCCTGGTGCTTTTATAAGGATAGCTTATTGGGGTGTGTCTGATTTTTTGAAAAAGAGTTCTTTAACTAAGGGAGTGTAAATATGAAAAAACAAACAATCGCATTGGCTTTGGCTGCTGTTGTGGCAGCGTCTGTTTCTACGGTAGCGATGGCGGATGATACGTCTGCGGTAGCAAATGCCTGGAACCAGTTCAACGTTAACAATTTGTACGTGGGTGGTAACGTAGGTTACAGCACCGTTGCTAAAACAACAGATACGGATGGTTTTGGTTGGAACGTTCACAGTGGTTACAACTTCACGCCAATGTGGGCAGCTGAAGTGGGTTATAACCAAGCACCAAATAAAACGTTTGATATGTTTGGTGACAGCGGTAACTATGCCATTGACGTGGCGGGTAAGTTGACTTTGCCATTACAATTAACCAATTACAGTGTTTTCGGTAAAGCAGGTTTTGCCTATGAAAATCACTATAAAAGCACAAGCAATAGTGATGCTGGTGTAGTAGGCTATTTTGGCGCTGGTGTGAACTATCAGTTGCAACAAAATATTGGTTTAGTTGCGGAAGTTGATACCACAGCGTTTGGTGGTGCCAGCGAACCGATGATGACATTTTTCTCAGTAGGTGCTAACTATAACTTCTAAGCCAATGCTTAAAGTTGTTCTTTATTAAACCCCGCGGTTGCGGGGTTTTTTTTGTAATATCAAAGGAAAGCGCGCACGCCTCCTGTTGTGGGAGGGCGCTGAGTGCAAATTCACCTCTTGCCTAATACACAGCCCCGACAAACCCGTTGAATAAATTGACGTCAACACTCATCCACCCTACAATACAAACAACTTCACTGAATAGGAAATTTCATGCGCCCCAGCAAACGTCAACCCAATGAATTACGCACCATCTCGATTGAACGCCAGTATACTAAACACGCTGAGGGGTCTGTCTTGGTCTGTTTTGGTGATACCAAAGTGATTTGTACCGCCAGCGTGGTGCAAGGGGTGCCTAAGTTTTTGAAAGGCAAAGGTCAGGCATGGTTGACGGCAGAATATGGTATGTTGCCGCGTGCTACCGGTGAACGCACCGATCGTGAAGCTAGCCGTGGCAAACAAGGCGGCCGCACCTTGGAAATTCAACGCTTGATTGGTCGCTCATTACGCTCTGCAGTGGATTTACGCTTTTTGCCCGAATACACCATTCATTTAGATTGTGATGTCATCCAAGCTGATGGCGGTACCCGTACTGCTTCTATTACTGGTGCCTGCGTGGCACTGGTCGATGCATTGCAATTTTTCAAAACCAATAAATTAATCAAAACCAACTTACAAATCCCACATCCATTACGCACCTTAATCGCCTCCGTTTCCGTTGGTATGCACAATGGCCAAGCGGTGCTGGATCTGGACTATGCCGAAGATTCCACTGCCGAAACTGACATGAACGTGGTGATGAATGACCAGGGTGGTTTTATTGAAATTCAAGGTACGGCAGAAGGTGCGCCGTTTACCGAGGTACATTTTCAAGAAATGTTAGGGCTTGCCAAAGGAGGCATTCTAGAATTGCTGGAAAAACAAAAACAAGTATTGGGTATTAAAAACCTGAAGGAGTTACCATGGTAAGCACCAAACCAAAATTCAAGCTCAATACCAATGAGCAAGTGTTATTGGAAGTGCAGCCCGACCGTAAAATTGCTGCCTACTGGCTGCTGAAAAAATCGTTTGTCTGGGCGATGGTATTGATCGTCGGCTATATCGGTTTTGCTCATGGTATTTTTGCTTATACCGACAAACCTATTCTCACTAGCATTTTGATTCTGATCCTTATCCTGGCGGGCTGCTGGTTGTGGATTAATTTTTTGCGCCAATGGCAGTGGTATATTATCACCAATCAACGCTGCATCTTATACTGGGGGTTTGTCACCCTCAATAAAAAATTGATCCCTCACGACCGCATTGTGGATATCGATATGCAACAATCGCTGCTGGAACGCTTGCTTGGCATTGGTTCAGTGACGCTCAACGTCCCCTCCATTTCTTTGAATACTAAGGGGAAGCAACAGAATCTGCTGATTCTCGCAGGTCTGCCGAAAGAGACGTGTGAACAGGTGTTAGCACTTATTGGTAACCTGGGAGCGTCAGAAAAAACTTAACCCACTCAGAGGCTCTGGCCCCTGATAATTATTTATTGTATCGCCCTTGAAAACCCAACTCATCGTCCCCACCTCCTCTTCATTAGGTTAACCAAAGGAGCTGATCAAATGTCTACCAAGACCAAAACTAAAAAAGAAACCCATGGTTTTCAAACCGAGGTGAAACAACTGTTACAGTTGATGATTCATTCACTATATAGTAACCAAGAAATTTTCTTACGCGAATTAATTTCCAACGCTTCAGATGCTGCCGATAAATTGCGTTTCTTGGCGATTGCTAACCCCGAGTTTTTGCCTGCTGGCCAAGAATTGAAAATTGAAATCGTGCCGGACAAAAAAGCCAAGACACTGACTATAAAAGATTTTGGTGTGGGCATGAGCCATGATGAAGTGATTGAAAATTTAGGCACAATTGCTAAATCTGGTACCAAAGCGTTTATGGAATCGTTGACCGGTGATCAATCGAAAGATTCAAAGTTAATTGGTCAATTTGGGGTGGGCTTCTACTCAGCCTTTATGGTCGCAGATAAAGTGACCGTGTTGACGCGTCGCGCTGGTTTAGCAGAGGATCAAGCCGTGCGTTGGGAATCTGAAGGTCAGGGTGAATACACCATTGAACCTGCCACCAAAGCGGAAGTTGGTACTGAAGTGACCCTGCATTTGAAAAAAGATACTGAATCGTTTTTAGACACCTGGAAAGTGCGTAACATCATCACCAAATATTCTGATCATATTGCGTTGCCGATCTATATGCCCAAAGCGCCAGAAATTGATGACAAAGGCAAAGAGCAACCTTCAACCGGTGAATTAGAAGTGGTGAACAAAGCCAAAGCCTTGTGGACGCGCGCCAAGTCTGAAATTACCGACGAAGATTACAAAGGTTTTTACAAAGACATTTCGCATGATTATCAAGAACCATTGGCTTGGAGTCATAACAAAGTTGAAGGTAAAACTGAATACACCAGCTTGCTGTATCTCCCACAACAAGCGCCGTTTGACCTGTTTGACCGTGAACGCAAATCCGGCTTGAAGCTGTATATTCAACGCGTGTTTATTATGGATAACGCCGATATGTTGCCCGCGTATTTACGCTTTGTAAAAGGCGTGATTGATTCCAGCGATTTGCCCTTGAACGTGTCTCGTGAAATACTGCAAAGCAGTGCAGTGGTGGATAAAATCAAAACCGCGACGGTCAAGAAAGTATTGGATATGATTGAAAAAATGGCCGAGAAGCAGCCGGAAAATTATGCCAAATTCTGGAAAGCCTTTGGTCAAGTATTGAAAGAGGGCGTAGGCGAAGATGCGGCCAACCGTGAGCAATTGGCCAAACTCTATCGCTTTGCCTCGACCCATGATGACCAGGCAGAACCTGCAGTGTCGCTGACCGATTATGTGTCGCGCATGAAAACAGGTCAAAAGCATATTTACTACGTCACCGCGGAAAGCTTTACCGCAGCGAAGAATAGCCCGCATTTGGAGATCTTCCGCAAAAAAGGCATTGAAGTATTGCTCTTGACCGATCGCGTTGATGAATGGTTAGTGAGTAATTTAAATGAGTTCGATGGTAAGTCATTGCAGTCGGTTGCCAAAGGCGATTTGAAACTTGATGAAATCAAAACTTCTGATGCCGATAAAAAAGAAGATACCGAGCAAAAGGCCAAAACGGAAAAGGAATTTGAATCAGTATTGAAGCACGCCAAAGAAGTGTTGGGAGATAAAGTTAAACAAGTGCGCTTGACTGATCGTTTGACTGATTCACCGGCGTGTGTGGTCTCAGATGATGCGGGGATGAGTATGCACTTGCAACGCTTGATGATGTCCGCTGGACAAAAAATGCCAACCATGGCGCCGATTTTAGAGTTGAATCCGGAGCATTCAATGGTGCGTACCTTGCAAGAAACGCAAGATGATAGCGTTTTTTCTGACTGGATGTATTTACTTTTAGATCAAGCGCTATTGGCTGAGGGTGGGCAGCTGGAAGATCCGGCTGGATTTGTGAAACGAATGAATCGGTATTTGAAAAAGTAAGACCGATTTGGCTGTGTGGCAAGTCTTGCGTCGACGCAGGTAACCAAATCGACGAGGCATAATTGGGAGCGGGGTGCTGTAAATTTGCCTATCCGGTTTTGAAGAAGGGTCGGTCAGAGTAGGCTGATCAATCGGTCTCACTCCGGGAAGCATGTTACTGCTTTGGGCGTGATGAGTCCTGTTGTGCGCGGCCCTTCTGCGCTCAGAAAAGAAAGCGGTGATGGTGAGGTTGGCAGTTCTGACACGCGGTCCGGGCTACTTGCTATGGCGGTTTCGGCTGCTGCGCCATCTGGGCTGGCTTCCCTGTCTGGAACGGTAATTATTGGTTTTAGTTTGAAGTCGATGAGCGTTGTTTTGATTTTGACAACCAATTTTTTCAAGGCCTCGAGTTGGTTGACTTTGATTTCCTCAAGTGGGGTTTTCATCTCAGCTGCGGAGGTCGTTATTCGCGTATTCATTACGCAAATGCTGTCTGATATTCCCAGCATTTCGATAAATAAACTGATCAGCTTGTGTGTTTCGTTTGTCATTGCAATTGTATTATTTAGTGATGTTATCTTTTCCGCAAGCGGGTTTCTAAGGGTTCCGCCTATTCTTTCTGTAGGGATCGTTAAACTACGGTAGAGCTCTTCTATTGAGCTAACTGTGTGTTGGATCCCGTCAGCTTCTGGATGCTCGCGTAGTGTGAAAATGAGGGCAGTAATTTTTCCTTGGGGATTTCGCTCCTCAAGAAAAAGGTCTTCTCTGTTTGTTGTTTGGGCAAAGACGGCTAGAGGATAATCTAAAGCGTTTAGCGGTATGCGTTGATTGATCTCTGTTGTGAGAGTGGCAACTTCAGCCAATAGGCTTTCTTCTGTTAGAGCGGTAACTTCAGCCAATATTCTTTCCTCTTCTAGTGCTCTTTGTAAACGATCAGCAATATCAGCACCCGTTGCCTGAACGGTTTTCCACACAGAATCTATAAATGAAAACATGTTACCTCTCCTCCATTATGTTTAACGCATACTACATAAAATAATTATTAAATGTCAAGTTAATTTTTAATTATTTGTATAGTTTAAATAAAAAATTAAGATTTTATTTTTCATATTTTTGTGAGTAATTTTTATATCTCATGCGCCAGATTAGGGGGTGTAGCGATATTGAAATTTGAAAGGTCTTAGCAATTTAATTGACTAACGCCAACAGTAACAGCTGGTGAGTCAATTAACTCAGTATTGTAATGGCTGGTGTCCCGGACAGGAGTTGAACCTGTGACCTGCCCCTTAGGAGGGGGCCGCGCTATCCTCTGTGCCACCGGGACGAAAGTATTTGCTCGTGCATTATAACATATCATTTTCGTGAGGATTTAAAAATATTGACGCAAAAAAAAGGCCACTGGGAAGAGTGGCCTTAGGATGAGGAGAAAAATGAGGAGTCCTTTCCGCAGATTCAGTGATTGCTCACTTGCAGCAAACTCGTTAACGTCCATGTCAATTCGTTTACTGTATGAAGTCATTATAGCTTGGTAGAAATCGGTTTAATAGCGTCAACGGCTTAAAAACGTGTGAGACATTCGCCATTGCTGCGCGATCTCAGGCATGGCCTCTGGTCTGCCAAACAAGGAGCAGCCGCAGGTGGTGCAAAATCCACGATGCACGCCTTTGCCGCTGCCACCGATGGTGGTGTATTCCGAGAACGGCCCGGTTATTTTTAAACTGTCCGTCAATACCGCTAGAAATGGCCAATAAGCAGAGCCGGTAATGCGTTGGCAAGTGCCGCTGCAGGAGGGAACCAGTGCCTATGGAGAGGCATTTGAACATTTGGTGTTATTGGAATGCATTAAGCTCTCGGACTATTATCATTTGGATTATCAATTTTCTTACCTGAGCAGTAAAGATGGTGCTGAGATTGACGTGGTGGTGGATCGTCCTGGGCAATCGCATTTGTTTATCGAGATTAAAAGCACCACATCGGTTAATCAAGAATCTTTACGCACGCTGAAACAGTTATCGCAAGATTTTAAAACGTGTGAAGCGGTTTGTTTTTCACGAGATCCTTATCCAAAGCAATACGGTGATGTCACGGTTTACCCTTGGCAAGAGGGGGTAAGTAAATTTTTTACCCGCCAGCAGCTTTGATTAATTACAAAATTGTTTGATCAACGCTATAAATTCCGCTGGTTTTTCAAACTGCGGCATATGGCCACAATGTGCAATCAGCTCTGCGGTGACATGGGGTACGTGTTGCTTTAAAATCTCAATACTTTCGGGTGGGGCTATTAAATCTTCTGCACCATAAATGCCCAGTAACGGGATTTTGATATTCGCCAAATAGTGCGAGCGATCAAATGCGGCGATGGCTTGATCTTGACCGTTATAGCCGGTATCCGATTGTACTTGGTGTAAGGCGCCTTTGACAAAGCTCTCAAGGTGATTAGGGGATTGCAGATAGCTGCTGGCAAATAAAAACGTCGCCACATTTTTGAGGATGATTTCTCTGGGTACCCTTTGCTTGACCAGTGCTTTATTAATCGAGCGATGCAGTTCACGCAATGCCGATGGCCGCAACGCGCAGCAGCTGATGATGGCTTTTTTGGCGACATGCGGATGGCGTGCCAACAACGCTTGCAAAACAAATCCACCCATCGAATGTCCGAGGATATACGCATTGCTAATCTGCAAATGCGCCAGTAACGCTGCTGTGTCATCCGCCATTTGTTCGATCGAATAGGGCGGTTCTGTTACCTGTGTCAACCCAGCGCCGCGATTGTCAAATACGGTGACGCGATAGTGTTTTGACAAGGGCTCGATTAATTTGAGCCAAATGGCATGGCTAGCCGAAAGCCCAGCAATTAACACCAGATCTTCGCCGGCGCCGTATTGTTCATAGTGCATGGTTAGGTGGTTGATGGTTGCGGTGGGCATGAGTGTCTCCAGTCTTAAGGAGACAATTTTATCATCAATTTTCTTGACTTACTACTAAAAGTTGCTACAATAAGGTGGTAAGTATTTTGGAGATTAAAATGGCGCTTAATGCACAAAAAGTATCCGCATCAATCCCTGCCCATTTGCTGTTTTTTGTCAAAGCGTATAAACAAGAACATCATTTACGAAGTGATTCCGAGGTGATTGCGATTGCGCTGAGAAAATTGGAAAAAACCCATCTCGAACAGTGTTATGCGAGTGCACAAAAGGATTTGGAAAGTGATGCAACATTAGCTGAAGAAGCTGAGCTTTGGGATAAAACCGCTGGTGATGGTATTGAGCCTGAGGTGTGGTAGTATTATGAAAAAAGGACAGATCTATTTTGCAGCATTGGATCCAACGATTGGTTCAGAAATTAAAAAAACACGGCCGGTATTGATTGTCAGCAATGATGCCAGTAATCGCTATCACTCACTGATCACGGTTATTCCATTGACCTCTCAAGTGGAGCGCGTATATCCTTTCGAAGTCTTGCTTAAATGCGCAGACTCTGGCTTAAGCAAAGATTCAAAAGCGCAGTGCAATCAGATTCGCACCATTTCGAAGCAACGACTGATTTCCGAAAAAGCAGTGGGCCATGTTTCAAAAGAGTTGATGGTAAAAATTCATCATGCTATCCAGTTGCATTTAGACATGGATTGATTGATATCATGCTCCGCGCGGACGAATCAATATATCGCTTTGAGCAACAAGCCAATGGTCGGTTGATGCGCCCGGGCAGTGCCTATATTGGTGAGCAAGGGCGCCAGTGGGTAGCGTTGGAACAAAGGTCGTAGATACAAAAAAGGTGTTTGATTGCCTCAAATTCATCTTCATTGAATTGCCGAATGCTGAAACTTAACTGACTATTAATTAGCAGGCTCCATTGACAATACAATCTGAATTATATAATATGAGTTAACTTACTATTTTGGGAAGTTTAAACATATGTCAAAATTTACAAACTACATCAGAAAGGTTCGAGCAAGCGGACATCACGCCTTCACCACTGAGCAAGCCATGTCTGATTTAGACATCTCAGCAGGTGCAGTCCATGCAGCCGCTTTTAGGCTTAAAAAAAAGGGGGAGCTAATCAGTCCTGCCAAACAACTGTATGTCATCGTCCCACCAGAATATCATATGCTCGGATGCCTCCCCGCTGAAGAATTAGTGCCTATTTTAATGGAGCACTGGCGTATTCCCTATTATGTGTGTCTACTGTCCGCAGCAGCATATCATGGCGCGTCCCACCAAAAGCCGCAAATCTTTCAAGTCATGACTGAGAAACAAATGAAGCCTATTCTTTGCAGCCAAGTTAAAATTGAATTTATTTACAAAAAGTCGCTTCAAGATTTACCTACTACTTTGAAAACCGTTGGCACCGGATATTTGACTGTTTCGTCTGCTGAACTTACCGCCATGGATTTACTCACCTATCCAACCCGCTGTGGTGGATTGAATCATACTGCTACGGTTTTATCAGAATTACTGGAGGCTATTGATCCTAAAGCTCTGCTTGCCCTAATGCAACAATCAAAAGAAACCGCATGGATTCAACGACTGGGACTCATTTTGGAGCGAATTGATTCTATGGATGAAATACGTCAAAATACGCTTATCAAGGTGATCAAAAATTACCTTGATACAATGCATCCCAGCCCTACTTTATTGGCGCCTAATCTTCCACGCAATGGAAGGAAGCCTCATGCAAAATGGGCAGTGATTGAGAATACAACGATAGAGAGCGACCTGTGATTCCACAACCGTATATTGAACGTTGGCGTAAAAACGCACCTTGGCAAACTTTAGCAATGATCGAACAAGATCTGCTAATCAGCCGTGCTTTAGCTGAACTTTACCAGCAAGAAAAAGTGCAAAACGGACTGGCCTTTCGAGGTGGCACAGCTTTAAACAAACTTTTTTTACAGCCACCGTCTAGATACTCTGAAGATATCGATTTTGTGCAAATCACTGCAGAACCCATTGGTGACACCATTACCAGCATTCGCAAGGCTCTAGATCATTGGCTGGGCGAACCAAAACGCAAAATCACTGAGCGGAGCGTCAAGCTAATTTATCGATATCAAGCAATCGATGACAGCCCTGCCAAGTTAAAAATTGAGATTAATACCACGGAGCACTTTCAAGTTGAGCCCTTACAATACTTTGACTTTAGCGTTGACTCTGATTGGTTTCAAGGGCAAGCAATGATTACGACTTATCAACTGAATGAATTAATGGCAACCAAACTGCGCGCCTTATATCAACGTCGTAAAGGTCGTGATTTATTTGACCTCTGGCATGTATTAGACCAAAAATTAATTGACCCTCAAAAAGTGATAACCATCTTCGAAAAATACTGCGAGGAGAATAACGGAAATATCACACGTGCTCTATTTGACTTGAGAGTGACAGCTTCGCCAATTAAATCTGCCTGCGAATAATACAGCTTATCACGCCGCTTTCCTATAAAATCGCCACTGACGAGAGAAATCGATTTTTTCGAGCAGGAATTTCTTGAAGTTTGGCTCACAAAAAGGATCTTCGAGAAATTCAGTAAGCCCGTCTTTTAAGGCTTGCGAGACAACATACTCGGAGGGTGGTATTC
>CANJVU010000007.1 GCA_947478525.1 Thiotrichales bacterium
GTCAGCTACGCTTGTGGACTTGTGCATAAGTGCCTTGAATATCTTCAAGCAACTTTTCTATTTGGAGCTGATATCTTTAAAGGTTCAAAATCAGTTTACAAATAGGCTATTTTGCAATCCCTGTTGCACTTCATAGTTGAATCGGCGAACAATATTGCCAGTTTTAACATAGGCCAATTCCATGATAAACAACATCCAAGTCATACCCAGGGTAATCGGGACGAACAGAAAGTGATATGAGGCCACTGCGGCAAATTGTAGACGCGCGATGTCAACAGAAAATAGGGAAGGTAAGATCATGGCGGGTTCCTGAAGTGAAAGTAGGGCGATGATATTATAGTAGACTTTGTAAACGCCGTTCTTGATGTGAGTCAAGAAATGGTGTAACGTCTTTAAATATTCAGTGGTAAGGAGCGTTACATGACCGCGCGCGTGTTTTTAGTATCCATTGTATTAACACTATTACTGGCCATTTCCAACACATACCTTGCGTTAAAAATTGGTTTTGTCACCGCAGCGTCGATTCCTGCGGCGATTTTATCGATGGGCATTTTAAAATTCTCCAAAAAAGCGACCATCTTTGAACACAATCTGGTGCAAACCGCAGCATCCAGCGGTGAGGCCATTGCGGGCGGTATTGCTTATACCATCCCTGCGTTGATCATCATTGGTTTCTGGTCTAATTTTAATTACTGGGAAAGTGTGCTGTTGGCGATAACTGGTGGCGTCATTGGGGTATTGTTTTCGGCAATTATTCGTCGGCCATTGTTAAAGGATCCGACGTTGAAATTCCCTGAGGGTCAGGCGATTGCGGAAGTCTTAAAGCTCAAACAAAGCAAGAAAATTGGCATGGTGCCGTTGTTATTTGGTGCCCTGCTGGCAGCAGTGATGGATTTTTGTCAAAGCACACAGCTAATGTTTGCACAGGCGTCGCGCGTGATGTTTGGTGGTGAGAGTCTTTATTCTTTTGGAATTGGCTTTGCGCCAGCAATGATCGGTGCCGGCTATATTATTGGTCTGCGTATTGGCTTAAGTTTGCTCTTGGGTGTGGTGATTTCTTATGGCATCGTGTTGCCAATCATCAGTCATGGTACCGTGCTGACCGAATCTGCCAGTGCGTATTTTGGTGACCATTATGCCATGTCGATGCGTTATGTAGGCGTTGGTGCGATGATTATGGCGGCATTGATTACCTTGATTCGTATGCTGAAACCCATCTATCAAAACATCACCAAGACTTTTAGTGAAGTGAGAAGTGGTCCCTTGGTTGAGCACGAGCGTGACTTGAGCATTAAAAGTATTGTATTTGGTACTCTGGCATCGCTGATTATTTTGGGTGTGTTATTTAATCATTTGTTTGGCTTAGGCGATCTTGGCTTTGGCGCTGGCTTAACATTTTCGATGCTCTTGTTGAGTTTGGTTTATGTTGCAGTGATTGGTTTTATCATCACCATGATCTGCGGTTATTTTTCGGGATTGGTGGGTGTGTCGGCGAGTCCCGGTTCGTCAGTGATGATCGCTGGCATGATTCTCGCCGCATTGTTGGTACATGGCTTATTTTTGCTGCATACGCCAACGCTCACTAGTAATATGGTATTGATCGGCGAGGCGGTGACGATTCTGATCAGCAGTGCGGTGATGCAGATCGCCTGCATTTCAAATGATACGCTGCAAGATTTGAAAGTCGGTCAAATTATTGGTGCCAGCCCACGCCAACAGCAATTGATGTTGATTTTTGGCGTGATTATCGCTTCGTTGGTGGTGCCAGCGGTAATGCAATTATTGTATTTGGCGTACGGCATTGCTGGCCATATGCCGCACAGCGGGATGAATCCTGCGAATACGCTTGCCTCGCCACCGTCAGCGATTATGGCAATGTTAACCCAGGTGATTTTTGAACAAACCATCCCCTGGAATTATTTAGGCATTGGTGCGCTGGCAGTGTTTTTGCTTTATCTGACGTCGCTGATTACCCGTAAAAAAGCCTTTGAAATTTCTCTGCTGGGCGTGGGCATTGGGATGTATTTGTCGATTATTACCACCACACCGTTGATTCTCGGCGGCATCATCAGCGGCATCGTGTTTTGGCTGAATGGTAAAGATGTGCAGGCGATTCGCCAGCATCGTAATATTTTGATTGCCTGTGGTTTGGTCACCGGTGGCGCGTTGATGGACATCGTGCTGACCATTCCGATGGTGATTAATTCTGCCGGCAATGGCTTGACCTTTAACGTTCCTGCTGCAGTCAGTGGTGGCTTGGGTGTCCTGGCGTTGGTGGTGATGGTGGGGATGTTTTTGAGGAAAGCGCGAGCTTAAGCCGCCAACGCTTGTTTCAGTTGATTCATCGCCTGGGTTTCCAGCTGTCTGACACGCTCGGCAGAGATGCTGTACTTCGCAGCCAGTTGATGCAGCGTGGCTTTTTTCTCCACCAGCCAGCGTTGGGTGATGATGTCTTGGCTGCGGGCATCGAGATGTTCCATGCCGGCTTTCAAATGATCACTGTCGAAGCTGTGTTGTTGACTGGATAGGGCTTCATTTTCTGGGCTCAAATCTGGGCTCGCCAAATACTGAATGGGTGAGAATTGAAATTCATCACCATCTTCATCGTCGGAGCCTTCCAATGAAATATCATGAGAGTTCAAGCGTTGTTCCATTTCCATCACATCGGATGGTTTGACGTTTAACTCTTTAGCGACATCCGCGACTTCTTCTTTGGTAAACCAGCCCAAACGGGTTTTTTGGCTGCGCAAGTTGAAGAACAATTTGCGTTGTGCTTTGGTGGTGGCGATTTTGACCAGACGCCAGTTACGGATCACGAATTCATGAATCTCGGATTTGATCCAATGCACGGCGAATGAAGCCAAGCGCACGCCCATCGTTGGGTCGAAGCGTTTTACCGCTTTCATCAAGCCAATGCTGCCTTCTTGAATTAAATCAGCCAGTTGCAAACCATAGCCGTTAAAGCTGCGGGCGATTTTGATGACAAAGCGGAGATGAGACAACACCAGGCGCTGTGCTGCGGCTAAGTCATTGTGTTGCTTTAAGCGTTCCGCCAGTTCCTTTTCTTCACCTTCTTCCAGCATCGGTACTGCGTTGGCAAAGGCAATAAAATGATCGATGCTTTGAATCGGCGCGACGCCGCCAAATATGGTGGCCGGTAAGTAATTGGGTAAGGTAATTAAGTTATTCTTTTTCATGCTGAAGACTCTATCACAGTCGGGGGTAAAAATCCAGTTTTTTGAGAATGTTGTATTGATTTATATCAATGTTGTGTTGGGATAATGACTTCTAACTTGGGAAAATACGCTAAGATTTTGGCTTGATCTTCTGCCAAGAACAGCAGCTTGAGATTGGGTCCGGCATCTTGGGTAAAATAAACCGGAATGCCTTCTTTTCGGCATTGCCAAACCAACTGACGTGCGGCCAATGTCTCATGGGTTGAGTAAACCGTGGGGGGTAGCGAATCTTCCATGGTGGCGTGCATTGCCAGGGCGTTACGTTCGGCAATTTGGCCGAGCAGTTCAAATTCTTGCGTCGCCAATGCCCATTCGAGTTGCACCAGGTCATCATGCACTTGGTTGGGCCAGGTTTGATAACGCTTGGAAGTTTCAATAGTACGTTGCATTGCCTCTCGCGAGGACAGTGCTTTTTCGCTGGTCGATAAAATCAGTAAACCAACGCGCAGCTCTGGCCAATCGGTGTTGAGCGGTACGCCGTGAGAATCCAAGCCATCCGGGCGCTTGCCTTGCTGCCATTTAACAAAGCCATGCCATAACGAGCGACAGGCGCTGCCGCTGCCCAGACGTGCCAGCACGGATAATTGAGTGAGGTTCAAATTCCATTGATGTAGTTCATTTAGTGCCAGCGATAATGCCGCAAAACCGCTGGCGGAAGAAGCCAATCCTGCCGCAGTAGGAATATTGTTAACTGTGGAGACGTTATAAAAAACACCGGTAGGTCGGTGCAAATCCAAAAACGCTTTAAGCCGCTTGGTAAAAGCCATATCTGGGGTGATGGCAGTGCCATTAACCTCATAATGATCAAGCGCTTCGGAAAATTCAATGGTGGTGCTGGTACCCTTATTGCCCAGCGATATCGACAAACTGTCGGTATTGGGTAAATTGAGCTTGCTGTCACGTTTACCCCAATACTTGATCAGGGCAATGTTGCTGGGGGCGAAGGCGGTGGGCATGACCGAACTCCTCAAATGAATTTTTACTGTTGAAGTATACCATATTTAAAAAATCGCTATAATGAAAAACGGTTTAATCATCAGGCGTTATTATGTTCCCCAATATTCAACCTTATCACAGCGAATACCTAGCTGTTTCCCCCATGCATAGCTTATACATCGAACAAGTCGGTAACCCCAATGGTGTGCCCGTGGTGGTGCTGCATGGCGGTCCTGGCGCAGGGTGTAGTCCCAGTCAGCGCTGTTATTTTGATCCGGCGTTTTATCGCATTATTTTGTTTGATCAGCGTGGTGCTGGGCGCTCTACGCCCAAAAGCGAAACGCGTGACAATACCCTGGCGCATTTAATCGCCGATATAGAATTGATTCGTCAGCATTTAGGTATCAAACAATGGCTGGTGTTTGGCGGCTCCTGGGGTTCGCTATTGGCAGTGGCTTATGGCGTTGAATATCCACAGCAGTGTTTTGGTTTTATCCTGCGTGGTATGTTTTTAATGCGTGATTTTGAGGTGGAATGGTTTATCCATCAAGTACGCTATTTCTGCCCGCAAGAGTGGTATACGTTTATCGATGCATTGTTGGCGTTAAGTGGTACTGAAATTGCTAATAAAAATAACCTGCTGGCGGCAGAAATTATGGAAATCATGCAGTATGTGTTGGAACAAGGTGATGCTGAAAAAATCAATGCCATGTTTGCTGAATTATCATGTTTTGAAGATAAAATCATGCTGTTGACGCCACAGCAAGAACGACGTGCACCTATCGATATGATGGTGGTTGTGGGTCGTTTGGAGCATCATTATTTTCACAATAATCGCCATGAAGCCATAGGATTGTTGGATAAAATAGAGCGCATCAAACATTTGCCCTGCATCATCGTGCAAGGGCGTTATGATGTGGTGTGTCCGCCCATTACGGCATACGACGTGCATCAAGCCTGGCCAGGGTCGCAGTTAAATTTAGTGATTGGTGGGCATGCTGGGTCAGACCCTGCGGTGGCTCAAGGGTTGGTGGATGCGATGGAGACGTTTAAAACCTTGATTGGTGCTTGAAACGATACGTCGGCGTGACCAATCCCCACTACGCAGTCGCCCAGTCCTGAGCCAGAGATTTTAGCGCCAAAAATACCAGGCGTTTGATTTAATTTGTCGACAATGCTTTGTAGAGTTGAATCATTGACACCCAGTTGATCCATAATGTGCTGGCCTTGAGTGAGCAATTGCCCCGTTGTTTTCCAATCCGCCTGTTCAATGGTTGATTTGGCTTGGCGGGATAGATCACCCATCTGTTGACATAATTTTTGTAAGGCAGCGGTATCGTTTTTAAAGCGTTCGTTCACGCTGCGAATCACTTCTGGTGTCGGAGTTTTATAGCCAGAATAAACCACCGTGAGTGGGGGGCTATGCGGTAAGGGAATCATCTCTGAAGTGGCGGGATCAAAATAAACCGTGCCTCCACAAATGGCTGCGGCTAAATCAAGACCAGAGCCCACGCCACCTTGTGCCTGTTGCACAATCTGTTTGGAGGCATTAAAAAAAGCATTACGATCCAGTGGCAGACCAAGCCATTGTTGCAATGTTTTTAGCGTGGCAACAGTGACGGCAGCAGAAGAACCAAATCCCACTTGATCAGAAAATTCAGATTTTATCCGAAGATCAAATCCTTGTGGTAGTTGCTGTTGATAATGTAATAAAACAGCCAAAATAAATTGGAAGGGTTTTTCAATCTGTAATTTTCCAATCGTGGTTTGGTGCTGCCCTAGCATTGAATCTATGGTGATGATCTGATCGTTGCGAGGTATCAGCGTGACATGAATCTGCTGATTGACCGCGCAAACAATCGCCGGTTCGCCGTGCAGTACGGCGTGTTCGCCGAGCAAAATTAATTTTCCAGGGGCGGAGGCATAAAATTTAGATGACATGAACCCCTCGGGTATCGCACTCAATGCGCTCTAGCTCGTATCCCAACTCGTGCGCCAGTGGCTGTAGATCGGTGGTGCTTACGACCAACACAATGCCACCCTGGTCACCGCGAATGCTGCCGCCGCCGCAGATTTTAGCGGCGCCGCCAGCGGTTTCGATGGCGTTGATTAACTGCTGCACCTTTTGTGGCACCACGCCAATTTGGCACAGCAGGCGATGGTTGTCGCGGATGCCTTGGATAAACGCTGGTAAATCATTTTTACCAAGCGCCTCGTCAATATGATTGGTGATCTGTTCAAATTGACTTGCCAAGTCGGTATTTTCAAAGTGATGGGTGACCGCGCTGACGCATTCACCGGTGGTGCAATCTGGTCTGCCGGTGTTGATGACGTACAGCGGAAAGTTGGGAATAGGGCGCTCAATGGTATGACCATTTTCAAAACGCAAACAGCCGCCATGGGTGGCAATGTGTAAATCGACTCCGCTAGATTTACCGTGTTGTAAGTTTTCGGCGGCCAGCGACAGTTCAAATTGTTTTTTTGATTCCAGGATATTGCCATAAAAATGCGCGATGGCAAAATTGGTGCTGACAATTGCTGCGGCGGAAGAGCCCATGCCACAGCCAATGGGGATGGTTGAATGGGTTTTGACAGTAATGCCTTGTGCTGCATTGGGTTTGACGGCATCCAACATATTGGTGGCGGTATAATGCAGTAATTCAAAGGGCTTTTTCAGCACATCACGAATGCCACGTTCGCCGCGTAAAAATTTGCCGTGCGCATCTTGCAGGCGATGTTTCAGTTCGCGCAATTTATCGAGAGTATATGCACCTTTGTGTTCGATGTTCATTAATTCAAATAACACGGACTCGTTGGTGTTTGGATTGATGGTGGTTTCGGCATAGCGCGTCACCGCCATCGCAATCGCAGGCGCACCGTGCACCACGGCATGTTCGCCGGAGATAATCAATTTACCTGGCGCACGGGCAGTGATTGGTTCTTTGGACGCGCGGGCTAACCGTTGATAAATCGGTTTGTGTTGGTCCATCGATGCCAGGCGATATTGGCCAGTGCGATGCGAAGGTAAATGCAAAGTACTGCCATCGGTGGGGGTTTTATAGGAATAAAACGCTTCGTATTCTGCCAGGCTCAATTCAACGCGGCTGTTTAAAATAGTTTGATGGGTTTGTTTGTGTAAATGTTGCTGGTAACCCGGTTGAATGACGCCACTGAAAAATTCTGCGACGCAACCGGAGCCGTAGCTGTAAAAGCCAACACGTTGTCCTGACAAATCAGCGGGTATGTTTTCCAGCAAAGAAATTAATCCCAGATACAAAGAGGCGGTATAACAGTTGCCAATGATGCGGCTGTATTGCAGGCTGGCATCGGTTTCATGGCTGAGGCGTTCGGCACTGATGCGTTCCAGTTGATTGACTTGCGCCAGTTTTTGATGGGCTTTTTCGGCCAGTTTTGGGATGGGAATATGATATAGAAAGTGTTGGTGGTCTGGGTAAGTGCGGCCAGAGTTTTGCTGATAATCCTGCCAAGTTTCTTTCAGCGCTTTCAAATATAAATCGCAGGAATATTTGCCTTCGACCAACGCTTCTTCACGATAATTAGGGCGCCAGAAATCCATGGCGTCTTCAGTGTATAAACCGCTTTCGGGTTCAATGGCGATAATGCGCGGATTAGCCGACAGCAACATCGCTACAGCACCGCCACCTTGAGAGGATTCACCCACACTGCCCAGGCCATAACGAGCAATGTCCGAGGCGATCAATAAGATTTTTTGTTTTGGGTTCATGGCAATCATCGCCATCGCCATTTTCAAGCCAGCGGTGGCGCTGTAGCAGGCTTGTTTTAGCTCCACCACGCGACATTGGCGCGACAGACCTACTAATTCATGCACAAAAATACCGGCAGCTTTGGATTGGTCGATGCCGCTTTCGGTAGCAAATAACAGGGTGGTAATGCTTTTGATGTCAATGCCGTCTAATACTTTTTCCGCGGCATTGGCGGCCATGGTAACGATGGTTTCATCCGGCGGTGGCACCGCCATTTTGTGCTGGCCCAAGCCGACATAAAATTTATCTGGATCAACACCACGACCGTCCGCCAACGTCTTGAGATCCAAGAAATAATGTGGTGTGTAAAAAGCGATATTGTCGATGCCAACCTTGATCATGAGCGTTTCCCTGCTTGGGCAGCGTGGCGTTCCAGCGTCAAATGCGCGCGCATCAATTCACCAGGGTTGGTCAGTGCTGCCATCAATGAAAGTTCGACACAGTGTACTGCAGCAGCGGTGATGATCGCAAGCCGGCGCGCGTTGCCACCGGGTTCACGTTCTTCTAAACAACCCAGTTTTTTTAAGTTTTCTTGCACAAAACCTAGATGTTTGCCGTTACCAACGGTGCCCATAATCAAGTTAGGCAGGGTGACCGAGAAATATAAATCTTCACCGCGACATTCCGCGTGGGTAATACCTTGCGAGCCTTCGACAATATTTGCTGCGTCTTGCCCGGTGGCCAAATAAACCGCCAGCAATTGGTTGGCGTAATGAGCATTGGCGCTGCATAAGCTACCGGCAATGGTCGAGCCAATGAGATTTTTTTTAATATGGCAGTCGACAATGGCTTCTGGCGTGGTTTTCAATAATTTGTGGCACAGTTCGCGTGAAATAATACTTTCTGCCACCACATACTTGCCGCGGCCGCCGAGACTATTGATCGCCGAGACTTTTTTGTCGGTGCAGAAATTGGCGGAAATCGACACATAGCGTAATTCAGGATAATCACCGAGTAACCATTGCATCACCTGATCGGCGGCTTTGGTTACCATGTTATGGCCGGAAGCGTCACCGGGTTGGATTTGTAGGCGTAGATATAATAAGTTGCCGACGATATGGGCATCCAGTGATTGAAATTGCGCGAAACGGCTGCTGAATTTTACCGCTTCATTAATATCATGATGACGTTTTTGTAATTGTTGTGAGATTTCGGAAGCGCGTGCGGCGCTGGGCGCTTGCACCACAAATGAACGTGCCATGGTATCGCTGATCACGGTGGTGTGAATGCCGCCACACATCCGCGACACTTTCGCGCCGCGGTTGGTCGACGCCCACATCGGCGTTTCGTAAGTCGCCAGCGGTACGTTGACTTCTTCGTTGACTTCTTTACCGGCAATTTTGATTGGTCCAACCCATTGCATGGGTATCGTTGCAAAGCTTTCCATAAAAATCCTATGCTGAATACTGTGGCGTTATTATACGCTAAACAAAAAAATCCGCACGTGTGCTAGATCATGGTTTTTAAATTAATTTTGACTTTATATTGATCTTTATGTACATTAATAATTCAAATTTGAGTTATCCCAAAAATAGGATATAATGAAAATGAAAGAAGTGATTTGGTTGGGGGATTCTCTAAAGCAATTAAGAGCGTTCCCTGAAGACATTAAAGACGCGGTTGGATACTCGCTGTATCTTGTTCAAGAGGGTTCGATTCCAAAAAATACAAAAGTATTGAAAGGATTCAAACCACAGGTGCTTGAACTGGTTTTGGAAGGGCAGAGTGGTGCATATCGGTCAGTGTATACCATTAAAATTAGTGACGTGGTGTATGTTTTGCATTGCTTTCAAAAGAAATCGAAGCAAGGAATTGCGACCCCTATGCAAGAAATTGAAATGATCAAGCAGCGACTTAAGCAAGCAGAAATTGTCGCTAAACGGAGTCACACATCATGAGTAAGCGTGAAAAAATTGAGTATACCAAAGGCGGTGGAAATGTTTATCAAGACCTAGGTTTTGTTGACTCAGAAGAGCGACAAGCAAAAGCAAAATTAGCATTATTTATTAATGAATTAATAGACGGCAGGGCATTAACTCAAGCAGAAGCAGCTGGCATTTTGGGTATCAACCAGCCAAAAGTATCTGCTTTGACCAATGGCCGTTTAGCGGGTTTTTCGATAGAGCGGTTGATGCATTTTTTAAATTTATTGGATCAAGATATCGAAATCAGCATTCGTCCAAAAGAACCACATGGTATATTGCATGGTAGCTTGACGGTGGCATTTGGCGGCATTTAAAAATAATGGAAATGAGTATGTAGCGGTCAAATTTATGGATGTTCTGGGTAATTGGCACGCTTGCCATTTTGATGGCGTATTTTTTTGATCGCCCCCTGGCGGAGTTTATTTATGTGCACCATTGGCAAGCGCTAGTGCCTGCTTCAACCACGGCGTATAGCGTTGAGGATGCTGTTCTAATTCACGCTTAAGTTCAGCGATATCAATCCATTTGAGTGCTGCAATTTCTTCCTGATTAAACGGCGGATTTTTCAATTCACTGTGACCAACCAACACATGATCCAGTTCGTGTTCGATCAAGCCATTGTCAAACTCAGCGCGATAAGTAAAATGACCTTTGTGAGTCAGTGGAACCGTAAACCCTAGCTCTTCTTGTAAGCGTCGTTCAGCGGCTTGTATCACCGATTCACCGGGCTGCGGATGGCTGCAGCAGGTGTTGGTCCACAACCCGCCGCAGTGGTATTTATCGGCATGGCGTTGTTGCAGTAATAATTGCCCTTGTTGGTTAAAAATAAAAATTGAAAACGCGCGATGCAATAAGCCTTGCTGATGCGCGGCCAGTTTTTCCAGTTGACCAATGGGATGGTCGTGTTGATCGACCAAAATCACCGCGTTGTTCATGGGGTTTTTAACCGTTTTTGATAGTACCGTACCACACCATAAAAACTCAGCAGTCCCCAGGTCACTTCCATTAAGAAAGCGGACAAGTTCCACTGATATATCAATGAAATCAAAATGCCGATAGAGCCCAGCAAGTTTAATGCGCTATAGTTGACATGGTCGCTTCTCAATTTACCTATTTGTAATAAAAAAAATGCAAGCAAGCAGGATAATACGCCTAAAATGCCAATGCTGTTGAAGAGTAAGGCCATTATTTTTTATCCTTTTTGACGTAATGACTTAAAGGTTTGATCTTGTTCGTCTAGGGCGCATAAATCACCAGTTTCTAGTGAAAAATGCCAGGCGTGTAGCGTGAGTTTTCCTTGATTAACGCGTTCGGTGACAAAGGGAAAACCTTTTAAATTATCCAGTGAAATTTGCAGGGCATATTGTTCACCCAGGCGGCCACGGGTTTCGTGGTCACAGTTGCTATGATCGGTGTAGACGTGGCGTTTGGCTTCAGCGACGATTTTCATCCAGGGGCCGATAAAGCCAGAATCTTTGGGAATGCCGTTGAGCAAGGCGTCAATGCCGCCGCAATGGCTGTGGCCTAAGATAATGATATGGCCGACGTTCAATTCACACACTGCGAATTCAATTGCAGCGCTGACCCCATGTACACCATGGTCTTCAGTGAAGGGGGGGACGATATTGGCAATGTTACGTACGGTAAAAATATCGCCGGGTTCAGCTTGGGTGATGGTTTCTGGCGCAACGCGTGAATCACAGCAACTGATCATCAGTACTTTAGGCGATTGGCCTTGTTTGACCAAACGTTTGTAATGTGCGTCGCTGCCCACGAAATAGCTTTGATAAAATTGATGGTAGCCATCTAATAATTGGTTGATGATACTCATGTTGTGCTCTCTTTTTCACCCAATTGATGTAAATGTTGCCACGCATACAATCCGCTATTATGACCATCGCTAAAAGTAATGCGAATGGCATAATGGCCGACTGGCTCGACGCCGATAATACGTACATTAGGGTCGATCGTCGCCGGTGGTGGGGGTTGTCCGCCATGGCCACGCATTTCAGCGGAGGGCGAGTTCTGGCGTAGCGCAAACGCTGATAAACAATAGGTTTTTCCATTATCAAAAGTAAAATCGATGGTGTTGGATTGTTGATGAATTCGGATGTCGGTAACGTTCATAAAGTCTCGGTGTACGAAGTTTGTGTACATTGTAGCGCGTTTTCGATTATAATGCGCGTCCCAAAACAACATAGTGTATTTGTATGCAAAAGCTTCGTAACATCGCCATCATTGCTCACGTTGACCATGGTAAAACGACTCTGGTTGATAAATTATTACGCCAATCCGGTACTTTCGCGGCTCGTGCTGCGGTGGTCGAGCGGATCATGGACTCCAACGATTTGGAAAAAGAACGTGGCATTACCATTCTCGCGAAAAATACCGCGCTGAATTGGGGTGATTATCGTATTAATATCGTGGATACCCCTGGACATGCTGACTTCGGTGGAGAAGTAGAGCGTATCTTGTCGATGGTTGACTCGGTATTGTTGCTGGTTGATGCCGTTGATGGCCCAATGCCACAAACACGCTTTGTGACGCAGAAGGCTTTTGCACAAGGCTTGAAACCCATCGTGGTCGTCAACAAAATTGACCGTCCGGGCGCACGTCCTGACTGGGTCGTGGATCAAGTGTTTGATTTGTTTGATCGCTTGGGAGCCACCGATGAGCAATTAGATTTCCCGATTCTTTATGCATCCGCGTTACAAGGCTACGCTAAATTGAATTTGAGCGATGAAAATGTCAACATGGATCCGTTGTTCCAGTTGGTGGTTGATCGTGTTGCGGCGCCACAAGTTGATCCAAATGGTCCGCTGCAATTGCAAATCTCCTCATTAGAGTATTCTAACTACGTTGGCACCATTGGTATTGGTCGTATCACGCGCGGTACGGTAAAAACCAACCAGGTGGTTAAAATTATTGATGCGGAAGGCAAAATTCGTGCAGGTAAGGTGTTGCAAGTATTGGGTTATTTAGGGTTAGAGCGTAAACAAGTAGATTCTGCGACGGCTGGTGATATTATTGGTATCAGCGGTATTGAAGGCTTGCGTATTTCTGATACCATTTGCGACCCTAACACGGTAGAAGCATTAACTCCATTGAAAGTCGATGAACCAACGGTATCGATGACATTCCAAGTGAACGATTCACCCTTTGCTGGTCAAGACGGTAAATATGTTACTTCCCGTAATATTCGGGATCGTTTGCAACGGGAATTGTTGTCTAACGTAGCATTGCGTGTTGAAGATACGGTAGATCCCGATAAATTTAAAGTCTCCGGTCGTGGTGAGTTACATTTATCAATCTTAATTGAAAACATGCGTCGTGAAGGCTATGAATTGGCGGTGTCACGTCCAGAAGTAATCATGCGAGAAATCGATGGTCAAATCTGTGAGCCGTTTGAATTATTAAACGTTGACGTAGAAGACGCTTATCAAGGCGCGATCATGGAAAAGTTAGGTGCTCGTCAAGGCGACTTGCGTGACATGATGCCCGATGGTAAAGGTCGTGTGCGTTTGGAATATATGATTCCTGCGCGTGGGTTAATCGGTTTTCACACCGAATTTTTAACCACCACCTCGGGTAGTGGTATTATGACCCACGTTTTTGATCATTATGGTCCTGCTAAGAAAAACATTGCCAACGAACGTCAGCGCGGTGTGTTGATTGCTAACGGCATCGGTAAAGCGGTAGGATTTGCATTATTTAATTTGCAGGAACGTGGTCAGATGATGGTAGCGCCACAAACCGAAGTGTATGAAGGTATGGTCGTGGGTATCCATGTTCGTGATAACGACCTTGTGGTTAACGTACAAAAAGGTAAGCAGCTGACTAACATGCGCGCTTCCGGCAGTGATGAAAACATTATCCTGGTACCACCGATTCGCTTCAGTTTGGAGCAGTCGCTTGAGTTTATCAACGATGATGAGTTAGTTGAAGTAACGCCGAGATATACTCGCATTCGTAAAAAATTCTTGAAAGAGAATGAGCGCAAGCGTTCTGATCGAAGCAGTAAAGACGAATAAAGTAATAAAAAAGCGCGAGCCAATTCCCTCTTCCCTTGTGGAGGAGGGGTAGGGTGGAGGGTTGATGTCAACCACATTCCTTTCTGTCTCTGAGAATAAGCATATCCCACGCATACTGGGGCTGGGTCTGTTTTTACAGCAACTCGATGCCATGGTGCTTAACACTGCGATTCCGCAGATGTCAGTTTCACTAGACACTTCACCACTTAGTTTAAAGCTCGCCATCACCAGTTATCTATTAACCTTGGCAATGTTTATTCCGGTGAGTGGTTATTTCGCCGATCGCTTTGGTACCAAGCGTATTTTTGCGGCGGCGATGCTGGTGTTTTTGCTGGGCTCAGTGATCTGTGGTGTGGCGCATAGTATTGAAATATTAATTGCTGGCCGTTTAGTGCAAGGGCTCGGTGCGGCGATGGTCACGCCGGTCGGACGGTTGATTTTGATGAAAAGCTTTTCGCGTACCGATTTTATCATGGCGTTTACCTACTACACCATTATGGGGCAGGTGGGGCTAGTGGTAGGTCCGGTGTTGGGTGGTTTTTTGACTACATTTATGGGCTGGCGTTATATCTTTTTTATCAATGTACCGGTGGTGCTGCTGGCGTTGTATCTGGTGCAGCGCTTTATTCCAAATCATGTTGAAGAGGAGTTTCCTGAATTCGACTGGGTTGGCTTTGTTATTTTTGGTGTGGCAGCAGGGAGCATTACCTTTGCGTTTTCCTGGCTCACCGAACAAAATTTCACACACGTTGACTTGCCGCTGCTATTATTGACAGTGGGCATTTGTCTGGCCGTGGTTTATTACCGCCATGCGCGCAAAACACCTTTTCCGTCATTGGACATTCGGATTTTTCGGATTGAAACGTTTCGTCTGGCAACTTTTGGCGGCTTTTTATTTCGTATTGGTATGGCAGGGTTTGGATTTTTGATCCCCCTACAAATGCAGCTGCAGTTTGGCTATAACGCCTTTGAATCAGGATTGATTTTGCTGCCCAGTGCGCTGGCGTTTTTGGTCACCAAAACCATATTTAAAAACTTTTTACAGCGTTATGGCTTCAGGAAATGTTTATTATTCACACCAGTTGTGGTGGTTGTTTCATTTATCGGCTTATCCTGGATCAACTCCGCAACACCGTTGTGGGTAATTTTGCTGCTGATGACGTTTATCGGGTTTTTTACTTCGCTGCAATACAGCTTTACCAATACGCTTAATTTGGCGGATATTCCTAAGCAAGAAAGCTCGCGTGCCACCAGCGTTAGTGTGGTTTTTCAGCAGTTAGGGATTAGTTTTTCCGTGTGTTTTTGTGCGGGATTGTTGGTGTCGAGCAGTCATTTATCTGGCACTGCTTTGCTTGGTGCTATGGCATTCCATTACACCTATTTGGGGTTAAGTGCATTTACGCTGCTGTCCACCCTGCTGTTTTTGCAGTTGCCTAAAACAGCAGGGGAGAGTTTGTTGCAGAGGTGAAGTTGCCCCCACCCCAACCCTCCCCCGGCAGAGCCGAGGGAGGGAGCAATCGTATGGAGCCAGAAGAAATTAAAGCGGTTCGTGATAAATTTTCTCAATCACTTCATGTAACTGCTCTTTCGACAACGGTACATAATCTTTCTGAATGTGTTTCTTCACCAGCAATCCGGTTTGTTTGGACAGCGACTGATCCAGCAAACCATGAAAATGCGGTGCAGCGCAGATCACCAATTGTTTATAGCTATTTTTGGTGCGTTCTGATTCCAGATGATGCGCAACTTCTTTGGCGAAGCTGTTAAGCTCGTTTTTATGAGGATCCGCATGTGCCAAAAATGCGCCTTTGCCTGATCCTGAAGATTTATAATGCCCTGGGCCATCGCTGACCAATTCTGATGCTTTGCTGCGGCTTTCCGGGTGTGCCAATTCTTTGAGTAACTGGTAATGCGGTTTACCTGTTTTGGGGAGAGTGGGTTTACTGATGTCATAAACAAAGGCATTGGTTGAACTTGCGATCACTAACCATGTTGACATAAAATACTCCTGTTATTTTCTCGTGCTTGCTCGTCCAGTATAGACCAGTTATTAGGTTTTTTCGATGATATCAATCAAGATACTCGTGAAGGATGTGGTAAAATCCGCTTCTGGCTTCTTATTGTGTAACAAGGAATTCATATGCGTCATTCATGTAAATATTACAGCTTAGCGTTGCTACTGCTCAGTCAGCTCAGTATGGCGACAACCCATCCTGTCATGTTAGAAGTGAAAAATAAAACCATTATGGTCGATGGTAAAAGTGCTTCGGTGTATACCATTGAACAACCCGATGGTACCTGGGGTTATGTCGGTACCGAAGGCCAAGACTTTAACGTCATCGTTAAAAATGATACTAAGGTTGCCACTGGTATTCATTGGCATGGCTTGATTTTACCTAATGCGATGGATGGGGTACCTGACGTTACGCAACCCCCCATTTTACCCGGTGCGCAATACCGTTATCGCTTTAAACTGGTGCAGGCGGGAACTTTTTGGATGCATTCACATATGGGGCTGCAAACCCAGCAATTGATGGAAGCACCGTTGATCATTAACGACCCCAATGACCCTTACAAAAACAATCAGCAAGTGGTGGTGATGTTCCAGGATTTTAATTTCCAAAGTCCAGAAGCAGCCTTGAAATCCTTGCAATCCGGTGCAATGAAAATGCCCATGAAAATGGACATGAATAAACCCGATCTAAACGATGTCACCTACGATGCGTTCTTGACCAACTACCATACCCTGCAAAATCCGCAAGTGGTAAAAGTACAGCCCGGTACCAGGGTGCGCCTACGCTTTATTGATGGCGGTTCTGGCAGTAATTTCTGGATTCATCTGGGTCAATTGAGTGGTACCGCCATTGCCTTTGATGGCGAAAATATTAAGCCATTGACCGCACCCGCCTTTCAGTTGGCGATGGGGCAACGCATTGATATTCTGGTGCAAATTCCCAAAGCCGGCGGGGCGTTTCCGATTTTAGGCCAAGTAGAAGGCACTAATCGCCAGACTGGCTTGATTCTGGTAACACCAGGCGCTGCCATTCCTAAGCTCAGTGAAACCACGGCGCAAACTGCCCCGGCATTAAATAATGACCAAGAGTTGGCGATGAAGAGCTTACATCCCTTGCCAGCAAAGCCGATCGATAAAGTGGTGAATGTAGTGTTGACCGGCAATATGCAAAAATACATTTGGATGATCAACGACCAAGCGTGGCCGAAGGTCACGCCGATCCAATTAAAGCAAGGGCAGCGTGTTGAGTTAATTTTCGATAACCGAAGCAATATGGGGCATCCGATGCATTTGCATGGCAGTGTCTATGAGTTGGTGGGCATTAATCAACAAGTTATCACTGATGGCCCCTTGCATGACACCATTTTTGTGTTGCCGCATACTCAAGTTAAAGTGATCTTCGATGCCGACCATTTGGGCAAATGGATGCTGCATTGCCATATGGCGTATCATCAGGAATCGGGCATGATGACGGTGGTGGATGTGACGGGGGCGTAAATAGTCTAGTGGTGTGATCATGTGTAGCGCTTGAATTAGATTTTAATTTGTTCTGCAACAGCTAAGCTAGACTGGCGCGTAAACAGATTCAGAAGCATGCCGGTTCATTGTATGTTTCCGCCATTTCTGCTTTTGAAGTTGCAATCAAAGCAAAAAACAAATCAATCAGTTACGGCGATCAAATCAGCAGGTGCTGATCTTTCAGCTTGATATAATCGAGCGCATTGGCTTTGATCATGGCGATTTCTTCCGGTTTCAGTAGTCTTGCTTGCTGTGCTGGGTTGCCGCGATAGAGATAACCGCTTTGTAATACTTTGCCTGGCGGTACCACGCTACCGGCAGCCACCAGTACTTGATTTTCTACCACCACGCCATCGAGAATCACCGAGCCCATGCCAATCAAGCATTCGTTGCCAATGGTGCATCCATGCACGGTCGCATTGTGGCCGATGGTGACGTAGTTGCCAATGGTCAGCGCGTGTCCCGTTGGATTGAACGGAATTGGGCGAGAGGTGTGCAAAGCACTGCCGTCTTGTACATTGCTGCCATGGCCGATGGTGATCGCGAGCAAATCACCACGAATCGACACACAGGGCCATACCGAAGTATCATCGCCCAGGGTGACCTGGCCGGTTACCACCGCGCTGTCATCAACAAAGACGCGTTTGCCAAGGGTTGGGGCATGATTCATAAAGTGACGGATGGCGCGTGACATGATATATTTTCCTTTAACGTAACCGATAAGTGTAAGCCATGATTTTAGACGACATCATCACTAAAAAACAATTAGAGATTGCGGCGATGCCGGATATTGACGAGGCTTTGCTTGCATTCAGTAATCGTGATTTTCTCGGGGCGATTCGCCGTGCCAAAGGCCATGCGGTGATTGCCGAGTTGAAAGCGCGCTCGCCATCAGAAGGGGTGATTTGTGCTGATTATGACCCTGTTGCGATTGCGAAACAGTATCAAGAGGGTGGGGCAGCTTGTATTTCGGTATTAACCGATGCGTCGTTTTTTGGTGGTAGCTTTGAACATCTTAAACAAGTGCATCAGGTGGTTTCTATCCCTTTGTTATGCAAAGAATTTATCCTGGATATAAAGCAAATAAAAATGGCGCGTTTGGCCGGCGCCAGTGCTTGCTTGTTGATTGTGAGAATCTTAACCGATGCGCAATTGCATGCATTATATCACGCTATTTTACGCTGGAATATGACACCGTTGGTGGAAGTGTTTGACCTGCCCGATTGTGAAAGAGCCGTAAGGTTAGGCGCACAATTGGTCGGCATTAATAATCGTAATTTAGATACCCTGGCGATGGACGCTAATAACAGTCAGCGTTTGAATTCACTGTTTCCCGCAGGTACCACGGTGTTGAGTTTGTCCGGCGCTAAAACCCCAGAAGATATAAAACTTAGCTGTCAGCAGTTTGGTGGTGTGTTGGTGGGTGCGGCGTTGATGCGCTCAGAAGATCGTGTTGATTTTTTGCAACAAATATCTTTCTAGCCGCTAACCTGTTACACTATGCGCTCTTGTTTAGGAGCAATCGATGTCGTTTCAATCTTTAGAACTTTTGCCGCAGTTGCTGCAAGCCATTCAACAACAAGGGTATGATAAACCTACCCCCGTCCAGCAGCAGGTGATTCCGCCGATTTTAAAAGGCCAGGACATGATTGCGTGCGCACAAACGGGTACTGGTAAAACTGCTGGTTTTACGTTGCCTTTATTGCAGCGCTTGATGGAAAAACCGGTAACGTTAACGCCTGGTGGACATCGCCCGATTCGGACATTGATTTTAACCCCAACTCGCGAATTAGCAGCTCAGGTGGGTGATAGTGTTGCAACTTATGGTCAGTTTTTGCCGTTAAAATATGCGGTGGTTTTTGGAGGTGTTAACATTAACCCCCAAATACAAATCTTGCGTCGAGGTGTTGATGTACTGGTGGCAACACCTGGACGGTTATTGGATCATGTTAATCAACGTACCGTCAATTTGTCAAAAGTAGAGATTCTGGTGCTCGACGAAGCTGATCGTATGCTCGATATGGGTTTTATCCGCGATATTCGAAAAGTATTGGCGATTTTGCCTAAGCAGCGTCAAAATTTATTATTCTCGGCTACTTTTTCCAATGATATTAAAGCATTGGCCGATCAATTATTAAATCACCCGGTATTGGTAGAGGTGGCACGTCGTAATGCGCCCGCAGAATTGGTCGAGCAGAAAGTGTATCATGTTGATCAGAAGCGCAAGCGCGAATTGTTGTCGTTTTTGATTGGTTCCAACAACTGGCATCAGGTGCTGGTATTTACTCGTACCAAACATGGCGCCAACCGTTTGACTGAACAATTGCAAGAAGATGGCTTAACGGCCGCGGCGATCCACGGCAATAAAAGCCAGGGCGCACGTACGCGTGCATTGGCCGACTTTAAACAAAACAAAATACAAGTTCTGGTAGCAACGGATATTGCGGCACGTGGTTTGGACATCGACCAGTTACCTCATGTGGTTAATTTTGAATTGCCTAATGTGCCGGAAGATTATGTACATCGCATTGGTCGCACCGGTCGTGCAGGCAATTCGGGTGAAGCGATTTCGCTGGTTTGTATTGATGAGTACGGTTTGTTGAAGGACATTGAGCGCGTACTAAAACGTGAATTGCCCAGAATTGTCCATCCTGGTTATGAACCATTGGCCAATCAAAAAGCACAACCGATTCAGAATGGGCGCAATAAACAGCATCGTGATCGTTCGCAACCCTCGTCTTCTCGGCCTAGGACGCAGTCGGGCGGGAGCTCGAGTGGCGGTGCGCGAGGCAATTCAGGTGGTGGTCGACCGGCGCCGCGACGCAGTAGGTAAATAAGTTAACTGCTTCATTTTTGTATGGGTTGCCAATAGTTCTTCTCAGCTTAACCAAAGGATAAAGATAGGGTAATAAGATGCTGCTTATTTCGCAATGTGCAAAAGACTTGGGGGAATTTCTTAAGATTTCGTTAATAAAACCCTAGCATTTAATTTAAAAGTGGGCTATATTACTTCTGCACGAGGTAGATCGCCATGATGGTGATTATTGCTGAGTGTGTGGTGAGTAATCACCACGGTAGGAAAGGATTCCTCATTTTTCTCCTCATCCCTGGGCAGCCTTCTCCGGCTGCCCTTTTTTTGCTTGCAATCTGGTTAAATTATGATAAAATGTTTGTTAAATGAGCCAAATTACATTTACATAGGGGAGTGTAATCGAAAAGGAGAAGCCTCGATGGTATTGGAATGGGAGGTTGATGCGTTATGCGCTTCAATCATGGAGGAGTCACAGAATCTGATGGAGCACATCTTTAGCGTGACCATAAAGTATTATCAAGAACAGACGATTAGTGGGTCGCCTTTTATATTAATGCAGAATGAGCAGCTCGTTGAGCGATTAAGTCGGCCACACTTAATGCGTTTGTGCTTTTTGGCTGGGGTTGAATATCAGCTGAAATTAGATCAACGACTAGAAGCGTTGCGAGAAGCGTAATTATGCTTTTTTAATCGCCAGGGTTAATCCTTGGGAGATGGGTAGCAGGCTAATTTCAACGCGAGTATCTTGCATTAATTGCGTGTTAAAGTGCTTAATGGCGTCGATGGTTTTCTGTTGCCGCGGTATTAGGTTGTCCTGACACACGTAGGCGCCGGTAACGCCCAACGTATTGTCGATGGCAATGAGGCCGTTGGGGCGAGTTAATAAAAAGGCTTTTTCAAAATAAGCGGGATAATTCGGTTTATCAGCATCGATAAAAATGAGATCAAAGCTATTGCTATGACCTGCTGCGATCAATGTATCTAATGTTTCGAGTGCTGGTGCAATGCACAGGTCAATCTTATCGGCCACGCCAGCCTGTTGCCAAAAGGGTTGGCCAATATCGGTAAATTCTCTGCTGATATCGCAGGCAATGATTTTGCCTTCTTGTGGTAATGCCAGCGCCAATGCTAAGGTGGTATAACCGGTAAAAACGCCGACTTCGATGATGCGTGTGGCATGAATTAATTTGGCCAGCAATGCCAGAAATTGCGCTGCATCCGGCGCTGACATCATGCCAGCGCGAGGCAGCGACAACGTTTTTTGATATAGCGCTTGGAGAATGTCGGGTTGGCGCAGCGAGTGTTGCAGCACGTAGTCATAGAGTTTTTCAGGCAATAGTGACTTCATGAGGGCAGCACTCTTTTTTATTATCCGAAGTTTTTCGCCACAAAATCCCAGTTTACCAAGTTCCAAAACATTTCCACATACTTAGCGCGGGCATTGCGATAGTCAATGTAGTAAGCATGTTCCCATACATCTACCGTCAATAGCGCAGTTTGGCCTTTGGTCATCGGGCAATCTGCATCATGGGTATTAACAATGGCGATGGTGCCGTCTTGATTTTTCACGAGCCAAGTCCAGCCGGAACCGAAATTGGTTACTGCCGATTGGGTGAATTTCGCTTTGAATTCTGCCACCGAACCAAAGGTTTTAGCAATCGTGTCTGCTAATTTTCCCGTGGGTTCGCCACCACCATTGGGTTTTAAGCAATTCCAGTAAAAGGTGTGGTTCCACACTTGTGCGGCATTGTTGAATAAGCCACCGGTCGACTTCAAAATAATCGATTCCAGCGAAGCATTTTCATGTTCGGTGCCTTTGATTAAATTGTTCAAATTGGTTACGTAGGTTTGATGATGTTTGCCGTAATGGTACTCAATGGTTTCTTGGGAAATATGGGGTTCTAGCGCACTTTTGGCGTATGGCAGTGCAGGTAATTCGAAAGTCATGGCAGCTCTCCTAAGGGAATGATTATTGGCAAGCGTTATGGTACTATATTGGTCTCGTTAACAAAAGGAGAATCATCACATGGACGCTACCGAACAAAAAATTCGCCAACAAATCAAAGAAAACGCCATTTTGTTATACATGAAAGGCACACCGCAAATGCCTCAGTGTGGCTTCTCCGCCCGTGCCGTGCACTGTCTGATGGCTTGTGGTGTTGAATTTGCTACGGTGAATATTCTGGAAAACTCGGATATTCGCGCAATGTTGCCGCAGATTGCCAACTGGCCGACCTTTCCGCAATTATGGGTCAACGGTGAATTGATTGGTGGTTGCGACATTATCTGTGAAATGCACGAAGCCGGTGAGTTAGCGCCGATTGTGAAAGGCGCCGTCAAACCGAAGTAATATGGTGCTGCGAAAACGCATAATATTGTCCATGGCCAATAATCAAATGATCCAGCAATTGCACATCGATCATCTTTAATAATTTGCGCGTTTGATCGGTAATGTCTCGATCCTGCTGGCTCGGTGTCGGATCGCCAGACGGGTGATTGTGCGCCAAAATAATCGATTTGGCATGATGCGCCAACACCCGTTCCACCAATTGCCGCGGGTGAATGCTGGCTTGATCTACCGTGCCTTTGGACAGCGTTTCAATCGCCAATACGCGATTTTGATTGTCGAGAAAAATTGCCAGTAACGTCTCTTCTTGTTTATTTTGTAGAGTATGTCGCAGATATTCGATGGCATGCTTTGGGCTGGTGAGCGCATCACCGGTTTGTAATTGCTGCTGAATCGCGCGTTTGGCTAATTCATTCACGGCTTGCAGTTGCGCGTATTTGGCGCTACCCAAGCCTTTGATGGCGCAAAACTGGGTTGCTTTGCTGTTGAGTAATTGGCGCAGTCCACCAAAATACCCCAGCATATCGCGTGCCAGATCCAATGCCGATTTGCCGCGCACGCCGGTACGCAAGAAAATCGCCAGCAGTTCAGTATCCGTCAGCGCGGAGGCGCCATGTTGCAATAATTTTTCGCGTGGTCGGTCTTGTGTTGGCCAGTGTTTGATGGCGTTCATTTTTGACTTATTTGTATTCTATTTGAATTTATTTTATGCTATTCTTTTAGGGTTGTAAAGAAAATGATCTTTCATTTTGCTGGGTTCAGATTTATAATCGGAGGGTAGAAGAAAGTGCTATATGTTGGTACCTTGTATTGAATCGAAAGAAGGTGTTTTTTTGAAGACTGCTTTTTATAGTCGTAAAGCCAATAAGCAATTTAAGAGGAAGTGATCTATGCGCCCTAGAAATTATAAATTGGATAAAGAGGAGCGGGAAATGCTGAAAGCTTTTGAACGAGGGGAAATGAAATCAGTACCTAATGTGGAAGCAGAAAAAGCTCGTATTACCCAGATTGTCAAAAACCATGTTGCTAAGCAACATATTGTGAGTATGCATTATGAAACAAAACATTCAGTTCAAAATCCTCAATTCCAAGCTCGGCCGTGATTTCCCCTTGCCAACCTATGCCACAGAAGGTTCTGCGGGGCTAGATCTGCGTGCATGTTTGGATAATTCGATTACGTTGAATCCAGGTGACACCACGTTAATTCCCACTGGCATGGCGATTTATATTGGCGATCCAGGGTTGGCAGCAATCATTATGCCGCGTTCAGGCTTGGGTCATAAGCACGGTATCGTGCTGGGTAATTTGGTGGGCTTGATCGACTCTGATTATCAAGGTGAGTTAATGATATCTTGCTGGAACCGTGGCAAAGATGTCTTTACCATTGAGCCGGGCGAACGCATTGCCCAATTGGTGTTGGTGCCAGTGATTCAAGCCCGGTTTGAGCAAGTCGAGCAGTTTGTTACGACTAACCGCGGTGAAGGCGGTTTTGGTAGCAGCGGGCGGCATTGATTTCTCATTAATTTTTGATGCTATCTTCCAGCGCTACTTTGTGGATAATGAAGTGTAATATTGTTTAGGATGGTTTATGTCTCATGCGCCTCAAACTTTTGCTAACAAGCGTTTATCTGTTACCCTGTGTCGGTGTTTAAAGGCTTTGTTGTGTCGTGGAAGTAGGCGCGAACAACACCCTTCACCTGCTGTTCAAATGTCTTATGGAGCAATTACTGTTACATATGATGTTTTGCAAGAGCAACTTTGGAAAGAACAAGCCAAAAAAATACAACCTTTCAATGTTGAGCAGACAGGGGTGTAACCGCTCATTGCATTCCTAAGCTTGATTTGTTAAGCTCTGCGCAGTTATTGTTGGAGAATTGCTCATGCCTATTTCCTTGCTCAAACACCCCCTCGGCAAAATGCCTGCACATATTTTTAGAGCCTATGACATTCGTGGCGTGGTCGATACTGACCTGACTGAAGCAATTGTGCATGATATTGGTATGGCGTTGGGTTCAGAGGCACAAGATCTGGGTGAAACCAGCTTGATCGTCGGTCGTGATGGTCGTTTATCTGGGCCACGGCTTGGCGCGGCATTGAAAGAAGGCATTTTGCAAAGCGGCTGTAATGTGGTGGATATCGGTGTGGTGCCAACACCATTGATGTATTTTGCCACCAAAACTTTAGGCGTTAAATCCGGTGTGATGTTAACTGGCAGTCATAATCCTTCCAATTACAACGGCATTAAGATGGTGATGCAGGATGTTACCTTTTCGGAAGCGCAAATTCAAAAATTATATCAACGCTTGGAAAAAGGCAATGTGCGTCAAGGTAAAGGCACGTTGCGTGAACAGCCAATCATACAAACCTACATTGACTATATCGCCAGCAGCGTGCATTTACCGCGTAAATTAAAAGTGGTGGTGGATTGTGGTAATGGGGTGCCAGGCGCCGTCATGCCTAAACTTTGCCGTGCGTTGGGTTGTGAAGTGGTAGAGCTGTTTTGTGAAGTCGATGGTCGTTTTCCCAATCATCACCCCGACCCCACCCGTCCAGAAAATTTGGTTGATCTGGTGTCGTCAGTCAAGCAACATCAGGCCGATATTGGGTTGGCGTTGGATGGCGATGGCGATCGCTTGGGTGTGGTCAGCAATACGGGCAATATTTTGTGGGCCGATCGTCAGCTGATGCTGTATGCCCAATCGGTATTGGCGAAACACCCGGGTGCCAAAGTGATTTATGATGTTAAATGTTCTAAGAATGTTGCTGCAGTAGTTACCGCTTGTGGTGGCGAGCCGATCATGACCAAAACGGGTCATTCCTTTATGAAAGCCAAATTGCGGGAAACGGGGGCAGTGTTGGCGGGCGAATTGAGTGGCCATATTGCGTTTAATGACCATTGGTTTGGTTTTGATGATGGTTTATATACTGGCGCGCGGATGTTAGAAATTCTCGCTAATCAGCCACTAGATGCTGAAACCTTATTCGCCGGCATTCCTGATAGTTTTACCACGCCGGAATTCCATGTGCATATCGCCGAAGATAAAAAATTTGGTTATATGAAATCACTGGTGAGCCATGCTAATTTTAGTGATGCACACATCATTGATATCGACGGTCTGCGCGTTGAGTTTAAAGATGCCTGGGGTTTGGTGCGTGCCTCTAATACCACACCATGTCTGGTGTGTCGCTTTGAAGCCGATAATGCAGCGGCATTAAAACGCGTGCAAACTGAATTTAAAGTGTTTATGCTGCAAGTAGACCCAACGTTAAAGATTCCGTTTTAGGAGCGTGCAATGAACTGGTGGCAGAAGATTCTGTTTAAATTCGAAGGCAAAAATAAAGCGTATGTCAGTGATGCAGGTCGGTTTATTCAAGCGTTTGACCAAAAAAATCCGCAACTTTCTGAATCACAGCAAAAAGAGATTGCCAAACATCAAGGGATTTTTAACCGTACCCAAGATCAGCGGGTGAAGTGGTAGTTAGGCTTTTTTAGATAACTTGCTGCAAACAATCGCATCCAGTTTGTAATAAACTAGCCAGCTGATGGCGAAAGTCATTAGCGTCAATAACATTATCCAACTTGCGTGCAGCAGTACTTTTGTCCAAGCAATATCTTGTAAATTGACGGTGCGGAATAAATCTTTGATGCTGAGAACTGCAGAGAAGCAGATAAACAACGTTAAAATCACCGAGCCGGTATGCAGCCAACGCTTAACCAAATTAGTTTTCCAAGAAAAAATTACCGCTACCAGGTAAGCAAATAATAAGTAAGCGATAAACAGTGGAAAAGTGCGGATATGATAAAACGAGATAATCAGAATGGCAGGAATAATAATCGCCGTAGCACGAGCCAGGTGATGTTTGTCAGTGAAGTGTTGCGTATTCATGAAATTGCGCTTTAAATTTTCGCATTAATGTAACATATTATTGTTGTTTGTGCAAGTTCCAATAAACGGTATAATGGAGCAAAGGTTTAGCAGGAGTACGCCGATGTCTATTTTAACCGTACTGGAATATCCAGATCCACGACTGAAGATTAAAGCCAAGCCAGTGGCTACCGTGGATAAAGCCACGCAGCAGCAACTGAAAGATATGATTGAAACTATGTATCATGACCATGGCGGTGGGCTTGCGGCAACACAAGTGGCGATTGAAAAGCGCATGTTTGTGATGGATGCTTCCCCTGAGCATAATCAACCGCAGTGTTTTGTGAACCCTGAAATCATCGAGCGTGAAGGCGAAATTATCGAAGAAGAAGGCTGTTTATCGTTTCCTGGGGTAACCGCAACGGTTAAGCGTTCGCGCCGGATTAAAGTTAAAGCATTGAATATCGAGGGTAAACCGTTTGAAGTGGAATACGATGGAGATTATAGTGCGCGGTGTGTGCAGCATGAAATCGACCATTTGGATGGCATCGTTTATTTCGATCACTTGTCGCCGTTGAAGCGCAAGATGGTAGAAAAGAAATTTAAAAAGTATAAAGCGGAGTTGATGTGAGAATTATCTTTGCCGGAACGCCTGACATTGCTGCGGTGGTGTTGCAAACGCTATTAACCACTGAGCACGAAATTGTTGCCGTTTACACGCAACCGGATCGCCCGGCAGGTCGTGGTCAGCATTTGATGCCAAGCCCGGTCAAAGTGCTGGCATTGCAATATCAACTTCCTGTTGAGCAGCCGGTTGGTTTGAAATCAGCTGAGATTCAAGCACAGATGGCAAGCTATAACGCTGACCTAATGGTGGTGATTGCCTATGGCTTGATTTTACCCAAAGCGGTGTTGACCATTCCTAAGTTGGGTTGCTGGAATATCCATGTTTCGTTATTGCCGCGTTGGCGCGGTGCCGCACCGACACAACGTGCCATTGAAGCGGGTGATACCGAAACTGGCGTATGCATTATGCAAATGGATGCAGGGCTGGATACTGGTGATGTGTTGTATCAAAAAACCTGCCCGATTTTGCCCAATCAAACTGCTGGTGAATTGCATGATCAGCTGGCGCATTTGGGTGCCGAAGCATTGTTACACGCATTAACCTTGCAAAAAAACGGTGCATTACACGCCACCCCGCAAACGGTCGAAGGGCTAACTTACGCCCATAAGCTTACCAAAGAAGAAGCGCATATCGATTGGAGCTTATCCGCGCAGCAGATCGTCAACAAAATTCGTGCTTACAACCCTTGGCCGATGGCGTTTACCACATTGGAGGGTCAAGTGATTCGCTTATGGCGCGCGGAAGTGGTCGATCAAAAAACGGCTGCGCCATCAGGATCAATTGTTGATGTGACGCGTGCAGGTATTGATGTAGCAACTTCCAATGGGTTGGTGCGCATTACGCAATTGCAATTGCCCAGTAAAAAAGCCCAATCTGCAGCGGATGTGCTGAATGGGCATCGGGAGATGTTTAAGCTTGGTGTGAAGCTGTTATAGTTCAATCATCTCAAAATCGTCTTTGGTGGCGCCGCACTCTGGGCATACCCAAGTCAATGGCACATCTTCCCAGCGTGTACCCGGCAGAATGCCATCTTCCGGCCAGCCTTGCGCTTCATCGTAGATATAGCCACACAGTACGCACATATATTTTTTGAAAGATTCGGACATGGACAGTTCTCGGTGTATTAAGATGCGCGCATTATACTGAAAGTGAGCTCGAGTTTCACCTATAATCTAATGATCTTGGTCATGAAATGATTTAGTGGAGTTTGCTGCGCCAGTTTTCAACGGTTAATCCGGGAATCATTTTAAAATGTTTAACGTTGGAGGTGACCAGTGTCATTTGATGGGTTAAAGCGGTTACCCCAATCAATAAATCATATTGCTCTACCACCAGCCCTTTGATGGCAAGTGTCGCGCGTATTTTTCCGGCTTGTTCTGCGACGCTGGCATCGACTGCTAAAATGCGTGAAGCGCCAATTTCTTCAAGAAATGCAGTAATCAGTGGGCGATATTTTTTGGCTTTGTCGGGGTGGCGTGTCAGGCCATATTCCATTTCATCGATCGTTAATGCCGAAATAAAAAACTGTTGCGGCGGTATAGACAGTATTTTTTGATTGAGTGTCGGGTCAACGTGTTTTAAAAAATCACTGACGGTGCAGGTATCCAGTACAAACATTACCACACATCCTTTTGGGTGAAGTGCATGTTTTGACGCGCATCTTCAAATCCTACTGCTTCTGTTTGATGAGGCAGGGTGTGAAAAGTGGTTGACCACCCTTGATGTTGTTGCAACCACAATTGCATTGCTTCACTCATTGCTTTGCTGATTGAGCCGTGGACGTTTTTGCCAGAACGACAAAAAGATTGGAATAATTGTTCATCGTTAAAATAGAGGGTGTGATTCATAGGCGCCTCATTGATACATGATATAATTGCATGATATCATGCAATCGTTTAAATAGCAAGCATATGAGGGGCTTTTTACTGAATTGCTTGCAACAGTGCGGCAAAATAAGCTGGAGGCTCGGGGCGGTCAAACCATGCCAACGCCATCTGGTTAACGTAGGTTTTGCCTTGGTTCATCACCCATAGTTCGCCTTTGTCGATATAAGGTTGGCTGAATTCACGGGTTAATAAACTGTAACCCATGCCTTCAGTGACCAGCATGGCCAAGTCTTCGGTACGATTGGCGTAGTGGCGTTCTAATTTAGCTTGATCAAACAACTTATGGTGTTTTAAATATTGGAACGTCAGTTGATCGGTGGGGTCAAAATCGACGATGCGTTCTTGGGTGATGATCTCTTTCAGGGAACGATTTTTCCAGGCATTGCAGCATACCAGCACATATTCTTCTGGTGCCAATAACTTATGCTGCATTTCTGGGAGCAAATCTTCTTTTTGCACCAACGCCAGATCACAATCTCCGGTGCGTAAAGTTTTATGGCGGTTTTCAATATCATTGATATCAAAGCGTAGTAATAAATTAGGAAAACGGCGCATCACCGGTAAGCATTGCGGAATAATCCGCGAGCGCATCATGCTGGAAGGGCCGGTTAATGTCATCGACACCGTACTGACTTCGCCAGCACCTTGAATTTTCGCCATGGCTTGCCCGGCGAGATTTTGTGCCGCCTGGCAATAATGCAACAACGCTTCACCTTCTTGCGTCAACGCCATACCGCGTTTGCTGCGGATAAACAGCGTCGTGCTCAGGCGTTGTTCCAGCGTTCGAATGCGTTGCGTTACCGCGGTTTGCGTTAAATGAATATGCTCCGCCGCCCCGTGCACGGTTTTGTGTTTGACCACGGCAAGAAACGCTTCAAGCGCAGGGCTTAATAAACTCATGATGCAACCAATTGATCATTAAAAGAGTATGATCAGTATAATCGCTCAATAAATGTGATGCAATATTAAGCGGTGGGTAAATAAAAAATAGTAGTAATCACTCCTCTTTATTGCATTGCTAGAGCAGCGGGGTGGTGGCTGTAGGCGCCGCTTCCAGAGCTTCTTGTTGATGTTGGTGCGCTTCTCGAGCTCTGAGCAATGGTGTTGTTTCTGTCATCATCTGTGTTTGTGGATTCTGACCACCTCCTAGCCAATTACCTACTGCGGTTCCAACAGTGCCTCCTATCGCGAAAGCAACCCATGGCGCCGTAGTGCATAATCCTCCTGAAACCAATCCTGTCACTCCCGTACTCACAATTGCGCAAACTGCAGCAGTTCCCAGTGTAATATCATCTTTGCTACAACCACTTCCTGACATGTCTAACTCCTCATCTATGTTCATTGCAATTTGGAAAAAAAACCACCTCGGTCATTATACTTTTATTTTTGCTGTATTACAATTAATGTTTTTATATATTTAATATATAAATTTATTAGTTTCCGCGTGCTTGACATTTCACCCTCGGGCTATTAAGGTAGCGTTATTCAAATGGCACCAATTTGGTACACTATGCTCAAGATCAGTAAATTAGCCGATTATGCCTGTAGCATCATGCGCTATTTGGCAACGCACCAGGACGTGGCGCCGAGCGCAGTGCAGGTAGCGAAGGACATTCGTATTGCCTTGCCGACGGTGCGTAAGATATTAAAAAAGCTACATACTGCTCAGTTGTTGTTATCGACACGTGGTAAAGAGGGTGGTTATCAGGTGGCGCGTGCACTCGATAAAATCAGTTTAGCGGATATTGTTGAAGCCATTGATGGTAAAATTGCACTCACCAGTTGCTGTGCTAAAGAAATTAGTTGTAATCGTCATGACGTATGTACCATGAAACCAGAATGGCAGAGCATTAACCAGATTATATTTAACACCTTGTCGCAACTCAATTTGCAGCAGTTGGTCGGTCGAGGAGGGTGATATGAACACAGAAACTAATAAAGATATTAAACGCATTGCCAGTCAAGAGTATAAGCATGGCTTTGTGACGGACATTGAGTCTGATTGTTTGCCACCAGGATTAAATGAAGACGTGGTTCGCGCGATTTCAGCCAAGAAAAATGAACCAGAGTTTATGCTGCAGTGGCGCTTAAAAGCCTATCGCTTATGGGTTGAAATGGAAATGCCGCACTGGCAAAATTTGAAAATCACGCCCATTGATTACCAGGCCATCAGCTACTATTCTGCGCCCAAATCCAAAAAAATCTTAAACAGCTTAGATGAAGTGGATCCTAAATTATTGGAAACCTATACTAAGTTGGGCATTCCGTTGTACGAGCAAAAAATGCTCGCCAACGTTGCGGTAGATGCTGTGTTTGATAGCGTATCGGTAGCGACGACGTTTAAAGCCAAATTGGCGGAAGCCGGCGTGATTTTCTGTCCGTTTTCCGAAGCGGTACATAAATATCCAGAGTTGATTCAACAGTATTTAGGTAGTGTCGTGCCACAAGGCGATAACTTTTTTGCCGCGTTAAATTCTGCGGTGTTCAGCGATGGTTCATTTGTCTACATTCCCAAAGGCGTGCGTTGTCCGATGGAATTATCAACGTATTTTCGCATCAACGCCGCCAATACCGGTCAGTTTGAACGGACGTTGATTGTTGCTGATGAGGGCAGCACGGTCAGCTATTTAGAAGGCTGCACCGCACCGATGCGTGATGAAAACCAATTGCATGCCGCTGTCGTTGAAATCGTTGCGATGAAAGATGCGCGAGTGAAATATTCGACGGTACAAAACTGGTACCCTGGCGATGCACAAGGCCTCGGTGGAATTTATAATTTTGTCACCAAGCGTGGTGCGTGTCGTGGTGAACGCTCCAAAATTTCCTGGACTCAAATTGAAACCGGTTCAGCTATTACCTGGAAATATCCGAGTGTGGTGTTACAGGGCGATGATTCGGTCGGCGAATTTTATTCCGTGGCATTAACCAGTAATTATCAACAAGCTGATACTGGCACTAAGATGATTCATATCGGTAAAAACACCAAAAGCACGATTATTTCCAAAGGCATCTCCGCTGGTCATGGTCAGAATGCTTATCGTGGCCTGGTACGCATTGCCCCGACTGCGAAAAATGCGCGCAATTATACGCAATGTGATTCGTTATTATTGGGCAGTCAATGCGGCGCGCATACCTTCCCGTATATGGAAGTGAAAAACCCGACGGCGCAAGTGGAACATGAAGCCACGACGTCAAAAATTTCCGAAGACCAGTTGTTTTATTGCAGGCAACGCGGGCTGTCGCAAGAAGACGCCGTGGCGATGATCGTCAATGGCTTTTGCAAACAAGTATTCAAAGAACTTCCCTTAGAATTTGCCGTGGAAGCACAAAAATTAATGGAAGTCAGTTTAGAAGGGGCAGTGGGATGAGTATGTTAGTCATTGAAAATTTACACGTCAATGTGGCGGGCAAAGAAATTCTGAAAGGGTTGAACCTGACGGTCAACGCGGGCGAAATCCATGCGATTATGGGCCCCAATGGTGCCGGCAAAAGTACTTTGGGTCATGTGCTGGCCGGTCGAGAAGGCTACGAAGTGGTCGGTGGCAGTATTCACTATCAAGGCCAGGATTTACTGACGCTCGAACCTGAGCAACGGGCATTAGCCGGGATTTTCTTGGCGTTTCAGTATCCAGTAGAAATTCCTGGCGTTAACAATGCCTATTTCCTGCGCGCAGCATTAAATGCACAGCGTAAAGCACGCGGCGAGGAATTGGTTGATGCGATGGATTTTCTGGTGCTGGCCAAGCAAAAAATGAAGATCGTCGGCATGGATGAAAAATTCCTGCAACGCGCTTTAAATGCCGGGTTCTCTGGCGGTGAGAAAAAGCGTAATGAGATTTTGCAGATGTTGTTGTTAGAGCCGGCGTTATGTGTGCTCGATGAAACCGATTCGGGTTTAGATATCGATGCGTTGCAGTTGGTCTCTAATGGTGTCAATCATTTGCGTGACCCCAAGCGCGGCTTTATTGTGATTACCCATTATCAGCGGTTATTAGATTATATTGTGCCTGATGTGGTGCATGTTTTGATGGATGGTAAAATTGCCAAATCCGGCGGTAAAGAACTGGCGTTGGAATTAGAAGCGAAAGGCTATCAATGGGTGGGGCATGAGTAAAATGGGCAGCACTCTTTTGGAGCAGTGGAAATATACAGATCTTGCGAAATTATGGCGCGATAGGGTCTTTATCGAGGCCGCTGAAAAGCGTCGTTCGTTGATCACCTTGCCAGACTCGGCTCAAGGGATCACCGTTCGTCGGTCTCGCTTAGCCAAACCCCAATGGCAAAATCACCCATTGTTGGCACCGCATACCGCGCAGATGACCCAAGCCATGGTCATCGATGTTCCTGATAATGTGGTAGTAGATCAACCGATTCGGATTAGCTATCCAGCTTCGGGATTGTCCGAAAATACGTTGTTGAATTATCGACATATTATTCGTGTGGGTAAAGACAGCCAAGTGACAGTCATTGAAGAAATGGCAGGCGGATCAGAACACTTTATTGTTCTGAATACGGTATTGCAAGTAGTATTAGCACCAAATGCTACTGTCGATCATTATAGCATTCAAACGCCTTCGAATATTGCTCATGTGAGCTATGTTCATGCGCAACAAAGTCAGCATAGCCAATTCCGCAGTTTTGTTGCCGGGTTGGGGGGGAAGTTTGGGCGTTATGATATTCAAGCCGATTTATTGGAGCCTCATGCCAGCTGCGTGTTTAATGGATTTTATCTGCTGAATCAACAACAACATTTTGATGTGCATACGCTGGCCAATCACGCCGCCTCTGATACCAAAAGTGATGAACTATTCAAAGGTATTATCGGCGGCACCGCGCGGGGTGTATTCAATGGTAAAGTGCTGGTGCCAAAAGGCGTGAGCAATATTGATGCCAACCAAATCAATCGTAATTTACTGGTGTCGATGGGTGCGGAAATTGATACCAAACCTGAATTACAAATCGATTCTGATGCAGTGAAATGTAGCCACGGCGCTACCATTGGTCAACTCGATCAACAGGCATTATTTTATTTGCAGTCGCGCGGCATTGCCGAAATGCGCGCCAAGCAAATGTTGACTGAAGGTTTTATGGTCGAGTGTTTGGAGCAGGTATTGCAACTCGAATTAAAACAATACTTAACCCAAGCAGTTTCTGCCCGGTTGCAGGAGGGCTTATGATTAACGTCCGTCACGATTTCCCCATTTTACAACAAACCTTTTACGGCAAACCTTTGGCTTATCTGGACAATGGTGCCACCACGCAAAAACCACAAGTGGTGATTGATGCTGAAAAAAATTTTTACGAAATCAGCAATGCCAATGTGCATCGCGGTGTCTATGTGTTAAGTGAGCAAGCAACGGCTGCCTACGAAGGCGCACGCAAAACGGTGCAGCAGTTTATCAACGCGCATTCTGAGAAAGAAATTATCTTTACCCGCGGCACCACAGAATCCATTAATCTGGTGGCACAAAGCTTTGGTCGTACTTTTCTGAAAGCTGGTGATGAAGTTATTATCAGTGCCATGGAACACCATTCCAATATCGTGCCCTGGCAAATGCTGCGTGAGCAAATTGGCATTGTATTAAAAGTCATTCCGATGAACTTGTCAGGCGAATTGTTATTGGATGAATATGAGAAATTGCTGAGCCCAAAAACCAAAGTAGTGTCCATCGTGCATGTGTCTAATGCGTTAGGGACGGTCAATCCCATTAAAAAAATCATCGACCGGGCGCATCAACAGGGTGCTGTGGTGCTGATTGATGCGGCGCAATCCATTGCACATATGCCCATCGACGTACAAGCTTTGGGTTGTGATTTCTTGGCATTTTCCAGTCATAAATTATATGGCCCGACGGGTGTTGGTGTGTTGTATGGTAAGCAAGCGCTGCTGGAGAAAATGCCACCGTGCCAAGGTGGCGGCGATATGATTAAAACCGTGTCGTTTGAAAAAACCACTTATGCCGATCTACCGATGAAATTCGAAGCCGGTACACCCAATATTGCGGGCGTGATTGGTTTGGGCGCAGCCATTAAATACCTTGAACAAATTGGCTTGGCGAAAATCGCTGAATACGAACATCAGTTACTACAATACGCCACGCAGTCTTTACAAACAGTGTCTGGGATTCGCTTGATTGGCACCGCAGTCGATAAAGTGGGCGTGATTTCATTTATGCTCGAGGGTGTACATCCGCATGATATCGCCAGCATTTTGGATCAACAGGGCGTTGCGGTGCGCGCTGGTCACCATTGTGCAATGCCAGTGATGACTTTCTTTAAAGTACCGGCTACGGTGCGTGCGTCTTTGGCGGTGTATAACAATAGAGAAGATATTCAGCAATTGGTAAAAGGACTAATCGTGGTACAGGAGTTGTTTAAGTAATGGATGATATTCGTGAACTGTATCAGCAAGTGATTATTGATCACGGCCGCAACCCAAGAAATTTTGGTCACTTGGAAGGCTGTACCCATCGCAAAGACGGGTTTAATCCCTTATGCGGCGATAAACTGACGTTGTGTTTGAAGTTGCAAGGTGATCTGATCGTCGAGGCAAAATTTGAAGGCGAAGGCTGCGCCATCTCCACGGCGTCTGCTTCATTGATGACGCAGGCGGTGAAAAGCCTAACCATTGCACAGGCAGAGGCCTTGTTTGCCGCATTTCAACACATGGCGGTGCAGGGGAACCCCTCGCCTGAAGTACTAGCGCAGCTGGGTAAATTAAGTGTGTTGCGTGGCGTTTGTGCCTTCCCCGCGCGCGTGAAATGCGCAACGCTGGCGTGGCATACTTTAGAGGCTGCATTGCGTGGCAATGCAGAACCAGTATCAACGGAGTAATATTATGATCAGCAAATTCAGTCCTAACCAAATCACTCTCACCTTCACCGACGGTGCGATCAAGCACTTGCAAGGCAGTTTGAGCAAAGACCCAACCGCGTTAGGTGTGTTTATGGGCACTCGCAAAGCGGGGTGCTCAGGTTATGCGTATGTCACCGAATTATTGCACACGCCTAATGATGCCTTGATTAAAGCCCAGGCCAATACAGCCTTTGCGGTCTATATTGCCCCTGAAAGTGTTGGATATTTAAATGATTTAACGGTCGATGTTGAGCAAAAAACGCTAGGGCAGAAGACGTTGGTGTATCGTAATCCCAATGAGGCCGCGCGGTGTGGTTGCGGCGAAAGTTTTATGCCCAAAAATAAAGCTGTAAAAGAGTGAGATAGTTAGCATGAAAATGCAGGATATTGCTGTTGTTAAACGCGATGTGGAGTGTACTTTAGTCCCCCATGGGCAGAAGATAACATTGGTTCCTGGCACGGAAGTGCTGGTGACCCAGGCATTGGGTGGGAGCTTTACCTTAAATGTCAACGGAAATTTAGTGCGCCTCGATGGTAAAGACGCGGATGCCATCGGTAAAGAACCAATGAAATCGCCGCTCGATGGGGTGGTGACCAGTGGGGATAAAGTTGACGAAGACCTGCTGTGGGCGCAACTCAAAACTTGTTACGATCCAGAGATCCCTGTTAATATTGTCGACTTGGGGTTGATCTACGATCTGACGGTAAGTCGCATGAAACAAGGCGATTATCACGTCGGTGTGCAGATGACCTTGACAGCGCCGGGCTGTGGTATGGGTCCGGTGTTGGCACAAGATGTCGAGCAGAAATTGCTGGTGGTGCCCAACGTTAAGCAGGTGGATGTGGTTGTGGTTTTTGATCCACCGTGGAACTCTGACAGGATGTCAGAGGTGGCGAAGCTTGAATTGGGAATGTTTTAACTTGCGCTGAAGAAAAAAATAACAATAAACAAGCGGAGATATATCGATGAGTACCATTACGGTTGAACAACGTATTTTCGATAATTACAGATGTACCGTGGCAACCCTGTTAGAGCAATATGCGGCTCAGGGCATGACTTCCAAACAAGTTGCTGAAAAGCTAGACTGTGGTGTAAGCAATGTGCGTCGCATCGCGCGTAAACACAGTATCAGCTTTAATCAACCCTCCGTTTCTCCAAAAATTTCTTACAGTAAAGAATTTTTAGACAGAACCATCAATGCAACTAATCTGTTGTCGCGCGCGTGGAGTGATCGCTTTCTTTGTTCTGTTGGGTTAGAGACTGCATAACATCATGTCGATTGCGATTTACCCCGGCACGTTCGACCCTGTGACCAACGGTCATATTGATTTGATTGAACGTGCCAGTAAGCTGTTTGATCGTGTCGTGGTATCTATCGCAACCAATCAAAATAAAACCCCCTATTTCAGCACGGAGCAACGACTGGCTTTGTTAAGGCAAGTGTTGGCGCCTTATTCCAATGTCAGTGTGGCGGTGGTGCAAGGGTTGTTGGTCGATTTTGCCCAGCAGCAAAACGCCACCGTGATTTTGCGTGGTATTCGTACTTCCACGGACTTTGATTATGAGCTACAAATGGCCGGAATGAATCGTCAACTTAATGCAACGCTAGAAACCATCTTTATGGTTCCAGCGGAACAATTCAGTTTTGTTTCTTCCAACTTGGTACGCGAGATTGCCAGTCTGGGCGGGGATGTCAGCCGATTTGTGCCGCCAGCGGTGGTTGCTGCGATTATCGCTAAAAAATAAGACATATTTGAGTGGTATGAAAAAACCACACAATTTGCTTTAGCAATTTCAAAAAATATGCTATGATTCGTTCACTTTTAGAGCCATAGAGTGGGATCATGAAAAAACAATTTTCCGTGTTACAAACTGCCATTGCTATGTTCCTGATTATGGGGGCATCTTTGTATGGGTGTTTTATATTATTTTCAACACTGTCTTTATATCTGGTGCATCACCTCAATATGTCCGACAGTGATGCTGTCAGTATTAATGCGGCGTTTTCCGCTTTGCAATTTGCCTTTTCAATTTTAGGCGGCGAGTTTGGTGCGCGTTTTGGACACCGCCGTACGGCTTTTTTTGGTGGCATTGCACTGATTGCATCCATGTTATTGTTCTTAACACCCATCGGGCCTTTTATTACCCTATCGTTATTCATCATTGGGTTGGGCTGCTTTGTTCCCAACTGTATGATTTGTTTGGGACAGGTGTTTGAAGCGCATGATGCCAAGCGCAGTGCTGCCTATACCTTTATGTATCTGGGCATGAACGCTGGCGCCATGGCAGCGGTGATCATGGTGGGCTGGTTTATTCTGCATTGGGGTTGGCAGGTTGCGTTATCCATTGGCGCCGCTGGGTTTTTGGTGATGCTGTTGGTGTTTCTCTATTGCTATCAACGTCTGCCGTTTTTACCAGGTACGCAATGCGCCAAGCAAAATCAACAGCCGGCTGGTTTTTGCAAACCGCTCACCTTGTTGAGCGTGATGAGTATTGTAGGTATTCTGATTTTTATTCCGTTATTGCAACACTACACCGCCAGCGAATGGTTTATGGCCGTGCTGTGGCTGGGCACTTTAGGCTATATTATTGCTCGGTTGGTGCGGGAAGCTTCACCCAAGACTCGCAAGGCTATTGCCTATTTGATTTTACTGATGATTGTGGTGAGCTTGTTCTTTATTCCCTATTATTTGGAAGTGACCGTGTTGCCGCTGTTTACCGACAGTTACATCAATACCACGGTGCTGGGCTATCCTATTCCATCGGTAACGTTTTTGGCGCTTAACCCGATTTTTAACTTGATCATCGGTGTGGTGATGTTGTTTTATGTCTGGCGTCGTCCACAGGCCAAAACCAGAAGCGATTGGCGGATCTATAGCGCCGTTACTTTCTCTGGGTTGGCGTTTTTATTATTGGCGCTGGTGATCATGATGACGCATCAAGCACAACTGCTGTCTGCTGCCTGGTTGCTGCCAGTCTATGCCTTGTTATGTCTGGCGGAAATGCTTGCAGTACCCGCGCTGTATTCCATCGTCACCGAATTTGCCACCCCTGCGTTACAAGGCATTTTTATGGGCTTCGCGCAATTGGCCAGCGGCATGGGCGCGATTATTTGTGGCGCCATTTCTACGTCGATGATGGCTGGTAGTAAATCAGTGGCGCAATTGACCAGTATTCAGAACGGATTCTTGTGGAGTGGTATTATTATTACCATCATTGGATTGTTGCTATGGCTTTTCGCAAGACCCATTTATCGGTTGTTTCAATAAAAAGATTGTAATTTTATGTACATGTGTGCAATCGCTGTTCATGCATTTCACTATGTTGCGTGGCTCAGTAATCAATACGTATATAATCCCAATTGATCTTTCACCGCACTCTGTTATATTGAATATCAAGTCAAGCAACGGAACCCCTCATGGCAGAACCCACCGCGATTGTGTTGAGTTGGAAAGACGTCAAAAAACAAGTGATTGAACTCAACCCATTTATCGGCAACGAGATGGATCAAATCCCCGGCGTTGATGACTTCAAAGTATTGCGCGTGCGGTATCCTTACGGCATGGACATCGTTAAAGCCGGTAAATTCCACATCAACTTCGCCGGTCACTGCACCCCGTTTGATTCGCAAGTCACCCCCAAACACATCCGCGAGATGTTGGATTATTTTTGGTTGGGGATTCCGTTTGGGATGGTTACGCGGAATACGGTTGAGTCGCATACTGAGCTACCATCACATGTTGTGCCATTCAGGCTACTAAAATCAGGTAATATTTTTTCGTTACTGACTGTTTTTGAAGATAGATCAAGATTGCATTATTTTACGCAATTGCACTATGTAAAATCGGGTTGCCGTTCGTTAACGATGTTGCCTCAGATTGCAGATAAAGTTTATAGTGAACGCTTGACCCGAAAATATGGCGTACGTGAATATTTAAATCCCAAATTATTAGGTCGCCACTGGGAATTGTTTGTGGAATTAGTAAACTCGCCACAATTTCAAACAGATTGGTATTGTGAGGTGCTGTATTTTTCAAAAGATTTTATTAAAGCGATTGAAAACATGAGTGGATTTAAAGAAAAATTATTATCAATTGCTTGGAGATTGGTGGCTTTTGATAGACATGGTTTTTCTTATGATATGATTTGGTCTTTGTTTGAAGAGGCCAATTTAGATTTGGCCACGCGTAATCATATTCGAGTGATTGAAACCGTCAAACATATTATTCGCATGGCGCTGTCAGAATATCCTCCGGGTTTTGTGCCTGCGACCTGCAACAGTGCTGGACCAGTTTCGCAATTGATGGAAACCTTTGATCAAGTTTATCGCATGCGCTATTTTTATCCGATCATGATGCAACTGGCGAGTTATGATGGCAAGAATCCCCTGTATTACTCGTTGAACAAGCCCGCGTTTTTCCATGCCATCCCGGAGAATGCCGCGGTTACCGAAGGGGTGTTGGACACCTTGGGTATTAAACAGGTGTTGGAATTGTTCAAAGAACAAGTGTTAAAAGATAAATTGCCGATTTCGTTGAAAGGCACGGCATTGTATGAAATGCTCGAAACCACCGAATTTGATTTTTACCACACCGGTGCCGAACCGGATCAATTGAAAACCGATGCGCCGCTGTTGATGGCAGAAGACCCACGGTTTATGCAAGCGGCGAACATGATCCAATACGACCGCGATACCCTGCGCACACCCGAGAAAGCAACGTTTTTTAACGGCTGCATCCGCATCCGGCCTAAGGGGTATGGTAAGAGCGAGGCAGCGCTGAGTAAATGAAGAAGGTATAAGTTCTCTTTTTACTTAATGGATATTTATTTTTGATCAAAATGTGTTTATAATAACCAGGCAATAATTATTTTGTATCATTAATGGTACATTTTGTCGGGAAGTGTGTTATGATTGCGAAAATGCAAAAGTTAGAAGTGGTTTTTTTCAGGACAGAGCAGGGGAGTGAACCAGTGAGAGAGTGGTTGCAATCTTTGCCTAAGCCGGATCGTCAAATCATTGGTCAGAATATGATGACAGTGCAATATGGTTGGCCAGTCGGCATGCCATTGGTGCGTAGTTTGGGTCAGAGGCTTTGGGAAGTGCGATCCGTATTGCTGCGGGGGGTGGCAAGAATTATATTTTTGTTTGATAACGACTGTATGGTTCTGTTGCATGGGTTCATCAAGAAAACGCAAAGTACGCCATTACATGAATTGGCACTGGCAAAAAAGCGTAGCGTTATTTATATGACAAGTTAAATGGAGATATTTTATGAGCAATAAACACAAGGGTTCTTCATTTGAATCTTTTTTGGAAGAAGAAGGTATTCTGGCTGAAACAGAAGCCATTGCAGTGAAACGAGTGATTGCATATCAGTTAGAACAAGAAATGAAACAATCCCATATTAGCAAAGTAGATTTGGCAGCAAAAATGTCAACCAGTCGTGCTGCATTGGCTCGGTTGCTCGACCCTGCAAATACCGCAGTAAGTTTGAAGACCTTGGTAAAACTAGGAAATGCTTTGGGTAAGCATTTAGTGGTATCGTTTCAACCTTGATTAAAAATCGAGTCGACTAAACGATAAGGAGTTGCTGAGTATTACGTTTTATGGCAAAAAACGGCAAAAACAAAATCACAAAAAATCATTTAAAATCAATTAGATAAAGTGGTGTCGCCTGGGAAAATTGCCTGTAACTCTTTGAATTTTAGCCAATAAATAAATCTTAAATTATACTTGTAACAGGCTGGATTTTTGTGTCACCTTTCCATTACACTCTGTTTGCGGTACTGCTACACCGCATCGACTCCTCCTGAACGATGAAATATCTCCTCGAATAAAAACAATAATAAATGGAGAAATTACCATGAATAGCCTGCTACGCTTTCAAAATGATTCGTTAATATCAAACTCTTGTGCCATTGGTTTAATCGAGCAGTTTTAATATGTTAGTTTTAACCCTCCCACCCCCAATCTCAACCCACCTGCAAGGGCTAAGCCGACTCGAATTAAAGGCTAATACCTTGCAGGCGATGGTGGGGGAGTTACGTGAGCAATACCCCAAGCTGTACGGGGTATTGTTTACCCCACAAGGCACACTCAATGGCTTTGTGAATATTTACCTCAACCAAACACGAGTATCAGATCAGTTACACACCGATCGAGTACTGAATGAAGGTGATGTATTGGAAGTGCTGGTTTCCGTCTCCGGCGGTTGACAGTCTTGTGCAGTGGTTTGTCTTTATCAAAAACTGGGATGCCAGCATAAGTCGAAGTTGCAGACGTTGAGGCAGATGCAGCGAGGGAATTAATTATCGATACGCACTGTCATGATCGGTGTGCAGGGTCAGTAATCGCAAAAATGCATCCTGACGCATCGCAGTGGCGCGATATTTTTTAGAAAAGCGCAGAGAGTACAATCGCTGGCCTTGGTGGCCTTGTTTGGACAAGATGGCTTCCCAATGTAACCCCTTGTCTTGGTACAACTGCACCCAGGTCATCTGGCTGATTTTTTTGAGGGTTTTTAACAATGCCACTTGTTCCTCAGATTGCAATCCAAAAAAATCATGCTGAAAGGAGGGGGTGTTTAAATCCAGTTTGATTAATTCCATCAGCATTTTGGTCATACGCGTTTGGTCTTGCTTTTAGATATCAGACTATCAAGCGCGGTCTCGTGTGGGGTATGTTGCTCAGCCCACGCTAATGCAGCATCCAGTTTGGCTTTGTGTTCTGCTTCCCACAACCATTTTTCCGATTCTGGAATAAATTGCCCAGCTTTAATCACGCAGGTGTTTTCATCGGTTTGATCGATCATGACCGTTTTACCGGCCCAGGCTTTGCCCAATGACAATTGGCCATTAATACCGACCGCTTTAACTTGTTGGTGCAGGTTCATGATAGGTATTCTCCTGAATTTAGGATTTTAGGATAATGTAAATGTAGGAAATAGTCAATATAGTTATCGGTGATATCTGAGGCATTAAAGCAAATCTGGGTACTCGACCCCAATGGTGTGCGCGTTGAATTGGCGTTTATGCCGTAGTGTCATCGTCTGGTGCCGCATCTTGCATTAACACCAACGCCTCATGAATCAACCCAATCGACGCATTCGGCAAATGCGCATGGGTGCTCAAATGCCGCCGCCAGTGTTTGGCGCCGGGGCAGCTTTTGAATAGGTTGAGCATATGCCGCACGATGTGTTTGAGTGCAGCACCGTTCGCCATTTCGCGTTCGATATAGGGCAGCATGCGTTCAATGATTTGTTCACGGCTCTGGATGGGCATATCGCCCCCAAAAATCGCCTGATCGGCCCCTGCCAACAAATACGAATCATGATACGCCGCACGGCCGATCATCACGGCATCGAGGTGTTGCAGATGGTGCTGCGTTTGTTCCAGCGTTTCAATACCGCCATTGATGCCAATATTCAGCGTAGGGAAGGCTTGTTTCAGCTGATAGGCGCGTTCATATTGCAGTGGCGGGACATCACGGTTCTCTTTCGGGCTTAAGCCTTTGAGCCAGCCTTTGCGGGCGTGAATGCAAACATGATCAACACCGGCTTGTTGTAATAAGGCGACAAAGGCGTGCAGCGCTTCGTCGCTGTCATTATCATCCACCCCTAGTCGAGTTTTCACGGTGACGGGAATCTTGACCGCGGTTTTCATGGCATGGACACAGTTTGCCACGAGTTGTGGATGGTTCATTAAACACAAACCAAACGCACCAGATTGCACGCGATCGCTGGGGCAGCCGACGTTGAGGTTGACTTCATCATAGCCATAATCTTCAGCCATTTTGGCGCAAGTCGCTAAGTCGGTGGGGTCGCTGCCGCCCAATTGAATCGCGATGGGATGTTCAGCTGCATCAAATTGTAGAAAGCGATTGCGATCGCCGTAAAGTAATGCACCGGTGGTGATCATTTCGGTGTACAGCAAGGTGTGTTGGCTGATCTGGCGCAAAAAATAACGACAATGCCGATCGGTCCAATCCATCATGGGGGCAACGGACAAACGGCGATCAATCGGTGCGTTCAAAGAAGTTACTCGTGCGACTTAAAAAATGGAGCGGGAAAAGAGACTCGAACTCTCGACCCCAACCTTGGCAAGGTTGTGCTCTACCAACTGAGCTATTCCCGCGTCTAAACTTGAACTGATGTGTTGGATGCATAAAGCGATGCAATTTTAATGGATACCGCAATAATGTCAAGCTCGATTTACTATTTTTTTATACCCACCTGTTTGGCCCATTGATTCCGCTTGTAAGCCCGGAGTGCAATGTAAACCAAAGTAACGATCATGATCGCTGCGGTGAGTGACACTAGGGCGTAATAAACGATGTTTAGGGTATGAGAAGGGTGTTTGTATAGGTAGCTGCCAAACGCGCCATTTACAAACGCCAGAATAATCCAAATCAGTAGGAAGCCAGCGTAGCGTCGATAGTCATATAGCTTGCCTGCCTGCCAGTTCTGTACATCTTCTGGTTTAGTATTAGGGTAGTGTTCTGGGTTGATGCGTAGCGTCAAGATCCAGAACACGATGAGGACGATGCCGTAGATTGCAATAATCATCAGAATTGATTACTGACGCTGTTGATAAACGTATCCAACGGCGCGCCTGGTTGTGGCATACCGGCTTGAATCTGCATGTTGCCGGCGCTGTCTTTGTAGAAGAACGTTGGCGTTTGCATGATTTTGTTGCTGGTGGCAAATTGCATGTTGGTGTCTAATTTCGTGGTTGCAATCGGCGCTTGTGCATCTAGCGGGACAATACCACCCTCTTCGGTTTGTTCGTTAAAGCTGTTTTCATTACTCAATAACGCTTGTAATGGGTCGTTAGCGTTGAGAATGGCCAGTGCTTTGGCTTTGCTGTCTGGTTTGATAATACCAACAACAATCCAGCGTACCGCCAATTGACCGCTTTGAATCTTAGGTTCCAATGCTACAAAGCCTTGGTGGCAGAAGATGCAGTTGGGGTCAATTACCGCGTACAGTTTGTGTGGCGCAGAATCTTGGCCTTGTTGAATCCAGGAAGTTTGTGCAATGGTTTGATAGGCAGTTGATGCCGCTTTAGGTTGCACGTATTGATAATAATTTTTTTGTGCCAAGTTTTGACCAGTGATATCCATTAGGTTGCCATCGATTAAATATTGGCCTTGGCCGTCAGTATATAGCAATCCACGTTTGTCAGAGGCAGGGTTTGTGGTAATGACAAAACCTTGGATAGAAGGGTTAACAACAAAGTGTTTTAATACGGTGACTTTGCCTTGCGATACTTTGTTGATAAGCGCTTCAGCTTGGGTCGCATTGGGTTGATTTTGTTGGCGCATAATGCCAAAAGTGACCAATGCTGCAACGATCGCGCAAAGTACAGCGATCCAGATGGTGTGAATGATTTTCATAATGCTACTCCTTTAGAAGTTCGATAAAGCCAATCTTACAAAAAAGCCCGCAAGGTGCGGGCTTTAATATTTAGTCCACTACCTTATTTAGTAGAGGTTGCTGCAGCAGTGCTGGTGGCTGCAGGTACAATGCTGATCAGTTGTACTTTGAAGGTCAATGCTTGGTTTGGACCAATTTCTGGGGGAGCAAATTTACCATATGCTAACGCAGGGGAAATGTACAACATCCAGGTTGAGCCCACTGGCATGGTTTCTAAGGCTTTGGTCCAGCCTGGGATCACTTGGCTTACACCAAAAGTGACTGGTTTTCCGCGTTTGAATGAGCTGTCAAATACGGTACCGTTGATCAACGTACCTTCGTAGTTCACTTGTACTTGGTCGTTAGCAGTAGGTACTGCACCTTTGCCTGCGGTCAATACTTTGTAGTACAAACCGTCGGTGATTTTTACTACGCCTTCTTGCGCCGCAATTTTTGTCAAATAAGCATTGGAGGCGGTTAAGTTATCGGTCGCTGCTTGATCTTGTTTGGCTTGCATTTGTTGCATCATTTGTTTTTGGAAATTTTGCAAAGCCGCTTGCATATCAGCAGGAGCGATTGCTGGCGTGGTGCCATTTAATGCCGCTTCCATACCGGCTTCCAATTGCATAGGAACAACTGCGATGCCTTGTTTTTTGAAGTCAGCGCCAACGTTATAACCCATGGAATAGCTTACTTTATCCATCTGAGTGGATGGCGCTGGAGTGCCTGCAAAGCTTACACTTGCAATCGCCATGCCAACAGCCAGAGTGATACCGGTCAAAAGAGTATGTTTCATCAGTATTTCCTTTTTTGGTTGATTAATCTAAACAGCTGTAGGAATATAGATTCTTCTTTGCTTAATGTCAACATAGGAGCTTATTTTTTTATGCGAGTGATGTCATTCAATGCTAACGGCATTCGCGCGGCGGCCCGCAAAGGATTTTTCGAATGGTTTTTGCAACAGAACGTTGATGTGTTGTGTGTACAGGAAACCAAAGCCCAAGAACATCAGCTGAATGAGCCCGCATTTGTGATGGCGGGTTATCATCGGTTTTTCTTTGATGCTGAAAAACCGGGCTACAGCGGTGTAGCTATTTATTGTCGCCAGCAACCAACTAAGGTAAGTACCGGTTTAGGTTGGGCCTGTTCTGATACCGAAGGGCGTTATATTCAAGCTGATTTTGGCAACTTAAGCATTGCCTCACTTTACTTGCCATCGGGTTCCAGTGGTGAGCATCGTCAGGCATTTAAATTTGAATTTATGGAACGTTACGCACCGATCTTGCGGAAACAAATTGCCGATGGTCGTGATTATATTATTTGTGGTGATTGGAATATTGTACACAAAGAGGTCGATATTAAGAACTTTAAAAGCAACCAGCAAACTTCAGGTTGTTTACCCGAAGAGCGTGCCTGGCTCGATAAGCTATTCATTGATATTGGCTGGATTGATGCGTTTCGGTTGCTCAATCACCAAGCCGAACAATACACTTGGTGGTCACAGCGCGGCCAGGCGCGTGCCAAAAATGTTGGGTGGCGGATTGATTATCAGATGATTTCGTCAGGGTTGAAAGATCGCGTTAAGTCAGTACAAATTTTCAAAGACCCCGTTTTCTCAGATCATGCGCCGCTATTGGTTGAATATGGGTTGTTTTGAGTGGGTAACTGTAGGAATAATAAATTTTTAATATATTGATTTAATTAAATATTTTTATATTTTAAGGCGCGCTTAGTGGTTTTTTAGCAGATAAATTGCTACACTGATCAAAGAATTCAAACAACGAGCTTTAATATGCAACAGGTTCATGTTCCCGTGGTGATTATCGGTGCAGGCATTGCGGGTTTATGGGTGTTGAATCGCTTACGTCAAAAAGGCGTGCAGGCGATTTTGCTGGAGCGTACTGGTATTGGCGGTACCCAGACCATGGCCTCGCAGGGGATTATCCACGGTGGTGCTAAGTACGTGTTGAGTGGTAAATTAACCCAAGCAGCCGATAGCGTGGCGCAAATGACCGAAGTATGGGCGCAGTGTTTGCAGGGCAATGGTGAGATTGATCTACGTGCCGTCAGGGCCTTATCGGAGCATCATTATTTATGGTCGCTGAGTCGCTTGACCGGCGGCATTAAAAGTTTTATTTCGGCCAAAGTATTAAACAGTAATACCAACGTGTTGAAAGCGGAGCAATATCCACCGTTGCTACGTGCGCCTGGATTTACGGGTAGCATCTGTGAGTTACAGGAAACGGTATTGGATGTCCCCAGTTTGGTGCGCACCTTGGCTATGCCACATCTGAATTATATCTGGCAAGCCGATGCCAGCAGCGAATATCATTATGATACAAATGGTGCGTTGCTATCGATTACGCTGCGTGCGGGTGATCAAGCCTGCGCGTTAACTGCAGATCATTATGTGTTGACGGCAGGGGAGGGAAATGAAAGTATTCTATCTGCCACCGGCAAAGCGGTGCCAAAAATGCAACGCCGACCTTTGCAAATGGTGTGGCTCAAGTTTCCCGATCATCGTGCGGATGGTTCATTATTTTTGCACTGTATTACTTCGGGGATGGTACCGCGGCTGACCATTACCACACATACCGATATTGCTGGAAAAACGGTGTGGTATTTGGGCGGGGGGTTGGCGGAATCTGGCACACAGCGCAGTGCGCAGCAGCAAATTCAATTTGCCAAGCAAGAATTGGCCGCGTTATTACCCTGGGTAAATCTCGCCGATGTTGAATGGGGTACGTTGATGATTGACCGTGCTGAGCAGGATAATGGTGGTAAACGACCTGCATACCCTGGCGTAAAAAGGCTTCACACTATGTTGATCTGTTGGCCGACCAAGTTAACGCTGGCGCCCGCCATGGCCAAAGAGGTATTAAATCACTTACAAGGCGTGTCAAATTTGGTACAACGCCCATTACCAGTATGGCCAACACCGGTTTTTGCTAAACCAGTATGGGAGCAGCGATGATACCTAAAAAATTATTGGGACAAACCAATCTGAATGTTTCGGTAATGGGCATTGGTACCGTTAAGTTTGGGCGTACCGAGGGGATGAAATACCTCACTCGCTATGAATTGCCCAGCGATCAGACCATCCAGGACTTATTGGCGTATGCTAAAGTTCACGGCGTCAATTTAATCGATACTGCACCTGCTTATGGCAGCAGTGAGACTCGCTTGGGTAAGGCCTTGAAAGGCCAGCGGCAAGACTGGGTGATTGTGTCAAAAGCGGGTGAAGAATTTGTCAATGGTAAGTCAATTTATGATTTTTCCGCAAAGCATTTTGAATACAGTATCCAGCGCAGTTTGCGGGAATTACAGACCGATTATATCGATGTCTTGTTGGTGCATTCCGATGGTAATGATATGCATCATATTCAACACGATAAGGTGTTTGAAACGCTGGCGAAGTTCAAAAAACAAGGGTTGATTCGAGCCTATGGGATGTCGACCAAAACCCTAAAGGGCGGCATGAATGCGGTGCTGAATGCGGATGTGGTGATGGTGACTTATAACCCGGCCATGACCGAAGAAAAAACAGTGATTGATTTCGCTTATCAACAAAACAAAGGTGTGTTGGTGAAAAAAGCTTTTGCCAGCGGCCATCTTAATCGAATGGAAGTGGCTAATCCGATAGAGGCGGCAGTGAGTTTTGTGTTGGGGCACCCTGGAGTGTCAAGTCTTATTACCGGAACCATTGATCCCAAGCACTTGGCGGAAAATATTCACGCGGTGGAAAATTTCTGTGGCATAGTTGCTTAAAAACGCTGAATTTATATTGACATAAAGTTAAAGTATCTTGTATAATTCTCCCGATTTTTTTATATTTAAAATGAGGGGGAATAACATGCTAGGCGATCCAGCAGACGATCAAGTAGGCGTTCCAGTAGGCGTTCCAGTAGGCGTTCCAGTAGCCGTTCCAGCAGACGATCCAGCAGATGCTTCGTTAACGGCTATACAAAAAGTGTTGTATTTGGTTGTGTTGCTTGAAGCTTTTTCAGAGGTTTATTTCTATTTTTTCACACAACCGGTAACCGAAAAAGAGGTCAGAGACTTTTCTCATAAGCACGTTTCTCCAAGAGTTGCTGCTGCAATGTCAATTGTAATGGCTGCCGCGGATTCAATTGCCTGCACTTTGGCAGGGGCAGATGTCAGAGGCATGGAGGAAGAGTGGGCAGATTTAAAAAAATCTTTTTCAGAAACCAGCTTCCGCTCACCGGCGGGGTGGTTTAAAGGATTTATGTTGTTCATGTTTGAGTTTGCGGCGTTTGTGGGGGCTAGTTCTGTGATGATTGGAGCTGATCCAGAAACTCCTGCTGGGTGGGCACTTGCGGCTTTTTTATTGGCTATTCAATGGGTTCTTTATCAAACGGCGGGTATTTCGAATATCAATACCGCATTTTCAACCTTTGGGGATTTATTTGGTTACTTGTTACGGGGTCGGGGAGAGTTGGAGAATTTGATTGGTGATCCTAATCCTTCGCGTTTTGATGCATTGCCGATCGGAGGTCAAGGGGGAAATCCGGTTGCTACGGTGCCCGCATTAAAATTAGGTGCCACCCTTTGTAATATTTATACGCTTACTGAAACTGTTAAATTTTTAACCGGCTTGGCATGCCGTGGCGCCTCGTTTGCATATCTTGGAAATGAAGTATTGAAGTTGTGGTATAAAACTTCTAAAGATTTTCCCCTTGCATTTGCTTTGGGGGGGATTGGTGGTGTTGTAATGACCTTATTGTGTACTGCGCCAAAATCCACTGAGGCTGCGTTACGTAAGGCGCGTTTGGATCAGATGAGCCAAGCAGATTTACAGCAGATTTTGGGTGTGGAGATACCAGCAGGCGATGTTCATGCAAAAGAACTGAATGCATTGAAAAGTTTGGTAAAAGCTGTTGCTGACCGTAAGGGTAAAAAGAAAATTGTAACGATCGTACGCAATTTATTACCGGTTTATGATTGGCATGCAGACAGATCAACACTGCTGCAGGTGTCGATTTTAATGGTCACTGCTTTGCAGTTGGGTAATCGTTTTCTGGATAACAGTTCCTTTGTTAAGGGGATTACACCCAAGGGGGATGGATATGAAGTATTGGCTGCAGTCTTGGGCCTGCTTTCTGCAATGCAGCTTTTTACTACAGAGACAAATTTGTGTATGGCGGCTGCCGATGCAATTTGGAAGGATGTAAAAAGGGGGGTTAGTGCATGTTGTGGTCCCACTCGGCCGTTTCAACGTTTAATGGATTTTGAGCTTGGCACTACTACTGCGGCTGTTGCTCCTGCTCCTGCTCCTGCTCCTGCTCCTGCTCCTGCTCCTGCTCCTGTTCATGTATAAGTGGTTCCTGGGAAAGTTATTTTTTCAAAATCACAAAAATAATTTCTCCCTTTTTTTGTTCGGTACTCAAGACCGCATGACCATTGATGCGGCACCAGGTGGGAATGTCTTGCAGCGTGCCAGGGTCGGTGCAGGTGACGGTGAGTTGGTCGCCGATGGGTAATTTGTTTAAGGTGTTTTGCACGCGAATCACTGGCATCGGGCACAGCAGGCGTTTGGCGTCTAAGATATGCTCACTCATACGTGCCAACTTTCAAGGATTTCTTCCGCTTTAAAAGGGGTGACGGGCAATAGATAAGCGATACCATCAGGTTGTATCAGTTGAATGTTCGCTTTGTCGGCATCTCTGCCTTGGGTGTAGCGTGCCAGGATGCGGGCGGCCAGTTCTCGGTCTTCCGGATTTAATTTTCCATCGACCAATGCGAGCGGACCAGGATGTGAAACGCAGGACAAATGGGTAAATTGTGATTTATAGCCAGACATAAAGTTATTTTCGCCTTCCTCCCGGCCGATGATCAATTTAAAATGTGGCCGTGGACGAATATGGCGGCCGAGTTTGAGCAGCATGATGTCGTCGAGTTCGTATTTTCTTTCACCCCGGGCATCCCATAAGTCCTGTAATTTTTTGGAATATTCGGGGTTGGTGAGAAAGCAGCAGCCACCCGCGGGTTGAGCGTATTCGTCAATGCCATATTCTTTGGCCAGTGCCATTTGTGGTTTTCGACTGCGGCCGCTGAATTTGAAGAGTTTTTCACGGTCAATCCAGCCTTCGCGTTCGGGTAGCGTAGGGGGCAAAAATTGCCCGCACAAGGGGCGCACGATCAGATCAAGCGCGCCGGATTCTTTGGCGACGATAGGCATTTTGTTGGCGCTTTGTGACATCGGTCGTTGGCCAATCACTTCGCCGGTGATGATAAAGTCAAAGCCGTTTTGTTCCATCCACTGTTTGGCATGGCGCACCATAAAAATTTTGCAATCGAGGCAAGGGTTTAGGTTGCTGCCATAGCCGTGCTTAGGGTTGATTACAGTGTCTTTGTATTCTTCGACAATGTCGATGATGTGTAATTTAATGCCTAATTGTTCCGCTACCCATAAGGCATTGTTCCGTTTCGGTTTCGCGCGTTCCTGTTTGCGAATGGCGTGGGTATGGCCTTCAACACAAAACCCAGTGTAGAAGTTAATGCCTTCGACGTGGATGCCTTGTTCCATAATGGCTTTGGTGGCCAGCATCGAATCCAGCCCGCCAGAAATCAAGGAAACTGCTTTGCGTTGTTGTGTCATAACCTGCTGCTGATGATCTATAAAGTGAAAGGAATTATATCAAAAAAGGTGCCATAAGGACAGTTTGACAAAGTACAGGGCATCCTCTACTCTGAAAGCCATAATTTTTGGAGCAGCCCAATGTCCAGTCCTTATCGTTATATTTTCTATACTTTACCCTTGGTGGTGATAGCGGTAGGGGTTTCCATGTTGTGGGTTGATCGTCCGCTGGCGATTTGGATGTCGAGTATTTATCATCCCCTTGAGTATGGTGCCTTTAATCATCACATTGCCAGTTTGTTGACACAACTGACTTATTGTTTGATGCTGGTTTGTTTTTTATGGTATTTTCTGTTGCGATTGAATCACCGCAAAGGCCATTTTGCTCAGGCATTGTGGTTGTTCAATGAGTCAATCGCGTTTGTGTATTTTATTAAAATGACCCTGCAGTTTGCTTTTGGACGCTATATTCCGAGGTATCCAGAAAAATCAACGTTGCTGTTTGTGCATAATCCCCATTTGTATGGATTTCATTGGTTTCACCTGGGAAGTTTCCCGTCGGGGCACATGGCATTGTTGGTTGCGGGGCTAACGGCAATTTGCTTGTATTATCGGCAATTTTTAATTCCCAGTATGGTCTTAACGCTAATGTTGGTCATGGCGTTGTTACTGTTGAATTATCACTTTCTGAGTGATGTTATTGCGGGAGCATATGTGGGGTTTACCGTCACCATGGCTTTGTACTATCTAACGACATTGGAAAAGCAGGGGGAGTAACATGAAGCAATCGATACTGGGTATGCTATGGGTATTTGGTATGCTCCTGGCAGCAGTGGGGTATGCTGATGCTAATGTCAATATCTTGCAGCAGTTGCAGTATGGTAATAGTAATTCGTTAGCCGGTAATGGCCAGGCGGTTATTCCTGCAGGCCAGGCATTTACGCTGACACCTCAAATCAATGGTCATCAGGTGATTTTGACCTGGCAAATCTATGGTGGTTATTACCTATATCAAAAACAATTTCAATTTCAGTTAGAAAATGCACCAGATGCGACGATTGGCTCAATTGATTTTCCTCAGGCGGTGATTAAACAAGATCCTTATTTTGGTGAGCAAAAGATTTATTTGCACAATTTGCAACTGGTGGTGCCAATTCTGGGAGATGTTCCCTCGGGTGCTCAATTGCAAGTGCGTTATCAAGGCTGCTCTGGCAGTTTATGCTATCCGCCGCAAACGACCCCGATTCAGTTGCCTTTAGGTATGGGTCAAACCGTGGGGCAGACCGAACGTGTGCAGCAGCTGTTGAACCATCAGCACCCATTTTTGGTGTTATGGCTCTTGTTTGGGTTGGGGATTTTATTGACTTTTACGCCTTGTGTGTTGCCGATGATTCCTATTTTATCGAGCATTATTGTTGGGCAGGGGGCGCGTTCTAGCCTACGCAGGGCAACGGGCTTGTCGTTGAGTTATATTCTGGGGATGGCCATTACCTATGCTATTTTTGGACTGATCATTGCGCGCATTGGCGCCAGTGTTGAAGGATTTTTACAGCAAGCGTGGGTGCTATCGGTCGCTGCAATGTTGATGGTGTTGTTGGCGCTGTCGCTATTTGGGGTGTATCGCCTACAGGTGCCGGTGGCTCTTCAGGCTAAAGTGGCAAAACTCTATCCAGACCATCGCCGAACTACCTATGTAAACGTCTTTGTGATGGGTATGTTAGCGACCTTAATTGTATCGCCGTGTACCAGCGCACCGTTGGTGGGTGTATTGGGGTATGTTGCCCAGACAGGTAATATGGCGTTAGGTGCGCTGGCCTTGTTTTGTTTGGCCCTGGGGATGGGTTTACCGTTGTTGATTGTTGGAATGGGGGCCGGGCGCTGGGTACCAAAAGCGGGCATATGGATGGTCAAAGTGCAGCGCTTTTTAGGTGTGGTGATGCTGGGTGTGGCCGTCTGGTTGTTGAGCCGATTCTTGCCGGTCACTGTCACGGCCATATTATATGCGCTGTTACTGATGATTTATCCCATTACCTGGGGTACTTATCGTTTTGCCACTACTAAGTCGCAGCAATTGGCCAAAATCAGTGGTATTCTGGTGACGATCTATGGTTTTGCGTTGTTTATAAACGGTCTGACTGGCTGTAGTAACTATTGGCAACCCCTAAGTTTTATTCATTGGCGCCATCAATCGTCAACAGCGCATGCTGACTTTATTGGTGTGAATAATCTGGCTGCGCTACAAGAGCAATTAACCATTGCGCAGCAACAGCATCAACCAGTGTTGGTTGACTTTTACGCTAACTGGTGTGTGGAATGCCATAAAATGGATGCGGAAGTGTTTTCGGATGATCAAGTCGAACAAGCATTGTCTTCATATCGATTGTTGCGCGTGGATGTTACTAACAATGACGCGGATGCGCAGGCATTACTGCATCACTTTGATGTATTGGGTATGCCAACCTTGCTGATTTATGGTGCCAAAGGCCAAAAAACCCAGCGTGTGTCTGGGTTTGTAGGTGTTTCGCAGTTGCTTTCTAATTTGCAATAAACGCGTATTTTAGGGGTATAATATCGCGTTGGTAGTTGCATTGCCGGTGCGGGAGTTGGTGAGAGAATCCAAAATACCTTTGGTTGGCATTGCGCTGTTATCAAAAATGTTTAGTTGATCTCTTAGGGAGAAGGTAATCCGCGGATTATTTTTGCCCTTGGTCCCTAATGAAGCCATAAGCTGAGTGATCATTAATATAATTTCTTCTGGAGCCTGAAGGTGATAGCTTTGTCGCACTTCAGGAGCGCTGGCTCTGGTTGCCGCATGATGCAGCATTAATGTGTTATGAGTAAATTGAGCAGTTTCTTCTGCTTTGGCAGAGGTTGCAGGTGTGACAATCGGTGCAACGTAGGTGACAATGCTATTATCGGCTTCTGCTTTTGTTGAAACAAAGGCGGTGGCGTGTTCACCTTTAGATACAATCATTCCTTGTGCGCCACTACCTGTTATAACTGGGGTAACCTGATATCCTGCCTTAATAAAAGCGTCAGTAACGACTTGTATTATTTGTATAATGGCAGTTTCAATGCTTTTTGTAGCGGTTAATGATGGCTGTACCGTGGCATTGGGTGTTGTGAATGCGCTATGATCGCTTGTGTTATAAGTAACAGCAACTTTTTTTGCAAGTTCAGCATCTGCTTGGTTGTAGGCTTCTATTTCCGCAAGCCATTGTGCGTAAAATTCTTTTCCAGTGCCCCTTTTTTCATGGTATTCCGCCAGGGCACTGTTAATATTGCCGTTATACATGCTTAATAGTTTTGCCGCATGTACAGCGGAAAGTCCGGTTTCTTGAGCCAGTTGTTCAATTTTTTGCTGTTCTGTTTGCATGGTGCCCACCTGAATTTAGTTGTAAATTCCCATAATTATATGAATTTTTTTGCGGTGTCAATAGGGTAATGTCATCTTTATTTGTGTTTTTTGAAAGCGAATATTTCCGTTACGGCGCGTAGCTATTTCTGTTATCATAACCTCCCGTATGTATCATAACGGGATTCACCATGGCTTCGCATCAACCACGTTTTATTTTTGTCACCGGCGGCGTTGTGTCGTCCCTTGGAAAAGGCATTACCGCAGCTTCTCTGGCGGCTTTGCTGGAAGCGCGTGGCTTAAAAGTCACAATGATGAAGCTCGATCCCTATATCAATATTGACCCGGGCACTATGAGTCCCTTCCAACATGGCGAAGTGTATGTTACCGAAGATGGCGCTGAGACTGATTTGGACTTGGGTCATTACGAGCGCTTTATTCGCACCAAAATGGGTAAGAAAAATAATTTCACCACGGGTAAAGTCTATTTGCGAGTGATTGAAAAAGAACGTCGTGGTGATTATCTCGGTGGTACGGTGCAGGTTATTCCGCATGTGACCGATGAAATTAAGCGCCGCATTCGATTGGGTGCAGAAGGCTTTGATGTGACATTAGTGGAAATCGGCGGCACTGTGGGTGATATTGAATCGCTGCCATTTTTAGAGGCCATTCGTCAGCTGCGTTCGGAGGTGGGGCGCGACCATGCGATGTTTATGCATTTGACGTTGTTGCCCTATATTCGCGCCGCGGGGGAATTAAAAACCAAACCCACGCAACATTCGGTAAAAGAATTGCGTTCGATTGGGATTCAGCCAGATGTATTGGTTTGTCGTTCAGAAAAAGTGATGTCGGATAGTGAGCGCAATAAAATTGCGCTGTTTACTGACGTTGATCAGAATGCGGTATTTTCGGCGATGGATGTGGAGACTATTTATGAGATTCCGCGGCGTTTTCATGATCAAGGTCTGGATATTTGCGTGCTGGGGCGTTTAGGGTTGCCTGCCAAGTCCGCCAATTTAAAAGCCTGGGATCAGGTGGTCGATGCGATTCAAAACCCACAACATCGGGTAACCATCGCCATGGTTGGCAAATATGTGGAATTGGCAGATGCGTATAAATCCTTAAATGAAGCGCTATTGCATGCCGGTATTAAAAACCGCGCGCAGGTGGATATTCGTTATATTGAATCGGAGCGTATTGAGCGCGAAGGTGCCAGCAAATTATTAGGAGATGTTCAAGGTATTCTGGTGCCAGGGGGGTTTGGTAATCGCGGTGTCGAGGGTAAAATTCAAGCGGTTCATTATGCGCGGATGCAGGGCGTACCCTATCTGGGCATTTGTTTAGGCATGCAAGTGGCGTTGATTGAATATGCACGCCATGTGTTGAATTTACAAGGCGCTAACAGTACTGAATTTGACAAACACTGTGAAACCCCGATTGTGTCGATGATTTCAGAATGGCTCGATCGCGAAGGAAAAGTCGAGCAACGCAGTGAACAAACCGATTTGGGAGGCTCGATGCGCCTGGGTGCGCAGACGTGCGTATTGGTGCCTAGCAGCAAATCGCGCCAGCTTTACGGCCGCGATAAAATCAGCGAGCGCCATCGCCATCGCTATGAAGTGAATAATCACTATTTGCCACAATTTGAAGCAGCAGGTCTGAAAGTTGCCGGGCGTTCGGAAGATCAAAAGTTGGTGGAAATGATTGAAATTCCGAGCCATCCGTGGTTTATTGGGTGTCAGTTTCATCCAGAATTTACCTCCACCCCACGCGATGGCCATCCATTGTTTCAAGGGTTTGTAAAGGCGGCGATGGTTTATCAGCAGCAGCAAAAAGAGTTGTTGTAAGTGATTAGATCTGGCGGTATAATAGACAAAAAAGGGAGGATGTGATATGGATATTAGAGAGCACGCCCATTATTTGATTGATACATTACCTGAGCCGATGGTTGTTGAAATGGTGGGTTTTGGTGAGCTTTTAGAAAAAAAATGTCGAATTGAAAAAAAACCAAAAAAGAAAGCGCTGACATTTGAAGATTTTTTTGGATGTTTAGCGGATTCACCCAATTTTAAAGGTGATCCAGTAAAAATTCAAAGGAAACTCAGAAGTGAATGGCGTTAAATATTTATTGGATAGCAATATCATTATTGGTCTCGTGAAAGCTAATCCTAGCGCAATAGCGATGATTCAAAATTTAGAATTGTGTCATTGTGCGTATGCTTCAATAACCCGTATGGAATTATTGGGATTTTTTGGAATTACAAAAGAAGAAAAAAGTAATATCGCACAATTGTTGGATAAGATGATTTCCATAGAGCTAAGTCGAATTGTTGAAGAAGAGGTCATTATATTAAGGCAACAGCAGAAAATGAAATTGCCTGATGCCATTATATTAGCGACTGCTCAAGTGTTTCAGTTGGGATTAATCACGTTAGATAAGAAGCTTGAAAAAATTAGTAAGGAGCAATTATGAAATTATGCGGATTTGAAGTCGGCTTAGACAAGCCATTATTCCTGATTGCAGGACCTTGTGTGATTGAAAGCGAGCAATTGGCGCTGGATACCGCGGGATATTTGAAAGAAGTCGCTGCAAAATTAGGTGTGCCGTTTATTTACAAATCGTCGTTTGACAAGGCCAACCGCTCATCGTCGAAAAGCTTTCGTGGCCTGGGTGTGGATAAAGGCTTAGAGATTTTAGCGAAAGTTAAAAAACAAATCGGTGTGCCCGTTTTAACCGATGTGCATGAAGATACCGATATGGACCAAGTTGCGGCAGTGGTCGATGTGTTGCAAACGCCCGCGTTTTTGTGTCGTCAAACCAATTTTATCCAAATGGTGGCGCGTGCGGGTAAAGCAGTGAATATTAAGAAGGGCCAATTTCTGGCGCCGTGGGACATGAAAAACGTGGTTGATAAAGCCAAAGAAGTCGGCAACCAGCAGATCATGGTCTGCGAACGCGGCGTGTCGTTTGGTTATAATAATTTGGTGTCGGATATGCGCTCATTATCCGCGATGCGCGATACCCACTGCCCTGTTGTTTATGATGCCACGCATTCCGTTCAATTGCCGGGTGGTCAAGGTGCCTGCTCCGGTGGGCAACGCGAGTTTATTCCGGTGTTGGCGCGAGCAGCGGTAGCCGCGGGAATTTCGGGTATTTTTATGGAAACCCATCCCGATCCTTCAAAAGCCTTGAGCGATGGCCCTAATGCCTGGCCGTTGCATTTGATGAGCGAGTTGTTGGAAATGCTCGTGGCGATTGATCGTCAGGTGAAATCAAAGCCGTGGATTGAGCAGAAGGTGGGTTAAAGATTTTGTCGTCCTGTGATTGGCGAAGCCAAGCCACAGGATCCAGCTAGACTAAAGAAAGTCACTGGATCCTGATGAACGCTGCGCGTTATCAGGACGACGATTTGTTAATGAGTCTCGCGGTTATTTACCTTAATTCACATACTTCTGCCACACCGGCACCACGCGATTGAGGTAGTTCATAAACTTCCACATGCCAACACTGGCTTCAACATTGCCAAACGTGTCGACGGTGGTTTCGGGAAAGGCAATACCGCAACCAAATAACCCCGGTGCGATAATGCCCGATTTATCGTTATGTGAATAGGTTAGTAAGCCTTCGGTCGGAATATGGCGGCGATTAAAGCCAATGGCTTGTATCGCTGTGGTGCATTGCGGTAAATAGGCTTTAACGTTGTCATCATTTGACCAGACGCGCAAGAGGTTCTTTGGCATATTGCCATCAATATGTTCCCGTGCCCATTTTGCAGTTTCGCCTTTCAGGCCGGTATTGTCGAACAAAATCCAGTTGTCCATATACACCGCATAACGTAAGGCGTCGCGGTAAAAATTGATCACTTGTTTGGCGCCCAGCTCCAGTAAGGAGCGAATCACAATAATCGCTGAGTGCGAAGCGCCAAATACGGCGATGGTATCGCTGCTATCTACCCATTTGGCGAGGCGGTTTTTGTCCATAGCGTCCAGCATGGGGATCACGGGTACAGCAGAATCCATCACCCTGGGTTCTGAGCCCAGCGCCAGCACCACATTTTTGCTTTCAATATTGCCTTGTTGCAAGGTCAGCTGCCAATGCCGATCTTGCATTTTCATTTTGAGAACCATAGCAGTGATGGGGTTCACTTGCGCTTTTAGCTGTTCTGTTACCCATAGTAGTGGATCTGCAGCATAGGTGAGCAAGCAGGTTTTTTGTGGGTCAAGGCTGTGCAATTCAAAGGGTGTTGGACATTGATTATAGCGAAATGATTTACAGGCGTTGAGAAATTGGATAAACAAATCGACTTTGGTGTTACTCGACACATTGCGCCACAGTCGACCCAGATCCCCCGCTTTAAATTCGGGATCAATCCAGGCGATTTCTTTCGGGTTGACGCCGTTGTCGATTAATTTTCCCAAGGCTGCAATGCCGGCTGGTCCTGCGCCAATAACGGCCCATTGGTAGCGATTCGTCACAGTGGTTTTCCTTTTGTTTTGTCATTCTTAGTGTAGTGCGTTGTTGAGGGTGTGAATAGATTAATCTTCTGAATGATATGTTAATTTTTTTTGAACAACATGTCTTGAATTACTTAATATTGTGAACAATTTATTTGGGTTACACTATATGGTATTAAAATACTGCGGGAGAGCATTATGTTTCGAAATCAATTAGCAAAGTGGATGGGGAGTTATCCCACGCCAGCTGCAGGATTGGCGTTGGGGTTGAGCGGCATGATGGTCGATTGGAGTTTGATGGTGGAAGGAGGCCATCGAATCGAAGCAGTGGGTGGGGTAATCGCGATACTGTTGTTATTGCCGTTGATCGGTAAATATCTGCTACAGCCCAAGCGCTTGCATGATGATCTGTCGCACGTGGTAATTGGCAGTGTGGTGCCAACCTTTGCGATGGCTTTGATGGTGATTAGTGGAATTTTGACCCACTGGTTTTCGGGCGCAGCAGAGTTACTGTGGACGGTTGCGGTTGGGTTGCATTTTATTTTCTTCAGTGTGTTTTTTTACCACCGCGCCAAATCTTTTCAGTTGCATCATATGGTGCCAAGTTGGTTTGTGCCCCCCATCGGAATTGTCGTGGCTGCTGTGTATGTGCCGCACGTGCCTTGGTGTATCACGGTGGCGCAAATATTGGTGCTGTTAGGATTGATTGCCTATGTGATTTTGTTGCCCGTAATGTTGTATCGCTTGGTATTGCATGACACCATTGAAATGGGTGCGCGACCCACCATTGCAATTATGGCAGCCCCTGCCAGTCTCACCTTGGCTGGATATTTAACGGCGGTGCCACATCCGTATCATTTCTTGGTGTTGGTCTTGTTGGGCGTTGCGTTTTTAATGACGCTGATGATTTATCTGATGCTGCTGCATTTGCTGCGCCTACCCTTTTCGCCGGGTTTTGCCGCGTATACCTTTCCGTTGGTAATCAGTGCTACGGCGACCTATAAGGTGGGGTTGTGGGCGGAGCGGGTTTATCCGGCGCTGTTGCCTTGGCATGAAATCTTAACGGCTTCGATGTTTCAACTGGTTATATCAACCGCGGTGATTGCCTATGTGTTTATTCGTTATATGATGTTTTTGCGTAAAAATTGGCTTACCGCTGTTGCGGTTCGAACTGCCGACAGTGTTCAATAAATTTGCTTAACAGGGGGTCGAGGTGCTTATCTTGGTGCCACACCAAATAAAGGTCGCGTTGACTAGCTATATCAGTATTCAGAGTGGCTAGTTGTTGGTTGGCAACGCGATCGGCGATGCTCAGTTGAGATAAATAGCCGATTCCAATGCCCGCCATGACACTCTGGACTAGGCATTCGCTAGAATTAAGTTCCAGGGCCACGTCGCATGCTGTGAGCACGCTGCGAATGCGTTGTTCAAATAAGTGCCGCATGCCAGAGCCGGCTTCGCGTACTACCCATACATTTTTGCTTAATGCATCGAGCGAGACGCGTTTTTTTTGAGCAAGGGGGTGGTTTGGCGCTGCTGCCACGCTTAAGTGATCTTGCCGCCAGACTTCCCAGTGCAAATGGCTGCGATCTGGAATCTGTTCGACCAATCCGATATCCACTCTAAAATGATCCAGCGCATCAAAAATATTGTTGGAGTTGCCCATGGTGATGGTTTGATGCAGGTGTTGCGTTTGGTGGCGAAAATTGGCAAGCAATCGGGGCAGTAAATAATTGCCAATGGTGTTGCTGACGCCAATCCGCAGTTGGCCAGTGAGCCGTTGTTTTAGATTGGTCAGGGATTGAATATCGCGATAACGGCGTAGTAATTCATCCGCATATGGCAGGAGTTTTTCACCAAAGCGGTTGATGATCAGGCGTTGTTTGTTTCGATCAAACAACGGTTGGTTAAATTGACTTTCTAGTTCGGCCAACGCCATGCTTGCCGCAGAGCGACTGAGGTGCAGCTGCTCGGCTGCTTTAGTTAATGAGCTGTGTTGGGCGATGGTAACGAATAACTGTAATTGGCGTAAGGTGATGTGCATAGGCGCCTCCTTGGTCATTTTTTCAGAATACTCTTTTCGTTATAGGCAAGCAACCGCGTAGATCATGTCACTTTATTTCTGCCTCACTGACGTGGTATCATTCTCGCATTGAAATTAACAAGCAATGAGGAAAGCGTATGACAACCATCAGTAACATCGTCGGTCGTGAGGTATTGGACTCTCGCGGAAATCCAACCGTAGAAGTGGAATTGACCTTATCCTGTGGCGCAGTAGGTTCAGCCATTGTGCCATCAGGTGCCTCAACCGGTACGCGCGAGGCATTGGAATTGCGAGACCAAGATCCTAAACGTTATGCGGGCAAGGGTGTGTTGAAGGCCGTGGGCCATGTTAACAAAGAGTTGCGCCATGCCTTGATTGGTCGCGATGCCGAAGATCAGGCAGTGATTGACCGCAGAATGATTGAATTAGATGGCACGGCTAATAAAGAAAATTTGGGTGCGAATGCGATGCTGGGCGTTTCGTTGGCCTTGGCAAAAGCACGCGCTGTTTCACAGAGCAAAGAATTATATGCCTCATTACATCATGGCAAAGAATGGATCATGCCAGTACCGATGATGAACGTCATTAACGGCGGTGCGCATGCGGACAATAACGTTGATATGCAAGAATTTATGATTGTACCCGTTGGTGCGCCAACGTTTGCGGAAGCGTTACGTTATGGTGCGGAAGTGTTCCATACGTTGAAAAAGCTGTTGCATGATAAAGGCATGAGCACCTCGGTGGGTGATGAAGGCGGTTTTGCACCCAATCTTCCCTCCAATGAATCGGCGATCCAAGTGATTTTGGAAGCGATTGAAAAAGCCGGTTATAAACCCGGTGAAGATATTTCGTTGGCGTTGGACCCCGCCAGTTCTGAGTTTTTCGCAGACGGTATTTATGACCTCGCGTCAGAAAATAAAAAGCTGACCTCCGAAGAAATGATTGCGTATTACGCCAACTGGGTGAAGCAATATCCGATCGTTAGCATTGAAGATGGTTTGGCCGAGCAAGATTGGAAAGGCTGGAAATTAATGACCCAACAATTGGGCAAAAAAATTCAGTTAGTCGGGGATGATATTTTTGTCACCAATCCCACGATTTTGCATGAAGGCATTGAAAAAGGCGTGGCCAATTCGATTTTGATCAAAGTTAATCAAATCGGTACGTTGACCGAAACCTTGGAAGCCATTGAAATGGCCAAAAAAGCGAAATACACCTGCGTGATGTCCCATCGCTCTGGCGAAACGGAAGACACCACCATTGCCGATTTGGCCGTTGCCACCAGCTGTGGTCAAATCAAAACGGGGTCGCTATGTCGCTCTGATCGTATTGCCAAATATAACCGCTTGTTACGCATAGAGTCCTATCTTGGCAGCAAAGCGCAGTATTTGGGTATGGCTACTTACGCGCGCAAATGAGTAAGCAACGCCGGTTTGCGATGTTAATCGGGCTGATGTTGTTATGCCTGTTGCTGATGCTCAAGCAATTATTGTTGAGCAGCAGTGGCGTGTGGGCGATTCATCAGCTGAAGAATGAAATTGCCGATGAAACGCAAAGCAATCAGCAATTACAAACGCGTAACCAGTTATTGCTGACGAATGTGGTGCAGTTGAAGAGTGGTGATCAGGCGATTGAGTCCCGCGCCCGCGAGGAACTTGGCCTGGTGAAACAGAATGAAGTATTTTATCAAATTGTAAATAGTTGAGAGTAGCATGCATATTATCGTAACCAATGATGACGGCATTTTTGCCCCTGGTATTATTTGTTTGGCGGAAGCATTATCAAAAATTGCCAAAGTCACGGTGATTGCACCCGACCAAAATAAAAGTGGTGTCAGCAGTGCCATCAGTTTGGAAACACCATTGCGGGTTTTTGAAAAAGCACCGGGTTGGTTTCAGGTGAATGGTACGCCAGCAGATTGCATTAAATTGGCGTTGAGTGGTTTTATCAGCGAAGAGCCAACAATGGTGGTTTCGGGTATCAATTCCTCTGCCAATTTGGGCGATGATGTGATTTATTCTGGTACCGTCGGTGGTGCCATTGAAGGCCGGTTTTTAGGGCTGCCTTCGATTGCAGTGTCGTGTGTGGGCAAGTCCAATTATCATTTTGAAACTGCGGCGCATGTTGTGGTGGAGTTAGTTAAACGGCTGCATCATAAACCGTTAGAAAGCGGATTAATTTTAAATGTAAATGTGCCCAATGTGCCGTTAATTGAATTAAAAGGCATTCAAGTCACCCGTCAAGGAGAGCGTGAATTTGCCGAGCCGCTAAAACCAACGCAAGATGGACATGGTCGTCAAATTTATTGGTTGGGTGGTGTGGGGCGCTCTAAAGATGATGTGGAAGGCACCGATTTTCATGCGGTACTCAATGGTTATGCCGCGGTTACGCCGATGCAAATTGATATGACCGCGCATCGCAAAATCACTATGGTACAAAAATGGTTGACCGACTAAAGCAATTATCATGGCAAACAAGTCTTGTTGCTGCGATGGTGATGACCTTAGTGGCTTGTACACAACTCGTTCCTGCGCCGATTGTATCATTGGCCAATGTAACCCCTGCATTATCGAAACCTATATTATCCAATGCCATGAAAACACCGGTATTGCCTGTAGCCAATAAAAATCAACCTCGCACGGTCGATGGTGTGCAATGGCAATGGCCTGTTCCTATGCCAGCCTCTTATCAAAACGCGGGTAGCTCAGGAATAGACATTGCCGGTAGTCTGGGTGAGACTTTTCGCGCTGCGGCTTCAGGTACTGTGATGTACGTTGGCCCTGGTGTGCAAGGCTATGGCGATATGATCATGATTCAGCAAAACGATGATTATTTGACGGTGTATGCCAATGTGGGGAAAGCACTGGTGAATCAGGGAGACACAGTGACCCTGGGGCAAAAGATTGCATTGTTGGGAAAATCGCCGGATAATAAGACGCAGTTACATTTTGAAATTCGGAAAGAGGGTGCGCCGGTGGATCCGTTGACCCTGTTGCCCAGGATGCCCTAGAAAGGAGATTTATCAATGCCAGAAATATCAAGATTCTTAGGGATTATCATTTACATGTACTTTAATGAGCATAATCCTCCTCATTTTCATGTTAAGTATAATGATTTCACTGCAATTATTGAGATAGATAACTTTGCGGTTTTAGCGGGAGTTCTTCCTGGTAAAGTGTTAAGCTTGGTTATTGAGTGGGCGTCAGCTCATCAAAGTGATTTGTTGAATAATTGGAAAACCCTACAAAAAACAGGTGATTTTCATAAAATTGAACCATTGGTTTAGGAGAGTGCTATGTTATCTGTCACGCATGCACAATATATGCAGCCTAAAACGCTAAAAGTTACTTTTAATAATCATGAGGAATACCTGATTGATTTTTCTGATACGATTAAGAAAGACCATCGTCAGATTTGGCAGCAGCTAGCAGATGATAATTTATTTAAAAAATTTAGTATTGATCATGATACGGTATGTTGGGATAACGGATTGGATGTGGCGCCTGAATATCTTTATTTTTTGGCGAACAAAAATAATCCGGTTTTAAAAAAACAGTTTATCGCATGGGGTTATCAGTCATGACAAAACCTATCCGCAAAGCCATTTTCCCCGTCGCTGGTTTAGGCACGCGTTTTTTGCCGGTGACCAAAGCCAGTCCCAAAGAAATGTTACCGATTGTTGATAAACCCTTAATTCAATATGCCGTAGAAGAAGCGATTGCTGCAGGAATTAATGAATTAATTTTTGTGACCAGTGGCGCTAAACGGGCGATTGAAGATCATTTTGATAAAAACTACGAATTAGAGCAGCAGTTGATTCAAAAGCAAAAATTTGATTTGTTGGCCGAAGTCGAAAGCATTTTGCCTAAACACGTCAGTTGTGTTTATATCCGCCAATCAGAAGCATTGGGCTTGGGGCATGCCGTGCTGTGCGCCAAGAATTTGATTGGCGACGAATCCTTTGCCATTCTGCTTGCTGATGACTTGATTTCAAGCTCGGGTAAATTGTGCCTGGAGCAAATGGTAGAAATTTATCACCAAAAAGATGCGGGGGTGTTGGCGGTACAAACCGTCAAACCTTCTGAAACCAAACAGTATGGTATTGTTGAAATCGATGCTGAACAGAACGTTAAAAATATTGTTGAAAAACCCGATCCTGACCAGGCACCGTCTAATTTGGCAGTGGTGGGACGTTATATTTTACCCAGCGAAATTTTTGAGCACTTGGAAAATGTGCGTGCGGGTGCCGGTGGTGAGATTCAATTGACCGATGGTATTGCGTCACTCATCAAAAAACACAAAGTGGTGACCCATGTGTTTACCGGTACGCGTTATGATTGTGGGAGTAAGTTGGGGTATTTGAAAGCCAATGTGGAATATGGGTTGAAACACCCCGAAGTCGCGGCGGCGTTTAAAGAGTACTTGGCGAAGCGGGTGGAAACAAAATGAGTCAAACCATAGCAAAAAAATTACCCATCGGTGTGCAGGATTTTACCATCTTGCGCACAGAGGGTTTTGTCTATGTGGATAAAACAGAACTGCTGCATCGTTTAATTACCCAAAATCGAGTGTATTTTCTCTCACGCCCGCGTCGTTTTGGGAAATCCCTTTTAATTTCAACATTAGAAGCGATTTTTCAAGGCAAAAAAGAATTGTTTAAAGACCTGTGGATTGAAAAATCTGGTTATGATTGGAAGCCGCATCCCGTGATTCGGATTGATATGTCGGAGACCGTGCGTACGAGTCCAGAATTACTGGCTGAATCGTTGATTAAGTTGTTAAAAAGAATAGCGTCAACCCATCAGCTTGAGTTAGGCAATTCTCTGAGCCCGGGTGACGCTTTTAGTATGCTGATCACTTTGCTTGCAGAAAGAGGCCATAAAGTGGTTGTGCTGATCGACGAATATGATAAACCCATTATCGACAACATCAGCAACCCAGAGTTGGCGCTGAAGATGCGTGATATTCTGAGGCCTTTCTACGGCATTTTAAAAGCCCAGGATGGCAATTTAAGGTTTATCCTGTTGACGGGGGTAACCAAATTTTCAAAAGCGTCGGTGTTTTCAGAGCTAAATAATTTACAGGATTTAACCTTAACGGACCAGTATTCGCACCTGTTAGGATATACGCAAACGGAATTAGAAACGGTTTTTGCCGACAGAATTGTGCAATTGGCTGAAAAATATAAACACACGATCACAGAGGAATTGGATAACATAAAGCAATGGTACAATGGTTACCACTTTTCCGCAGAAGGGCAAAGTGTCTATAACCCGTTCTCTACCCTGCTATTGTTAGAACAGCAGACGTATATGAACCATTGGTTTGCGACGGCAACACCGAAATTTTTAATTGATCTGTTAGAAACACGTCATTATGCACCAGAAACCATCGAAGGCGCAGAAATTAACTTTGATGGCTTTGGCAGTTATGATATTGAGCGTTTGGAATTATTGCCATTACTTTATCAAACGGGTTATTTGACGATTAAATCTTACGATCCCCGTTTTAGAACTTACCTTTTGGGATACCCGAATCTGGAAGTAGAACAGTCGTTTAAAGAGGCTGTGCTTAATCGTTTAGCAGAAGTGGCACCGGAGCAGCGTACGCAACTAATTTTAAATCTCATCAGATCATTAGAAAAGAAAGATTACACTTGGTTTTTTGAGGTGCTAAAAACCTTTTTCGCCCGTCTTCCTTATGAGTTACATCAGCCCACGGAAGCCTATTATCACAGCATTTTTTATCTGATTTTCCATTTGCTGGGCTATCCGATTGGCGCAGAAGTGCACACCAACCTGGGGCGAATTGATGCCGTGATTGAATTGCCCGACCAAATATTGATTTTTGAGTTTAAGCTCAATCAGTCCGCAGAGGTTGCGCTTAAACAAATCCATGATAAGCAATATTATGCGCCCTATGTTAATATGGGCAAAGCAATGGTGCTGTTTGGGGTGGAGTTCAGCACGGAGCTGCGCAATGTGAAAGCGTGGCGGGTGGAAGCGCTGAAAAAAGGTGAAAGCGTATGATGTTGACAAATTATGAGTTTTTGCAAAAACTTCAATCTGAGCCTTGTGTAAACCAGTTGATTTTATTTGGATCTCGCGCACGAGGGGATGCGCGTGAACGCTCTGATATTGATTTGGCAATTGATTGCCCCTCTGCAACGGGGATGGATTGGCGTAGGCTAAAAGACGTTATCGACGATGCGGATACTTTGTTGAAAATAGATGCGGTGCGTTATGATGCGTTATCTGAAAAAAGTCAGTTAAAACATAGCATTAATGAAGAAGGGGTGGTGCTTTATGTCAAAAAGTAAAATTAACCTTACTTCTGCTCAGTTAAAAAAAGCATTGGTTGCATTGAAACAGATGGTCGATAAGCCAATGCAAGAAGATCGTAGTAACATTGATGCGTGTATTCAGCGTTTTGAATTTTCGGTAGAGTTATTTTGGAAATTTTTGAAGAGAGTTTTAGAAGACCGTGGTGTTGAAGTGACTTATCCCAAAGATGTGGTCCGTACGGCATTTTCGGGAAAGTTGATTGATGATGAGGCCATCTGGTTGAATATGTTGGATGATCGTAACTTAACATCACACGCCTATGATGAAACGTTGGCAGATCAAATTTTCGATCATATTCCGCAGTATTATGAAGTGATGTGGCAAACGCTTTTGAGGCTTGCTGAGCGGGTGGAAACAAAATGAGTCAAACCATAGCGAAAAAATTACCCATCGGTGTGCAGGATTTTACCATCTTACGCACAGAGGGTTTTGTCTATGTGGATAAAACAGAACTGCTGCATCGTTTAATTACCCAAAATCGAGTGTATTTTCTCTCACGCCCGCGTCGTTTTGGAAAATCCCTTTTAATTTCAACATTAGAAGCGATTTTTCAAGGTAAAAAAGAGTTGTTTAAAGACCTGTGGATTGAAAAAACGGGTTATGATTGGAAGCCGCATCCCGTGATTCGGATTGATATGTCGGAGACCGTGCGTACGAGTCCAGAATTACTGGCTGAATCGTTGATCAAGTTGTTAAAAAGAATAGCGTCAACCCATCAGCTTGAGTTAGGCAATTCGCTGAGCCCAGGTGACGCTTTTAGTATGCTGATCACTTTGCTTGCAGAAAGAGGCCATAAAGTGGTTGTGTTGATCGATGAATACGACAAGCCGATTATCGACAACATCAGTGATATTAAATTGGCTTTAAAAATACGCGATGTATTGCGCACCTTTTATGGAATTTTAAAAGCACAAGATGGTAACTTAAAATTTATTTTATTGACGGGGGTGAGTAAATTCTCAAAAGCGTCGGTGTTTTCGGAGTTGAATAATTTACAAGATTTGACGCTAGATACCAACAGTGCAACTTTACTGGGGTATACTCAAACAGAATTAGAAGCAGTATTCAACCCCTGGATTCAGCAGCTTGCAGTAAGAGATGATCATAGTCTTACCGAAGAGCTGGCAAAGATAAAGCGGTGGTACAATGGCTATCAGTTTTCTTCAAAGTCGGAGCGAGTTTATAATCCTTTTTCAACGCTATTATTATTTCAACAACAAGAATATCGAGTGCATTGGTTTGAAACCGCAACGCCGAAATTTTTAATGGATATATTGGAAAAAAGCACCTATCTTCCTGAGGAACTCAATCATTTTGAGGCAGGAGAAACAGCCTTTGGCACCTATGATATCGAGCGATTGGAATTGCTGCCACTATTGTATCAGACAGGTTATTTGACGATTACAGGTTTTGATAAGGAACTACGCGCTTATACGTTGGGTTATCCCAATCTTGAGGTGGAGCAATCTTTCACGGAAGCCATTTTATCTCGATGGTCAGGCACAAGAAGGGGTTTGCAGGAACAGACCAATCTAAATATGGCAAGAGCCATACGTGATGGCAATTACAGTGAGTTTTTCAAAGAACTAAAAAGTTTTTTAGCCAGTATCCCTTATGATCTTCATCAGCCGAGTGAGGGCTATTATCACAGCATTTTTTATCTGATTTTCCATTTGTTGGGTTATCGTATTGGCGCGGAAGTGCACACCAACCTGGGGCGAATTGATGCCGTGATTGAATTGCCCGACCAAATATTGATTTTTGAGTTTAAGCTCAATCAGTCCGCAGAGGTTGCACTTAAACAAATCCATGATAAGCAATATTATGCGCCCTATGTTAATATGGGCAAAGCAATAGTGCTGTTTGGTGTGGAGTTCAGCACGGAGTTGCGGAATGTGAAAGCGTGGCGGGTGGAAGCACCCAAAGGAATTTAATGAAAGTAGTCAATGTAACCAAAACTTACTTACCCGATATTAAAAAATACATTCAATATGTTGAGCGTATTTATGAAACGGGGTGGGTGACCAATGCTGGAGCGTGTGTACAAGAGCTAACAAAAAGACTTGAACAGTATTTGGGTGTCAAGAACCTGGTGCTGGTGAGCAACGCCACGCTAGGCCTTCAGTTAGCGTATAAAGCGTTAGAGTTATCCGGTGAGGTGATCACTACGCCCTTTAGTTTTGTTGCAACCACCAGTTCGTTGGTTTGGGAAAAACTAACCCCTCGGTTTGTAGATATCGATCCTACTTCTTTTTGTATCAATCCAGCCCTGATCGAATCAGCGATTACCCCAAAAACCTCTGCGATTCTGCCCGTGCACGTCTATGGCAATGTCTGTGAAGTTGAAAAAATAGAGGCCATTGCCAAGAAACACAAATTGAAAGTTGTTTATGACGCTGCTCACGCTTTTGGGGTGAATTATAAAGGTGCAAGTGTGTTAAATCATGGCGACATATCGATATTAAGCTTTCACGCCACCAAGTTATTTCACACCGTCGAAGGCGGTGCCTTGATTATTAAAGACGATGCCGTTTACGAAAAAGTTAAAAGATTAATGAACTTTGGTCTTAATGGCCCCGTTGAAATTGTCAGCGAAGGGATTAACACTAAGATGAGTGAGTTCCATGCGGCGATGGGGTTGTGTGTGTTGGATGATATGGCAGAGATCTTGCAGAAACGTCAAGAGGTTGATCGCTACTACCGTGAACACCTGCCTGATCAATTGCACTTATTAGAAGTGAATCCATCGGCTACACCAAATTATGCTTATTTTCCAGTGGTATTTGACAGTGAAAGCCAGTTATTGAAGGTAGAGGCAGTGTTAAAAGCAAATAATATTGTCCCGCGTCGATATTTCTATCCTTCACTTAACACCGTGCCTTATGTAGAATATCAACCAATGCCAGTGAGTGAAGATATTGCGGCTAGGGTATTGTGTTTGCCGATGTATGCAGGATTAGAGGCTGCATCATTTGAAAAAATAGTCGATATGATTGGACAAGTGATCAACACATGAAAATAGCCATTATGCAGCCTTACCTTTTCCCTTACTTAGGCTATTTCCAGCTGCTTTCAGCGATTGACACTTTTGTGATCTATGATGACGTCAATTATATTAACAAGGGCTATATCAATCGAAATTCTATCGTCGTCAACGGTCAGGTACTCAAGTTTACGCTGGAATTAATCGGTGCAAGTCAGAACAAATTAATCAATGATATTCAGGTTGGCAACAATGTTGCAAAAATTCTCAAAACTATTGGACTTGCTTATAAGAAAGCGCCTTGTTTTGCACAAGCTTTTCCAATGATTACAGAAATTTTGTTGAATACAGAGAAAAATTTGGCACGATTTATTGGTGCCTCACTACAGGTGTTGGCAAACTATTTGGGAATAAGCACCCATTTTCTTTATTCAAGCGAGATAGATAAAAACCCTAACTTACGTGGGCAAGATAAAATTATTGCCATTTGTGAAACACTACAGGCGGACACTTATCTTAATCCGATTGGTGGCGTGGAGCTTTATGATAAAACGCTATTTGCGCAGCATCAGATACAGTTGTTTTTTTTAAAAGGGCAGTTGCCTTCATATAGACAATTCACGACAGACTTTATTCCCGCACTTTCTATTATCGATGTTTTGATGTTTAATGATCCAGAGCAAGTAGTGCAGATGTTAGCGCAATACCAATTGATATAGTAAGGATGTCTATGGCAAAAGTAGTGATATTTGGAGTGGGGCAAATTGCAGAAATTGCTCATTTCTACTTAACGCACGACAGCGAACATGAAGTGGTTGCTTTTACGGTTGATCGCGAATTTTTAAAGGAAGCTCAGTTTGCTGGGCTACCTGTAGTACCTTTTGAGGAAGTGAGAGCACTCTATCCTCCCGAGCAGTATAAAATGTTGGTTCCGATTAGCTATCGTAAGGTGAATCAGTTGCGCGCTGAAAAATATCAACAAGCGAAGCAGAAGGGTTATGCTTTTATTACGTACATAAGCTCAAAAGCAGTATATTATGGTACGCCAGTAGGGGAGAATTGCTTTATTTTTGAGAGTAATGTGATTCAGCCGTTTACCAAAATAGGCGATAATTGTATTCTCTGGAGTGGCAATCATATCGGTCACCATTCTGTTATTGAAAACCATTGTTTTATCGCATCTCATGTGGTGATTTCTGGCAAAGTAGTGGTGGGGGAATATACCTTTATTGGGGTAAATGCCACAGTGGCAGATAATTTGACCATTGGCGCAAGCAATGTGATTGGTGCCAATGCCGTTATTATGAAAAGCACTGAACCCAAAGCGGTTTTTCCCGTAGCTCAAACGGAGCAATCCGCAGTGCCCAGTGACAAGTTACGGAGATTTTAGATGGATTATCTTAAAATTGTAAATCATTATGAGAAATGCTTTGAGCAACATGGAGACTCTCCCAAAGGTGTCGACTGGACTAGAGAGGATCAGGTGGATACTCGCTATCAGGTTATGTTAGAGTTAATTCAGTACCGTGAAAAAAGTGCTAACGTTAATCAACCCGTGGATTTATTGGATTATGGTTGTGGTTTATCGCATTTGTATGAGTATATTAAGAAGCATAAACTAAATCGTCTGAGTTACTCGGGGTTAGAAATTTCTCCTACTTTTTATGAGGCATCAAAGGTAAAATATCCTAAAAATCACTATTATTTGCTAGATATTTTATCTCAAGTGGACGAGAAAAAATTGGATCGTACCTTTGATTATATTGTGATGAATGGGGTGTTTACCGAAAAGCGTGAGCTAAGCCATGAGCAAATGTTCGATTATTTCAAGCAAGTAATGCGCAAAGTTTATCCTTTAGCTAATAAAGGTATTGCATTTAACCTGATGTCAAAACAAGTTGATTGGGAAAAGGAATTTTTATTCCATGTGCCACTTGACGATCTGGCGTTTTTCTTGACCAAAGAATTAACCAGGGATTTTGTGATCCGTAATGATTATGGTTTGTATGAGTATACGGTTTATGTTTATAAAAATGAAAAATAAAACTTAATAATGGAGCAAAAAATGTCAAAATTTATTGATTTAGCAGAATTGGTTTCACAAGAGAGAATTGATTTTGCAAATGAAGCTGCTGGCCATGTTAAGATACTTAATAAAGCGCAGAAAGTTGGAGAAGCTGAGACCTTTGTTCCTGATTATGTACAAAATGTTATAGAGTGGCGATTGGATGATTTTATTGCACAGTATGAGCTATCGGTTCCAAATTACATTAAAATAGATGTCGATGGTGCAGAATTAAACGTCATTGAAGGGCTTGAAAAAACGTTGAAGAATAGCAAGTTAAAGTCAATTTTTATTGAATTACATGAAGACAGTGAAGATACACCACTGATTCGAAATAAATTAAAGTTGTTAGGATTTACGGAGAAATCAAGGCACCAGGTTCAGCACTATACCAATCTAACCAACTATGTTTTTGCAAAGTCATGATGTGCTGGCGAAAAAAGGGGCTTGTTTTTTCTTCTGAAGGAGATCATGAGTGGAATCAAAGCTACGCTTCCGTTCCTACGCCCGATTTGATTGGCGAGAATCGACTTAGAATTTATTACGCTGCGCGCGATACCAAAAACAGAACCCATATTTCCTTTATTGAAGTAGAGGCTACTGACCCTTCTAATATTCTTTACACTCATGATAAGCCAGTGATTTCACCAGGTACGCCGGGCATGTTTGATGACTGTGGCGCGATGCCCTCGATGTTGGTCAATCATGGTAAAGAAAAATGGCTTTATTATATTGGCTGGAATGTGCGCAATACCATTGCCTATCATAACTCGATTGGATTGGCGATTAGCAAAGATGGTGGTGTGACCTTTGAAAAATTTTCAGAAGGACCTTTGTTTGATCGCTCTTACTCCGAACCTTATTTTTCAGCAGCGCCTTATATTTTGATTGAAAAAGGCCTCTGGCGTATGTGGTATCTGTCAAATACCAAATGGGTAGAGTTCAATGGCAAAATGGAGCCGTTTTATCATATCAAATATGCCGAATCTCAGGATGGCATCAATTGGAAGCGCGAAGGGAAGGTTGCCATTGATTACCGTGACAGTAACGAGTGCGGTATTGTTAGAGCCTGTGTGTTAAAAGATAAAGCGCTCTATAAAATGTGGTACTCGTATCGCAATTTGCAAAATTATCGAGACAATAAAAATAATAGTTACCGCATTGGCTATGCAGAATCTCGCGATGGTATTGACTGGGTTAGGATGGATGAACAAGCGGGTATTGATATCAGCGCTACTGGCTGGGATAGCGAGATGATCGAATATCCTTACGTTTATGACTATGCAGACCGACGTTATATGCTTTACAATGGCAACACATTTGGCAAAACCGGTTTTGGATATGCGGTGTTACAACAGGAGTAACCGATGACAGTCGCGCAACAGTATGATCAACAGGGCTATTATATTGCCAAAGGATTGTTGGCAACCAAAAACGTAGAAGCCACACTTGGGGATTTGAAAAAAACCTTTGATGACCAGCTTATTTTTCTTAAGCTTGCTCCACAAAAAACCATTCATGAATCCATGCGGCTGTTACATAAGCATGATCTGGAGCGCTATAAAAAAACCGTAGGGGCATTGTGGCGCAAAATGAGCATCTACAATTTGTTGCATGATGTGAAAATCCAACAGTTTGTTCATGATCATTTTCATTGGAAAGACATTATTATGCCAGGCGGGCAGGTGGTATTGATTATGTCTGACAGTCTTAAAATTCCTAATGGATATTTTGGTTTTGCACCGCATCAAGATTATCCTTCGGTGCAGGGTAGTTTAGATGGTATGGTGGTTTGGGTGCCATTGGTGGATGTGGATCGTAACCGCTTTCCAATGGAGATTATTCCTGGTAGCCATAAAAAAGGTATTTTACCGTCCATTGAAAGTGATACAGCGGCGTGGGTCATTAAACCGGAAGCTTATCGTGAACAAGAGTTTATCCCAGTTGAGTGTGAGGTAGGGGATGTCGTGTTTATGTCGAATTTTTTGGTGCATCGCAGTTCAGTGAAGGGTGATGATCGATTAAGAGTAGCACTGAGTACTCGGTATGATAATGCTGATGAACCAATTTTTGTGGAACGTACTTATCCAACTGCGTATTTGCGCAGTGTACATCGAGCGTTGATGAAAGATGTTAAGCTGCTAACGTAACTGACGAGTGAAACCAAAAGAGTTTTATGAGCCTTAAAAAAAATACCGTTACGAATTATGTTGGTCAGTTTTATCTGATTGGTATCGGTATTGTCGTTCTGCCGCTTTATTTGCATTACTTGGGTGCGGCTGCATTTGGGTTAATTGGATTGTTTGCCATGCTGCAAGCTTGGCTTAAAATATTGGATATGGGCTTAACGCCAACGCTGTCGCGTCAAGTCGCGTATGCCAGAGGTAAAAATACTGATTTTCTAGAATTGTTGAAATTACTTCGGAGCTTGGAGTTGATTTTCTTATCCACGGGTGTGTTGGTTGCGCTTATCATTGTCTTTGCTTCCAGTTGGATTGCACATTCTTGGTTAAAAGTTGATGGGTTACCTTATCATACCGTATCCGTTTGTATTGCATTAATGGGGGTAATGTTTGGATTGCGGTGGTTTTCCGATTTGTATAATTCGGGTATTCAAGGGTTAGAGCAACAAGCTTGGTTGAATATGGTAAATATGGGAATAGCAACGCTTCAATATGGTGGCGGGCTGATTATTTTAAAATGGGTGACGCACAACCCAATAGTTTTTTTTGAATATCAAGTGGGCATCTCAGCACTTTTTCTATTGATTCTTGGTGCCAAGTTCTATCGCTTTTTCCCGGTGGATTGTAAGGTAGGTCTTGATATATCATGGTCGGCAATTAAGAAGGTATTATCTTTTTCTGGGTCACTTTCATATTTGGTGGTGATCTGGATTGTAGTAACGCAATTTGGACAATTATTATTATCCCATATTCTACCCCTATCAGAGTATGGTTATTTCTCGTTAATCACCTCATTGGCTGGAGGTGTGATGCAACTGGCTAATCCTTTAGGACAGGCAATTTTGCCTAGAATGACGCGGTTGCTTTCGCAGGGAGATGAACAAGGCATGTTAGCGCTGTATCGAGGCGCTACGCAGTTTATGTGTGTCATAATGTTTTCCACGGTCGGAATTGTGGCGCTTTTTCCTGGACAATTGCTGTTTGCTTGGACAGGTAATTCTATGGTTGCTGAATGGGGTGCGCGAATATTATTTTGGTATATTTTAGGAAATGGTATTTTGTCTGTTCTCGCCTTTCAGTATTATTTGCAATTTGCACATGGTAAATTAGGGTTGCATGTTATTCTCAACACGATTGTGGTTTTGGTTTTTATCCCCACGGTATCTTTTGCTGCTTATCATTTTGGTGCTTATGGTACTGCGTTGACTTGGTTTGGTGTGCAGGCCATAAGTTTCTTGCTTTGTCCGTTAATCGTACATCGCGTTTTTGCTCCAGGCATACATATTTCTTGGGTTTTTAAAGATATCCTTCCCATCTTTATTACCACTGTGGTGTTATTTTTCGTGCTAATGCAAATACCTATACCTTTTGATGACTTTAACAGAATGGAAATTTTTATTGCATTAGCTGTTCTGGGGTTATTGGTGTTATTGGTGAATGGGTTGGTGTCTAGTCGGTGTCGTCAGGTGTTTCTTAAAATGATTTACTGTTAAAAGATGATGTTGTAATGCTATACTTCCCAGTAGTGAGTTAGGTTTTTAAGGATTTTTTATGCTTTCGTTGGTGAAAAAAGTAATGAAAAGGGTGATTCCCACTTCTCAGCATGCGCGAGTTGCCTTTTTTATGCGCGGAATTGGTTCGTATTGTTATCACGGAAATCGTTTTGTTTGTCCATGCTGTAAAAGAAGGTTTCGCGAACTTTTACCTTATCGTGATCTTGTTTTGAATGCCGTTTGTCCTCGCTGTGATTCACATGCGAGACATCGTTTGATGTGGTTATATCTCATCGATAAGAAAAAAATTATGGAGCGGCAAATCAAATTATTGCATTTTGCTCCAGAACCTATGCTAGGAAAGTTTCTCTGTGCATTGCCTAATATTGAATATCTCAGTGCTGATTTGGATTCGCCTTTAGCTATGATCAAAATGGATATTACCGATATTCCTTACCCAGCAGAATCGTTTGATGCAATTCTTTGTTCTCATGTGTTGGAACATGTTCCTGATGATCGTAAGGCAATGTCCGAAATGCTAAGAGTATTAAAGCCAGGTGGGTGGGCGATTTTACAGGTACCTATCGCCTACGATCGGAAGCAGACTTTTGAAGATTCCACTATTGTTAGTCCAGAAGATCGTCTTAAATTTTATGGACAAGAGGATCATGTACGCTTTTATGGACTAGATTACGCAGAGCGTTTAAGAGCAGTAGGGTTTGAGGTCAATGTGGATGGGTATGTGAGAGAATTAGATTCTATTTTGAGCAAAAAATATGCGTTAAATTTGCAGGAAGATATTTATTTGTGCTCGAAACCGGTTCGTTAAAGGTTAAATTAAAAAATGCAAACCCAAACAGAATTAGAAATCCGCAAAAATTGGATTTATTCAGAGCCTCCACTGGTCAGTGTGGTTTGTGTTACTTATAATCAAGAATCTTATATCGAGGATGCCATAAGAGGGTTTTTAATACAAGAAACCGACTTTCCTTTTGAAATCATTATTCATGATGATGCCTCGACTGATGGCACCACCGCGATCGTAAAAGAATATGCTGAAAGATATCCCAATCTGATTAGACCTGTTTTGCAACAAGAAAACCAATTTTCACAACCAGGTAAAAATGTTATTCTCATTGCGGTATCCTATACGAGAGGTCAATATATTGCGCTTTGTGAGGGAGATGATTATTGGATGGACTCTAAAAAACTGCACAAGCAAATGGCAACCATGCAGCAATATCCAGAGTGTCGATTGAGCTTTCATCCTGCCTTAAAAGTAGATATGCAGAACCATAAAAAAACCATTATGGATCGACATGCGAAACATAATAAAGTATTCAATGTGGGCGATATTATAAAAAAGAGTGGAGGTTATTGTCCAACGGCTTCATTAATTTTTAAAAAAGAAGTTTTTAATTCAATTCCTAACTGGTTTTATCAAGTAACCATTGGTGATTATTTTTTACAGATTTTGGGAGCGCTAAAAGGAGGAGCGCTATATATTGATGAAGTGATGTCAGTTTATAGGGTTAATGCTCAAGAATCTTGGAGCGTAAGAAAAATAAATCCTATATTTTTAATGAATCAATATATTAGAATTTTAGATTCGCTTGATAGTGCGGATCGTTTTATGAATTATATTTGTCGCAGACAATTTAATATTGCAAAAAGAATTACATTATGGAGAATGAGTCAAAATACAAATTTTTCGGCGGAAAAAAGAAGGGAAACATTTCGGCTGATTAAAAATAAATTGGGTGTAAAAGAGAAAATTTTATGGCTTTTGGTATACCAATATCCATGTTTTTCAAGAATGCTTGGTAGGGTAAGGGGTAAAACAAAGGTGTTACAGTGTTTTTTATTTAACTACAAGGTTGCCAAGTAGATGCAGAAAATAAGTTTTAAAATGAGCGCGATGGGTGTGTTGGCATCAATTTTTATTTTCTTAATGTTGTTTGCGCCCTATCAATTACAGCCTGTTAAAGCAGTTTTTTTGATTTTTATTTTTATCCTAGTTTGTTCAAAAATAGCTTCTGAAAGGTCTGTTTTTCTCTGTCCTCAAATTGGCTTTTTGCTTCTTATGTGCATGGCGGTTGGATTTTTTTCTTTTGCAAGGGGATTATATTTTGGTGCGCCAGGCGCGATGCGTTCAGAAACAGTCATGCTGCTTTGGCCTTTTGTTTTTACGATATTAATTTCTGCTATTAGAACGGTAGATCATCTTGTTTTGATATCAAAAATTATTGTTATATCGACATTGCTTACTTGTTTTTTTATTGGGGTTTTTTTGCTGCAGAGCATGGCGTTTGTACCGCATGTAATACCTGACTTTATGGGGAAATTAAATTTTGCTAACTATAATGGCTATGTTCAAGTAGTTATTCCACAGGTTTTTACTCTTGTTTGCGTAACACCTTTTATAATCAGCTTGTTGATGTGCAAGCGTGAGGGAAGTTTTTTGAGTAAAAAAAATATTGGTTTTGTTTTGTTTTTTTGTATTTTGTGCGCACTACTTTCAGGTCGAAGAGCATTGTTAGTAATTTTACCCGCAGCTTATATTTGGATTGTTTTTGTAGGCGCGTTATTTGAAAAAGAAAGAGCTTACCTTTTGAAGCGAGCACTTTTTTTGATTATTATCTTGCTATGTGTTACGCTAATTGCCCCTAAGCTTTTTTCCATTTTCAATGTAACGGGAGCTAACACTTTTAATTATGCTTTGACGAGCTTTAATTTTACTGACAATGCTTCTAATCAGATACGTGTGACTGAGTTTTATCCGCTTTTGGAAGGTTGGCTACAACACCCATTTTTAGGGAGTGGTCAGGGGGCGGCTTTGACGACGATAACCAGAAGTGCTACGCAACCATGGGACTATGAGCTTTTTTATATGCAATTATTGTTTCAAATGGGATTGTTAGGGTTTCTAACCTATGCCATTGCTATTTTATGGTTATTTAAAAAATCATTTGAGATTCTTAAAAAAACCAATAATGCCATTTTTAAAAATATCACATTAGCAGGCATGACGAGTCTTTTTTTCTTTTTGATTGCTAATTTGGGAGACCCTTATTTTGGGATATTTGATGCAAATTGGGTATTGTTTTTTCAAGTTGCTGTTGTCAATCTTTGGGTCATAAAGGAAAAGGAACTTTCATAAATGACGGTAAGGTCATTTTGCTAGAAATCCACGAATCAGATTTTTATAATACATCCCGGTATTAGGTAAAAATAAAGCTTTTATGAGCACTCGAGGAATATAGATGCACAACGCATAACACCCAACTAAAAATGAGATGCGTCTTTGTAGCATTAACCGTTTTACATTTCGCGCATAATAATAGCATCGGAAGGGGTTCATGCAGGTTATCTGATAGCGCCCTCCTAAAATTGGCTGCACCTCTCCTACCCGATGCGCCATGGTCGCAAGCGCAGACTTATACACCGAGTACCCTTTTTTATATGCGCGATGACACCATTCTGTATCTATGAGATCAATAAAGAGATCTTCGTCCATCAGGCCAATGTTTTTTAATGTGGCAATTGAAAGTAAAGATCCCGATGAAATCAGCATTTTCTTTTTGGTGTGTCGAAATACAAAATTGCTTTTATTTTTCTTATTGGTGCGATCATCGATATAGGATGGACCCACCGCAGCAATGGTCGGGTCTATTTGAGAAATTTCATCAAACGTTCGAATGAGTTTTTCAATAAGTTCACTAGGGATCGTACTGTCTTGATCAAAGATGGCGACAAAATTGCAGTTTAATTCCATTGCTCTTTTGATTCCAACATTGTGAGCAGCACCTAGTCCAATGTTTTGCGGGAAGTGATAATACGCATCTTCTGGTGAAAACAGTTCTGCCAATTCAGTTTGGTGTGAATTCGGGCTATTATCAACCACTACCAAAGCAGAATATTGTTTTTTTAATTGCTGTATTAAGTTACGCGTGGCATCAATATGGGGGTGATGCAAAACAATAACGCTAAGCACTGTTGTGATCATAACGTTGCTAGCACTCGTATAAAAAAGATAATGTGCTATCATAACGGAGGACGATCAATAATCCAAGGGGTTTTCAGTGGGCAGTAATAGCGCAAAGTTAATGCTGATTTGTATGATTTATAACAACCATCGAGAAGTTGCAGATTTTGTGCAAATGCTCTCAAAGCTGTCGAAATTTGAAGACACAGTGATTACGCTTGTTGAAAATAGTGCACAGGCTGATCCTACTTTTGAGGAAAGTATAAGAGCATATGCAAATGTTGTTGTATATTACCCTGGAAAAAATTTAGGCTATTTTGGCGGTGCTCAGTTTGCTCTTGAGTCGTACAAAAAAAATCAGCCACTGTCTGAATATGTGATTATTTCGAATTCGGATATTAACATCGAAGATCAATTTTTCTTTGAAAAAATATTGTCGTTAAAGCTTTCGAATGACGTTGCTGTTATTGCTCCCTCTATTATATCTATGCTAACCAATGAAGATCAAAATCCAGGCCTTGAAAAACGACCAGCTTCCCTAAAAATACACTTCTTAGCATGGGTCTCTGCTTGCCCACGGCTTTTTTTCTTATATGGCCTATTAAATTCCTGGAAATGCCAATTAAAAGGCTATGTTCAAAATTCAAAGAAATTTTTTAAATCTTCGGCACGACCTATATATTTGCCTTTTGGTGCGTTTATTATTTTTAGAAAGCGGTATTTTGATAGGGGGCTAAACTATAAAACCGGTTTTTTCTTATACCAGGAAGAACTTTTTGTTGCTGAAGAGAGTAGGTTGGCAGGCTTGATAATACAGTACGAGCCAAGTTTAAGAGTGTTTCACGCTGAACATTCCGTGACAGGTATTCTTCCTACGAAAAAGAAAGCGAATTTATTTCATGAATCGATGAAATTCTGTTACTTAAAGTATTTCAAGGGAAAATAGCAATGTGTGGTATTGTTGGTCTTAGCGGTCAATTTTCTCGAGAGCTGTTGCCGCAAATGTTGCAATTAATCCGTCATCGTGGTCCCGATGATCATGGTTCAATAGCGCTTCAGCATCAAAATATCAATACTCAACTGGGTCAGCAACGGTTGTCGATTATTGACTTGTCTGCCAATGGCCATCAACCCATGAGCGTGAGGTGTGCCTGTTGCCAGCCAACAGCAGATGAACATCAAAAAATCTGGTTAGTATTCAATGGCGAAATTTATAACCATTTAACCTTGCGTGAAAACCTATTAGCGAAAGGACATACTTTTTTTTCGCATACCGATTCAGAGGTGTTGATTCATCTTTACGCAGAATATGGCGTAGAGATGCTCAGTCAACTGCGCGGTATTTATAGTTTTGCGATCTATGATGGCCGTGCCAGTGGTCAAAAATCAGGAGTGTGTCCAGGCGATTTATGGGTGGTGCGAGACGAGTTGGGGGTGAAGCCACTTTATTATACTCAAACTACTGAAGGATTTTTATTTGCTTCCGAATTGAAAGCGCTATTAGCGTGTCCTTCCGTTTCTCGTGAATTAGATATTGGTGCATTGGATTATTATCTTACTTACTTATGGTGCCCCTCACCGCAGACAGCTTTAAAACAGGTCAAAAAATTGGAAGCTGGTTACGCCTTATTGGTCAGAGATGGTAAGATTACCAAACACTGGCAGTATTATGATATTCCTTATGGCAAAAAACCCTTATTAACCGGTAGCTTTGCAGAGATTGCCGAAGAGGTTGCCAGTCGAGTCAAAGCATCGGTAGAGCGGCAATTGATTGCAGATGTGCCCATTGGCGCTTTCCTATCAGGTGGTCTTGATTCCAGTTCTATTGTGGCATTTATGCGACAACTACAACCAGAACGTCCAGTTGAATGCTATACGATTGAAACCATCGGTCATCAAGAAGGGTTTGCGGATGACTTACCTTACGCTCAGCGGGTCGTAAAACATCTAGGCGTTCCTTTGCATGTGGTGCAGGCTGAACCGCAGATGATTAACCAGTTGAGCCGCATGTTGTATCACATGGACGAACCACAGGCCGACCCAGCACCGATTAATGCGTTATTGATTTCTGAGTTAGCGCAGCAACAAGGGTTAAAAGTGTTGATGTCAGGTGCAGGAGGTGATGATATTTTCAGTGGGTATCGACGTCATCAAGCATTGCATTTGCAACGTTATTGGCAATGGTTGCCGCAAGTGGCGAAGAAACAATTGGCTGGTGTGGCAAGAGCGGCAATGTCAGGTCGTGGTTTTGGTGCTGGCCATCCGATATTACGTCGAGCAGCAAAATTATTGGCTTACTGTGATAAGGGTGGCAATGAGTCCATTGCTCATTTTTTTGAATGGAATACTTCTACGATTAGGCATTCGTTGTATCGCCCTGGCATCCGCGCTCAGTTGAGTGAGGGAAATCCTTTATTGGCGGCGTTACAGAATATTCCCGATAACGTAGATGATCTCAACAAGATGCTTTATTTGGACAGTAAATTTTTCTTAACTGATCATAACTTGAATTATACCGATAAAATGTCGATGGCCGTGGGTATCGAAGTGCGGGTTCCATTGCTGGATCTCGATTTAGTCAATTTTGCCACGCGTATTCCCCCTGCTATGAAACAAAAAGGAAATATAGGAAAAGCAATTTTTAAAAAAGCGATGGAACCTTACTTGCCTCACAATATTATTTATCGGCCTAAAACTGGATTTGGTGCACCGTTGCGGCAATGGTTGAAAGGACCGCTCAAGCCAATACTTGCTGAGCTGCTGTCGGAGACATCTTTACAGCGTCGTGGCTTGTATGAACCTGCAGCGGTAAAACGTTTAATTAACTTGGATCAACAGGGTAGAGCTGATGGGTCGTACACCATTTTTTCGCTGCTGTGTATAGAGCTATGGTGTCGTCAGTTTGTCGATGTTACAATACCCACCATTATTGATTTGTGAGTTTTAACATGCAAAGAATGCTGCGATTATGGCGTTTTAAAAAGGCTGAGATTGTCCATTTTTTTGAGAATACTTTTATTGTTTACTCAAGAGCGAATAAAGTTTTTTGTGAATCAGATGGTAAGAAAATATTGTTCAAGCTACCGCTTCCCATATTGCTGTCTGTCCTGAGTAAATTTAGGTTGATGCGTAGAATGCTGCGTCTTGATAAAATGAATGTAGTCGTTTCCCTAGATAAGCATTTTTTGGTGATTATTTACCATTACAAAGTTTATAAATTCTGTTTGCAAAAGCAAACGCTTACCCCCACTTTATTTCTTAAAAATTGCCGTAATGTTCTGCATCAATCGATTTTGGTACAAGAAGATCGTATAGTCTTTGGTGAATATGTGGCTAATAAAGAGCGAGTGTCGGTGCCGGTTTGGCAGTCAGTAGATCGGGGTGAAACCTGGCAGAATATATACACCTTTCCAGCGAAAACCGTTAAGCATGTTCATGGAGTATATCAAGACCCAATTTCGAACAATATTTTTATTACTACCGGAGATTTTCAAAATGAAAGTTATCTTTTTGAATTTAATTCCTCATTTCAGTTGCTTAATCAGTTTGGGGATGGCTCGCAGCTGTATCGCACGGTAGGGTTGTTTTTTACTGTAGATTATCTTTATTGGATTATGGATAGCCAGCTAGAAACTTCTTACTTAATTAAATTTGATCGTAAAACCAAAAAAATTGAGCAGCTTAGAGATTTTCCAGGCCCAGTGTGGTATGTGAAAACATTATCAGATGGAACGTATTTGGCAGCGACTACGCGAGAAATAGGGAAAGGGGTTAAAACCAATTGCGCCCATCTTTTTGTTTCAAAAGATCTTGAGCAATGGGAGGATGTATTACAGTTGGAGCATGATGGATTGCCCATCCGTTTTTTTAAATCTGGCATTATTGGTTTTGCAGAAGGCAGACAGAGCAGTAAAAAGTTTTTTATTTTTGGTGAAGCATTGAAGAATTGTGATGGTAGGGTATACCTTTGTTGTTTAGAAGGGTTGGAAAATGAGGATAAAAAAGCACTGAATCATCTGATATTGGAGTATGTTAGTAACAGAGCGGTTGCTGTGCCATCGCGGTTATTGCCACCGCTGTTCTCTCCCCCTAAAGGCAAGTTTTGCGAATTTTCGGAAACAGATTTTTACCAACTGTGCGCGCATTGCCTGGCATCAGAAGCGCTGGAGGGGCCTCTTTGGGAATGGCTTGAAAAAATCAGAAATTTTTTAGAGAGTAATATATTCAGAATTCATGCTATTATGGAGAAGCGCTTTCTGATAGAGCAAGTTTCAAAACGTAGATTGTTATTAGAGTGGTTTACTGCTTTGATGTTTTTGGCTTCCTCGAAATATAGAGATGATGCTTATACAAATATTTTCTTGAAATTAGCAAAAATGGTTAATAAGCCTGATTTTTTAGCGCCATCGCTACAGGTGGGTTATCAAGCTTTTATCAATAACATTGGGAAAAAATGATGGATAAGCCGGTCGCCGTTTTCTCTCCCAACCCTTATAGCATGTTTTCAATTGCCACTCTAGAGTTATTGATTCGTAGTGGGGTTCCAGTAGAAACAATTTTTGTAAGGAGTTTGTTTAACCCCAAAAGATTTATACAAGAATACCGGCAAAATGGTTATCGTTTTTTGAGGAAAATTTATCGAAAACTGATCCTTCGTTCCAGTGGATTAAAAACGGTGTCTACGGATGATATGACGATCATGAGAATGATGCAGCAAGAAAATATAAAAGGAAAAAATTTATGGGTGCTTGCTCAACAGTATAATATTCGCATTATCTCCGTTGCAGACTACGCTGATGCTAAAGTAGAGCAGTCATTAAAGACTGACCCTGTGGCCTGTGTGGTTTTTACGGGGGGAGGTATTGTACCGGAAAAAGTGATTGAAGCATCTGGTCTGGGGGTGATCAACTGTCACATGGGTATTTTACCCTATTATCGGGGAATGGATGTAGTGGAATGGCCTTTGTTAGAGAAAAAATTTGAATTGATTGGTATGACTACACATTTGATGGTTAAATCTATTGATATGGGTCCGATTATTGAAACGGTTTTAGTGGATGGTAAACGTTTTCAACATATTGCACAGCTTAGAAATTTTTTAGAGAGTCAAATGCCATTAATACTGGTGAGAGCAACAAGAAATCTCCTTAATAATACGGCAGCTTTGAAACCGCAGCGCGTTTCTGACGGGCGTCTTTATTTTAAAATGGATTCTCATCTTCTGGCTATCGCAGAAAAAAATTTAAAAAACTATTATCATGAAACTTAGTAATTAACAAAGGTAGTGATCCATGAAACAAATTCTTCAACAATTGAACACTGGAAAAATAGAGATACTGGAGATCCCCTGCTCAAAACCGTCCGCTGGTCAGCTGTTAATACAAAGTAAATGTTCGCTGATTTCTGCGGGTACTGAGCGTATGTTGCTCAATTTTGGCAAAGCAGGCTTGATTGGCAAGATCAAACAACAGCCTGATAAAGTGAAACAGGTCTTGGAGAAAGTGAAAACCGATGGATTGTTCACTACGATAGAAGCGGTAAAATCCAAACTGGATCAGCCAATTCCACTGGGATATTGCAATGTTGGCCGAGTGTTGGAAGTTGGTTCAAGTGTAGAAGGGTTTATGATTGGCGATCGGGTGTTGTCTAATGGTGCGCATGCGGAGTTGGTGCGTGTGCCAAAAAATTTGTGTGTTAAGATTCCCGATTCAGTTGCTGATGAATCTGCGGTGTTCGGGGTGCTTGGTGCCATTGGGTTACAAGGTATTCGCTTGGCACAACCAACTCTCGGTGAAAGTGTTGTTGTATTGGGTCTTGGGTTAATTGGATTACTGACGGTTCAGTTACTGCAAGCGCAAGGTTGCCGAATTTTGGGTGCAGATTTTGATCCAGCTAAACTGGCATTGGCGAAACAATATGGTGCGGAAACAGTGGACTTATCGCAGGGTGAAGATGTTCTTGCGCGGGCGCTGGCATTTTCACGAGGTCATGGGGTGGACGTGGTTTTAATTACCGCGTCGACTAAAAGCAGCGATCCTGTGCATCAGGCTGCTTTGATGTGCCGTAAACGCGGTAGAATTGTATTGGTTGGTGTGACGGGTCTTGAATTATCACGGGAAGATTTTTTCAAGAAAGAATTAAGTTTTCAGGTTTCTTGCTCTTATGGCCCTGGGCGGTATGACCCAGAGTATGAAGACAAAGGACATGATTATCCGATTGGTTTTGTGCGCTGGACTGAACAACGTAATATTGAGGCTGTACTGGATATGATGGCAGCATGTCGCATCGACGTGCAATCATTAATTAGTCATCGATTTTCGATTGATCAAGCAGAACAGGCATATCAAGCGCTTGATTCTGATCCAAGTGTGTTAGGAATTGTTTTAAACTACCCACAAGTCATTGCAATGGAGAAACAGGTTTTATTATCTACTCCTGCTTTTATAAAGCGTTCAGGTGCAGCTCCAGTGGCAGCATTTATTGGTGCTGGTAATTACGCCAGCCGGATGTTGATTCCAGCATTTAAAAAAGCCGGTATTCATTTGCATAGCATAGTTTCAGGTCAAGGTGTCAGCGCAGTAGTGCATGGTAAAAAAAATGGTTTTGAAATAGCTACAACGGATTACGAGACGGTGCTGCAAAATTCAGTTATTAATACTGTGGTTATTGCTACGCGCCCTAATCAACATGCACAACAAACCATTCAGGCGCTTAAAGCAGGTAAACATGTGTTTGTAGAAAAGCCGTTGGCCATTCATGAAGGAGAACTACAGCAAATCAGCACGGTTTATCAAGAGACGGCACAACAATTCCCAGGGCAAAAATTGATGGTGGGATTTAATCGTCGTTTTTCACCACAGGTTCGAAAAATCAAACAACTCCTCAATACAGTAAAAACACCTAAATATCTTGTTATGATGGTGAATGCAGGCTTTATGCCAGATGATAATTGGACGCATGACCCACAAATAGGAGGGGGGCGTTTTATTAGCGAAGGCTGTCATTTTATTGATTTGTTGCGTTTTTTGGTAGGAGCAACGATTACAGATACACAAATATCAGCCATGTCACCTGAAACTAGTATAGTGCCCAAAAATCAAAACATTACTGTTACCCTTAAATTTGCCGATGGCTCGCTTGGTACTGTTCATTATTTTGCTAATAGCCATAAACGAGTATCTAAAGAGCGCTTAGAAATTTCGGCTGCAGGAAAAGTGTTGCAACTCGATAATTTTAGAAAATTGGTTGGTTATGGCTGGACTGGGTTCGGTAAATCTGGGTTTAGTAAAATGTCGTTATGGAAACAAGACAAAGGTCAATCGCAAGCGGTGAAAGCATTTGTTGATGCCATTCAAAATGGTACTGATTCCCCCATCGTTTTTGAGGAGTTGTTTGAGGTGTCAAATGTTTGTCTTGAGTTAAATCAACGTTTGATGCAGAGTGGCAAATCATAGCTTAAGAGAGAAACCATGAAGAAAATTTGTGTCATAGGATTGGGTTATATTGGGTTGCCCACTGCATCATTATTGGCTACCAAAGGATTTGATGTATTGGGTGTGGATATTCGTGCTGATGTAGTAGAAAAACTCAATCGCGGTGAAATTCACATTGTTGAACCAGGGTTAGATGTTCTGGTGAAGTCTGCCGTGCATTCCGGTAATTTTAAGGCCAGTCCCAAACCGGCATTGGCAGATATTTTTATTTTAGCAGTACCCACGCCATTTCATGAAGACAAAACGCCTGATATTACCTATGTCGAAGCAGCAACGCGCAGCATTGCACCGTTTTTGGCAGAAGGTAATTTGGTGATTCTGGAGTCGACTTCGCCAGTTGGAACGACGGCACATATACAAAAAATTATTTCTACAATGCGACCGGAATTAAAAAATATTTACTATGCACATTGCCCTGAGCGGGTGATTCCAGGAAAGGTATTGCAAGAGTTGATTGAAAATGATCGAGTGGTCGGTGGGGTAGATGCAGAATCTACCGAAAAAACCGTAGCATTTTATCGTGGCTTTGTTGCGGGCAAAGTTTTGGCTACCGATGCCAAAACCGCTGAAATGTGTAAACTCACTGAAAATGCCTTTCGCGATGTGAATATCGCCTTTGCTAATGAGTTATCATTGATTTGCGACAAGCTCAATATCAACGTCTGGGAGTTAATTCGTTTAGCGAACCATCATCCGCGGGTTAAAATTTTACAACCTGGTCCTGGTGTCGGCGGGCATTGTATTGCGGTAGATCCTTGGTTTATTGTGGCCTCGGCGCCAGAGGTATCACCATTGTTGCGCACCGCGCGTCAGGTGAATGATGGTAAGCCGGAATGGGTGATTGCCAAAGTGACGGCAGCAGCAGCTAAATTTAAAAACCCTGTCATTGCCTGTTTGGGCGTGGCATTTAAAGCAGATATTGACGACTTGCGTGAGTCACCGTCATTAATGATTGCCGAGCGATTACGCGATGCTAATATTGGCCAAGTATTGGTATGTGAACCCAATGTAAATCAATTGAAGGGATTTGAATTGGTGGATCTTGAAACCGCGATTTTACGTGCGGATATTCTGGTGATCTTGGTGGATCATCAGCCATTTAAAATCTTGGAAAAACAACAGGTTAGGGGCAAGGTGGTAATTGATACCAAAGGGATTATTCGGCCATGATAAAAGTTTTGTCAATCGTAGGCACCCGCCCTGAAATCATTAAAATGGCGCCGGTGATTCAGCAGTTGCAAAAAACGTCTAGCATCGTCTCGCAAGTATGCACAACCTCGCAACACCGCACGATGCAAGATCAAATGATGCAGTTATTTGGGTTGAAAGCAGATTACGATTTGGATGTAATGAAACCTAATCAGGATTTGTTTTATCTCACCAGTGAAATGTTGGTGCGGTTACAAAGTGTATTGCAGCAAGCTAAGCCAGATTTGGTGTTGGTGCAAGGCGATACCACCACCAGTTTTGTTGGTGCTTTAGCTGCATTTTATTGCCAGATTCCTGTAGGGCATGTCGAAGCGGGGCTGCGTACGCATAATTTACTGGCACCATTTCCGGAAGAAGCCAATCGCCAGTTGACTGGCCGCTTAGTCACGATGCATTTTGCACCGACGGAAACCTCCAAGCGTCATTTATTACAGGAAGGCGTTGCTGAAAATCGTATTTGGGTGACCGGTAATACCGTGATTGATGCACTATTATGGATGCGTCAGCATTTGAATCTCAATCGAATTAAAGCGGCTTTGCCAGGCAATATCTTGCAACTGATTGAGCAACAAAAACCGTATGTGTTAATTACCGGCCATCGCCGTGAAAATTTTGGTGAAGGCTTTTTGTCCATTTGTCGAGCGATTCAAATTTTGGCAACTCGTTATCCAAAATGGAATTTTGTCTATCCCGTGCATTTAAATCCCAATGTGCGTAAACCAGTTTTTGATTTGTTGGCAGGGTATGCCAATATTCATTTGATAGAACCAGTCGACTATGAACCGTTTGTGCATTTAATGGATCATTGCAAAATTGTATTGACCGATTCAGGTGGGGTGCAAGAAGAAGCGCCATCACTGGGTAAGCCGGTATTGGTGATGCGTGAAGTCACTGAGCGTCCGGAAGGGATTGAAGCGGGCACTGCTAAATTAGTAGGTACTGCAGAGGCTACGTTGATTGCCGCAGTGTCTGAGTTGATTGATGATCCACTGGCGTATCAACGCATGGCCAATGCGGTGAATCCTTATGGCGATGGTACCGCAGCACAGCAGATTGTGAATCATATTACTGGCCACTTGTTGTTATGAAATATCATCGACGCCTAGATCAACTGCATACGTTATTTCGATTGAGTATGGTCAATATTCTACGTGTTGCGATCTATCGATTAAAAATGAAGTTTAGATATTATCAATTTCGTTTGCCGATTAAGGCTTGGCGATTGCAGATGCGCGATTGTTTTTCCTCAGCATCTTCTGTTGAGTTAGCAAGTTCATCTTCTGCTGAGCAATTTGTGGAAAATGTTAATCGTATCATGGCGGGTGAGTGGTGTTTTTATTTTTATCATTGGTTTAAAAGCGACGCACTTCCTTCATGGACCTGGTGTCCGTTTGCTCAAAAACAATGGTCAGCGACTCAAGCGCATTGGTCAAGGTTATCGTTTTTTGCAAAACCAGGGGAGGATATAAAAAATATCTGGGAACTATCGCGGTTTTATTGGGCACCGCAATTGGCGTTGGCGTACCGTTTAACCGGTCAATCAGAATATCAAATACGACTGAATCAATTGATCGAACATTGGTGTGTTGTAAATACTCCACAGAAGGGGTATCAGTGGTTATGTGCGCAAGAAACCGCCATTCGATTAATTAATTTTCTATTGGCAGATCATTTGATTCATGTTGATAAGACGCCGCCTTCATTGGTTGCCGTTGAGTTTGTTGAAACCCACGTCAGACGGATTTTATTGACCATGTCCTATGCAATTGCACAAGACAATAATCATGCCACCAGTGAAGCAGCAGCACTCTATATTGCAGGTGCTTGGTTATCATCACATAATCCTTCTTCTTTACTTGGCAGGCGGGCGCTATTAAAAGGAACGTATTGGCTAGAAAATCGAGTGCAACGGTTAATTGCACAGGATGGAACGTTTTCTCAATATTCGGTTACCTATCATCGACTTTTGGTGGATACGTTATCGCTATGTGTTTGGGCGCGGTGTAGGCAAGAATTGCCAGAGTTCTCGGTAATATTTTATCAACGCTATCGCGCTGCTTTTGAATGGTTGAGAAACTTGGTGGATCCTGTATCAGGAGACGCCCCCAATCTGGGTGCTAATGATGGTGCATTGCTCTTCAAATTAGACGGTGGTGATTATCGAAATTTTCGTCCTAGCTTGCAATTGGCTTCTGTACTGTTAGACCAGAAAAAATTATATCAAGCAGGTCCCTGGGATTTACCTTTGACTGCATTGGGAATAGCCTATGAATCATTGCCCATTGCGGTGAGCATAATAGCTTCTGTAGCGTTTGCTGATGGTGGGTTTGTTAAATTACAGCATGCCAATCATTGGGCATTACTGCGTTATCCCCAGTTTCGTTTTCGCCCTGGCCATGCTGATGCTTTTCATGTTGATTTATGGATGGATGGTCGCAACGTTTTGCAAGATGTGGGCAGTTATAGTTATAACCCTGTTGGTTCTAGTGGACTTGAGTTTAAAGGAGTGGCTGCACACAATACCATTCAATTCGATGATCATGAACAAATGCCCGTATTATCTCGGTTTTTATGGGGGGCTTGGTTGAAAAGTAACGTATTGCATCCTTTGAAAGATTCAAAAGAATTAATGTCTTGGTGTGGGAAATATCAGGACTATCAGGGTGCGCAACATCAGCGTGAAATACGCCAAACCGCAAACGGCTATTGCATTAAGGATTGTGTATCTGGCTATCAACAGCAAGCAGTGCTGCGTTGGCATGTCTGCTCAGGAGATTGGTTGCCAGAGGAAGATGGTTGGCGATTGGGTAAAGTTAAGTTGTTGATTTATGTCGGTGGTAAAATAGCACTGCCCGTATTGCGCGAATCCTGGCATTCTTTATACTATCAGCAGAAACAATTAAGGCCAGTGTTTGAAGTATCATTACCTGCATCGGAAGCAGTAGTGAAAACATTGATTGAGTTGGAGTAAACCATTGCGCGTTTTATATATACATCAATACTTCACCACTGCTCAAGGGGCAGGGGGGACGCGTTCTTATGAATTTGCCAAGGCGCTGATTGCACGTGGACATTCGGTAACGATGTTGTGTGGTTCGGCGCAACGTGGCGTTACAGGGCTCACGCAGCCTTTTTCAAAAGACAAGCGTCAAGGCCTGGTCGAAGGGATTGAGGTCATAGAAATTGATTTGGCTTACTCTAACTATGATGGCTTTTTTAAACGTGCCCTGAAATTCATGAAGTTTATTTATAAAACTTTGCAGATTGTTTTGACGGGAAAATATGATTTACTCTATGCCACTTCTACGCCTTTAACCGTTGCTATTCCTGGTATTTTTGCCAAAATTTTTCGCCGTAAGCCATTTGTGTTAGAAATACGCGACTTATGGCCAGAACTCCCAAAGGCTATGGGGGTAGTGAAGAATCCTTTGGTGTTGAGTGGGCTAGGGTTATTGGAGCGGATGGCCTATCGTTTTGCCGATGTAGGTGTTGGTCTTTCTCCCGGAATTTGTGAAGGGATGGCTCGATTTGGTACTTTACCAAAAGATAAAATCACCTTAATCCCTAATGGCTGTGATATCGAAATTTTCCAAAAAAATGAGCCCATGGATGAGGGTAATATTCCACTCTTGTTAAGAGAATTGCTCGCTACAAAATTTACCGTTGTTTTTTGTGGTGCACATGGCTTGGCCAATGGGTTGGATGCAGCGTTAGACGCTGCTGCGCGATTACAAAAACAGGGTTTGCATCATATCGCGTTGATTTTTATTGGAGATGGGAAAAGTAAGCCACAACTAATGGAGCGAGTCAAAAAAGAAGCATTAACCAATAGTTATTTTTTTGATCCTATTGCTAAAACTGCTTTGAGTTGGGTATTGCAAAGAGCTGGTATTGGGATGATGCTGTTAAAAAATATTCCTGCCTTTTATTACGGGACTTCGCCCAATAAATTTTTTGATTATATTGCCAGTGGCTTGCCGGTATTGAATAATTATCCGGGCTGGGTAGCAGAGTTAATTGCGGAAACTCAATGCGGTATTGTAGTGCCACCTGATGCATCTGAGGCATTTGCCAATGCTTTGATTGATTTTTCAAAGTTAAGTAAAACGCAATGGCAAGTGTTTTCGCATCGTGCTTTACAGTTGGCAAAAGAGAGATTCAATCGGGAAGCTTTATCGGCAAAATTTGTAATGGTGTGTGAGCAGGTTTATGATCAAAAGAATCGTTGATTTATTGTTGGCGACTTTTTTGCTGATTATACTTAGCTGGTTATTGCTGATTGTTTATATTTTAGTGGTTTGTTTTTTAGGAACGCCAGGGCTATTTCACCAGCAGAGGCCTGGGCTGCACGAGAAAATCTTTACCGTTTATAAATTTCGTACTATGAATGACAAACGAGATGAGGCTGGTGATTTACTGCCAGACCATATTCGATTAACCAAGTTTGGTCAGTTTCTTCGTAAAGCCAGTTTAGATGAGTTGCCCCAACTATTTAATGTATTAAAAGGCGATATGAGTTTTATTGGCCCTCGCCCTCTGTTAATCGAATACTTGCCATTGTATAATGCCCATCAGAAGCATCGTCATAAAGTTCGGCCAGGGATTACTGGGTGGGCGCAAGTGAATGGTCGAAATGCCATTTCTTGGGACGAAAAGTTTAGACTGGATGTCTGGTATGTTGACCATCAATCGTTTTGGCTGGATATGAAAATCTTTTGGTTGACGGCTAAAAAAGTGTTTAAGCGAGAAGGAATTAGCCAGGCTGGACAAGCGACGATCGAAAGGTTTTATGGTGATAAAAAGGAGTTGTGATGAATCGAGCGGACGTATTGCTGTTACTGGATGAATTACTGGAGGTTAATCCAGGTACTTTAATAGGAAATGAGTCCATCCAAGAGTGGGATTCTATTGCCATTATTGGCTTAATCGCATTGGCAGATGAACATTTCGATAAGCGAATTTCTGTGAGCCAGTTACAGAATGTTAACACCGTTGATGATGTTATCAAGCTATTGTTAAGTAAATATGAAAAATAATTTTGTTAGTTTACAGGGTAAAACAATTCTAGTCACCGGTGCATCTGATGGCATTGGCCGAGCGAGTGCTGCGTTGTTTGCTCAACTGGGTGCCAAAGTGATTTTGGTTGCGCGCAATGAAGAAAAGTTAAAAGAGGTTTATCGGTCTTTAGTGGGTACAAGTCATGTAATTGCGCCTTTTGATCTGAAAAATTTAGAAGAAATTCCTGTCTTTTTAACTCGTCTTGCTGGCGAACATGGGTTGCTGCATGGCCTGCTGCATGCCGCGGGGATTCATCTAGTGCGACCGTTGAAATTGATTACCCCACAGAATTTAGAAGATATTTTTAAAGTGAATGTCAGTGCTGCTATCATGCTTGCCAAAGGGTTTCGCCAAAAAACCGTCTCACAACGTCCTGCCAGCCTGGTGTTCATTTCATCGGTGGTTGCCTTGGTGGGGCAGGCCGCTATTTCACCCTATGCAATGACCAAAGGAGCAATTATGGCCGCGGCAAAATCGTTGGCAATAGAATTAGCACCGGAACAGATTCGTGTCAATTCAATTTTACCAGGCGTGGTTATGACCGCCATGACGGAATCGTTATTTGCCAAAATGGGCGAAGAGCAGGTGATGGCGATCAAAAAGATGCATCCTCTCGGTTTTGGTGAGCCGATTGACGTTGCTAATATGGTAGCGTTCTTATTATCAGATGCTGCCAGATGGATTACGGGTACGGATATGATGGTGGATGGCGGCTATACCGCGATTTGAGAGAGAATATGAAAAAAGAATTAATTATTGTTGGTGCGAGTGATTTTGGCAAAGAAATTGGTGCCTGGTTGCCTGGAGTATTGGGTGTTGATCATTTTGAATTTAAGGGTTTTTTAGACGATAATATTGCCTGCAGTGATTTTGGAGCTATCAAAGGTTTTCTCCCACAAGAAAAGCATGTTTTTGTTTGTGCAATTAATCACCCTAAGTCGCGAGAAGGGGTTATTCATCAGTTAAGACAAAAGGGAGCGATTTTTATTAATTTGATTCATTCTTCGGCTGTTATTTGTAGTGATTTATTGCCGGATAATGCATTGATTGTGGCACCTTATGTTTTTATATCAAGAAACGTCAAGCTAGGTGTCGGCGTGGTTTTAAATATTGCCAGTTCAATTGGCCATGATGCGGTGCTCGATGATTTTGTGACTACCTGTCCTCATGGTGTTGTTAGTGGTTTTTCTAAACTGGGAAAACGCGTTTTTATGGGTTCGCATGCCTGTGTTATTCCACATAAAACGGTTGGAGATGATGCCATTATTGGGGCTGGCAGTGCAGTGATGCGTAATGTTCCGCCTGCAACCACTGTAGTAGGTGTGCCCGCAAAAAGGTTAATATAATGCAAAAAGCTTTGATTGGCGCGATAGAATATTACCTACCTCAATCGACTTTAACGAATGACGTTTTGGCTGTCCAATTTCCGGAGTTTTCCGCTGAGAAGATTTTCGCGAAAACCGGCATCAAGCAACGTCATATTTCCGCTGCTGATGAATGTTCTTCAGATATGGCCGTTCAAGCAGCACAAAAATTATTTGCCAGTGGTGTGATTCAACCAGAGCAAATTGATTTTCTATTGTTTTGTACCCAAACACCAGATTACCTGCTACCCACCAGCGCCTGCGTGATCCAGGATCGACTGGGCTTGCGATTGTCCGTGGGTGCACTGGATTTTAATCTGGGATGTTCGGGATTTATTTATGGATTATCGTTGGCAAAAGGGTTAATTGAATCCGGTCAGGCCATGAATGTATTATTATTAACCGCTGACACCTATACCAAATTGATTGAACCGACTGATAAATCGGTTAAAACTATTTTTGGTGATGGTGCTGCGGCAACGTTGATAACGGGTGTTGATTATGAAAAAGAATTGATTGCACCGGTTGCTTACGGTACCGATGGTCGTGGTGCAGAAAACCTTTGTACATTGGGTCGTGGCATGCGTCATGGTAACAGCGACGCCGACCCTTATTTGCGAATGAAAGGCCCCAAAATATTTGAATTTACTTTAGACGTTGTGCCAGGGGTGATTGAACAAGCGTTGGTAAAAGCAAAAACAACTTTTGGTGAAATTGAACTTTTTGTCTTTCATCAGGCCAATGCTTATATGCTGGAGCATCTGCGTAAAAAATTGAATATTCCTCAGGAAAAATTCTGGGTGGCGATGGATTTTTGTGGCAATACTGTTTCCTCAACCATTCCGATTGCGTTGAAAGAAGCGCAAAAAACCGGTATGTTGGTGGGTAAGAAAAAAGTCATGTTGGTCGGGTTTGGAGTCGGGTATTCCTGGGCCGCAGCAGTGGTTGATTTAGATAATTTTGGGAGTTCAGTCAATGAATGTGGTTAATGATCTAGCCAAATGGCCTGTTTATGGTACCGATGAAATCGATGCAGTAGTAAACGTTTTAAAGTCAGGTAAAGTTAACTACTGGACTGGTTCAGAGTGTAAATTATTTGAAAAAGAATATGCGGAGTCGATTGGTTGTCAATATGCCGTGTCTTTAATGAATGGCACAGTAGCGCTGGAGCTGGCATTAATTGCCCTGGATATTAAAGCGGGTGATGAGGTGATTACACCCAGCCGCACGTTTATGGCATCGACCAGTTGTATTATTGCCAGAGGCGCGATACCAGTATTTGCAGAAGTGGATCGTGTTTCACAAAACGTAACCGCTGCAACCATTGAGGCGGCGATTACGCCTAGAACCAAAGCAGTAATTGTGGTGCATCATGCCGGTTGGCCGTGTGAGATGGATAAAATCATGGAACTGGCGAAGCGTCGCAATCTTTATGTGATTGAAGACTGTGCACAAGCGCATGGTGCCATGTACAAAGGCAAAGCGGTGGGCAGTTGGGGGCATGTGGCGGCATTTTCATTTTGTCAGGATAAAATCATTACAACGGGTGGAGAGGGTGGGTTATTGACCACCAATGATAAAACTTTTTGGGAACGTGCCTGGTCCTACAAGGATCATGGCAAAGATTATGATACCGTGTTTCATAAACAACATCCGCCTGGTTTCCGTTGGATTCACGCATCGTTTGGCAGCAACTGGCGTATGACTGAGATGCAGGCGGCGATTGGTCGACTTCAATTGCGCAAACTCCCCGAATGGACTCATATCCGTACGCGTTGTGCGCAGGCATTTAATGAAGCGTTTGCTAAGATTGCCGCATTACGCATAACACCTGTTCCGCCAGAGGTGGTGCACGCCCATTATCGTTATTATATGTTTGTGCGATCTGATGAGCTCAAACCAGATTGGAATCGAGACCGTATTATGCAGGAGATCAACAAGCGCGGAGTAATTTGCTTGTCGGGAGGATGTCCAGAGGTCTATCTTGAAAAATCTTTTGATCACACGCCTTATCGTCCTGCGCAACGCTTTCCAATAGCAAAGGAGTTGGGCGAAACCAGTTTGGCGCTGTTATTGCATCCCACGCTATCAGAAAGTGAAATTTGTCGTGTGATTGAGGTGGTGACGCAAGTTTTGCGTGAAGCTACCGAAGCAGTTCTGAAAAATCGATAATATGGCTGAAATATTCGGCACAAAATGCGCAAATGTTATTTTTGTGCCTGTTTTTCTGGTTGTGCCTTAATCTTCCATAGAATGCGAATTATCATTTTATGGAAGATAAAGCGGAAAAAACCTTAATTGCAAGCGGTATAATAGCAATCGCTCCCTAGACTTTGTTAAGCTTCTTGAGTAAGCTGGTGTTCATTCTACTAATTAAGCACGTTGCGTGAAAATGAAAGTTTCCAGTATTCGTAATTACTCGAGTTGGATCGTCTTGGCATATGATAGTGGAGCGGTTGTAGTCGCCTGGCTGTTGGCCTATGTTGTCCGTTACAACCTGAGTCTAGACATTCCTTGGGCCATGTTTTTAGATGGATTAAAAGTATTGCCGATATTGGTGATGATTCACCTTGTTTTCTATCGGATATTTAGAACCTATCGTCCCTTGTGGCGCTTTTCTTCATTGCCAGAGCTGGTTAAATTATGCAAGGCGTTGGTGTGTGCTTGGCTTGTGGCTTTAGGGGTCTTTTGGTTTTTTCAAGATTTGCTGGGTATTCCTCGCAGCATTTGGGTCATTTACCCGTTGTTGTTAATTATTATTTTGGTTTTTGGGCGATTAGTAATTCGTTATATCAATAGTCGAAACCAACGTCACTCGGATAATATCAAGCGCACGCTGATTATTGGTGGAGGCCAAGGAGCCGAGTTATTTTTGCGCGATCTGGAAAACTGGTCAGAAAAACAATACCAACCGATTGTTATTTTGGATGATAATCGTAAGCTACATGGCAAAGAAATGCGCGGTGCTCGTATTGTTGGAGGGACTGATTTAATTGCTGCCGTAGTTCGTAAATATAATATTGAACTGGTGATCATTGCTATTCCCTCGATTCGCAGTGCCGCATTGAAGCCTATACTGGCGAAATGTGAGGATGCACAGGTGCCGGTGCGTATTTTACCTTCATTGGAAGGGATTACCGGTGGGCATATTTCAGTATCAGATCTGCGTGAGGTATCTCTAGAAGATCTGTTGGGACGTGATCCGGTGAAATTGGATCATGAAATCACACATCATTTTCTGAAGGATCAGGTGGTGTTGGTCACGGGAGGCGCAGGTTCTATTGGTTCGGAGCTATGCCGTCAAATTCTGCGAATGGGTGTAAAGCGTTTGCTTATTGCAGATCAGTCCGAATTTAATTTATATAGCATCGATCAAGAGTTTATCAACGCGGGTATTGATCATTTTCAAGCGGTGTTATTAGACGTAACGGATGCTGCTGCGGTCGAGCATCTATTAGCCACGCATCAACCTTCTATTATTTTTCATGCTGCTGCCTATAAACACGTGCCGATGCTGGAAACGCAAATTCGAGAAGCAATTAAGAATAATGTATTGGGTACCAGAACGGTGGCAGAAGCAGCGGTTCGCCATCAGGTCAAAAAATTCATTCTGGTGTCGACCGATAAGGCAGTTAACCCCACTAATATTATGGGTGCTACCAAACGTATTGCAGAGTTATTTTGTCAAGGCTGCAATACACAGTTCCCGGATTCAACTCGTTTTGTGACGGTTCGGTTCGGTAATGTATTTGGTTCAGCCGGGAGTGTGATTCCCTTGTTTAAAAAACAACTGGCTAAGGGAGGGCCTATCACCGTAACTCACCCGGACATTACGCGTTATTTTATGACCATTCCAGAGGCGTCACAGTTGGTGTTGCAAGCCGGGGCTATAGGAATGGGCGGAGAGATTTTTGTATTGGATATGGGCACGCCTGTCAAAATTGTCGATCTTGCCAAGCAGCTCATTAAGCTGTCGGGGAAAAAAGAAGAAGAGATTGAGATTATATACACCGGATTGCGCCCCGGTGAAAAACTCTATGAAGAGTTATTTTATGGTAGCGAAGCGCTAATACCAACCGAACAACAGAAAATTTTTCGTGCTAATGGCCGTGAGTTACAGTTCTCATGGGAGGATATTCAAGCTTCAGTTGTTGCCTTTGAGCAAGGGTGTGTTAATTATGATAGTAATTTGCTGCTGCAGACATTAACAGTGATGTTGGCTTAAAGTTATCATGATCAGGGATTGAAATCCCCGCCGGCCTGGTCCCAGCGGGTTTTTTGATTTTCTATGTTCCACATGAAAAACTTTGGTTTGCAGAGGCGATGGTGGTGCCAGTGGAATCCAGCAAAGCAACATATCCAGTATGCGAACCACTACTCGGTGTTATTGCTATTTGATTGTTTGGATAAGCATAGGAACCGGGATAATCTTTACCCCAACCTGCGCTACTGGAGATTACACCACCCATTTGCCAATAATCAGCAGGATTATCGAC
>CANJVU010000008.1 GCA_947478525.1 Thiotrichales bacterium
AAATCAGGGCATCTTTTTCTTCATGACTGAGAGCGCTTAAGGCTTGCTTGTCTATCATTTCCGCGGCTCGGGATGTTTTTTACTCCTGTCGAGTATAGTCGAAAAAATTAAAAAGTGTTATCAACTTTAATGGAGGCGTGAGTAGTCACGATTACATTAAACCTCCAGCAAATTGCTCGCCTAATATTTACCCCTACACCCCTTATGCTTAAAAGACTTTACAAAAAAGTTGAATAAAATGTTATCAAACCTTAACAAAAAATTATGAAAAAAGCTTGTTTATTTTAGCTTATTGTTTTATCATAGCGCCGACCGTCAATACCGCTAAGGAGAATTGGGTATGTCATTATCGTCCATCGGCACGCTTCGAACCTCTGCTTTACCTACAGCCCTTTTCATCGATAACATCAATGCCCACTTCAGTCGCACTGAGGACAGAACTGACTCACACGCAGGACGTGTCACCAAAGATGCAGCAGCGCTTGATGCACTGGCATCAGCAACCAGCGGCAATGCCGCTCACTTCATTGCCTGCATGAGAGATGAAGCCATCACCACCACCAAAAGAACGCGAATGTTTCTGGTTCAAGTTGCCAAACTCTTCGAATCAGCCGACAATCAAACACAAATTCTGACTGCCATTAGCGCTCACCTTCCCGCAATATCAACAATTGGTCAAATCGGCACTTTTTTAAATCGCCCCAAAGGATTATTTGATTTTGATAAAAAAAGATCCACCAAAAACGCACTGGTGATGGAGGCAATACGCGAAGCCACTACCCTACAAGATTTGGCGGATCGCCTGGATACGCTATGCACCAAAGAAACAAAAAAAGCCCCGAAAGATGTCGTCGTCACTTACTTAAGACGCATGGTTGAAGCGGTAGACGAAGCACTAAAAGCCGATCAAAATTACGTGCTTTCAGCAATTAAATCAGCCGCCGTTGCCGGTCATCAGTACATTGCGGGCATTACGCTGGTCAGTGCAAGACCGGGCGAATTCAGCAATCAACGCAGCACTGCCACAACAGAAGAGTAATGACCATGCCTGCAGCAGCTTAACCTTCAACCCAGGATTATCTCTCTACTGGCTCAGCGACTTCATGTCAATCACAAATCGATACTTTACATCACCTTTGATCATACGTTCATACGCATGATTAATGTCTTGGATATTAATCACCTCAATATCCGAGACAATTTGATGTTTGCTACAAAAATCCAGCATTTCCTGGGTTTCTGCGATACCACCAATCAATGAGCCCGCAATGGATTTTCGACCAAATACCAAAGGGCCGCAATTGACGGGTTCAACCGGCTCGATGGCACCCACCATAACCATGGTTGCGTCGCGTTTTAATAAATTCACATAAGGGTTGGCATCATGACGGGTCGGTATAGTATTCAGCAGGAAATCAAATTGATTCGCATACTTTTGCATCGCCGCTGCGTCATTGGATAATAACACTTCATCCGCACCTAACGCTTTGGCGTCTTCACCTTTAGCGACAGAACGTGTGATCATAACAACTTTGGCGCCAATGGCATGCGCAAATTTAACGCCCATATGGCCTAAGCCGCCTAAGCCAATGACACCAACCAAGTCACCCGCTTTTACCTTCCAATGACGCAACGGCGACCAGGTGGTGATTCCCGCGCACAGTAAAGGTGCAACCGCCTTTGCATCGAGATTGCCAGGAATGCGCAATACAAATGCTTGGTCAACAACCACCTGCTGTGAATACCCCCCGTAAGTCATGGTATTATATTTGGGATCTAAGCTGCTGTAGGTCATGACTTTATTATCACAGTATTGCTCAAGTCCTTCATGACAACTATTACAATGGCGACAAGAATCCACCATGCATCCGACGCCCACTAAATCTCCGACTTTGTGAACAGTGACATTTGCACCCACTTTGGTCACGCGACCAACAATTTCATGGCCAGGCACTACGGGAAATGTCGCAAAACCCCATTCATTGCGTGCCATATGAATATCGGAATGGCAAACACCACAGTATTCAATGGCGATTTGGACATCTTGCGCCGTCACGTCACGACGATCTATCGTAAAAGGTTTGAGTTTTTCAGTTGGAGATTGGGCTGCATAAGCAGAAACGGTTGTCATGATTTAAGCTCCTTTCATTTTTTATCATCGTTATTGTAACGCATATAAACTTGACATGGCAGCACAACTTTTTAACGTATACCCCAATGATGCTTACTATAGCCAAATAGGCACGTTTATAAACCACACCCAAACGGCGAACCACAACCCATTTCAAACATTTCGACGAAATGATTTGTCATGACAATAGGCTCTGATATTTCTGCCAAGGCCTCACGCAAATTTCTTGCGCTCCGGTAAAAATCGGGGTCAAGCATTTTTTGCTGCAGCGCTTGCTCCAATACTGCCGTGCGCTCAATCACGGACAGATCCATCCGCAAAACATCAGATGCATCGCTGTTAACGCAGGGGTCACACTCCAAACTGCGATGCGACAACAACTCAAAACCAGCGCGCTTGACCAACGCATCTCGTTGCTCAGTCGACTGTAAATACAACGGATGCCAGACTTTGCGTTCGCCATAATGCTCGCTCTCGTCAATAAATTCCGCCAGATTGGCTTTGGCACGTGAAGCACTGCGCCGATGTGCGATTAATATCGTTGCGCTACAACCCGAGTCATTCGCCGGCTGATCCAGCCATGCCAATAACGGCAACCCTTTTAAAAAACTCGCACACCATTGAAATTTACGCGTCGGGAAGCTTTTCTGTTCCAGCATCAATGTAGCAAAATCCACTTTAGGCTTGAGCAATACAAATTGAAATCCAAGCGATTCCACCCAGGTTTTACAACGCTCAACCCGCCCCGTCCAACCTGGCGCTGCCCAGCCGGTATCAACGTAAGTTACAACAACAGAAGTCAAATCAGCCTCATGCGCCCATTGAATCAACGCAATCGAATCGTTACCAAAGTTGGCGGGGATAGTATATTTCATTATTGTGCCATTATTATTTAGCCGCGCGACGAACCAATAACCATAAGCTCAGCAGTATCAATACACCAAACAATACCGCCGTCCAGCCAGCAATACTAACGTCCCAAAACACCCAGCCTTTGGCGGCACATTCGCCACTGCCATTAAATACCGTGCTGATCACTTGCTGCCACGGTAACACTTTCACCAAATAATTTAACCCAGGGCCACAGGCAGGGACTTGATCAGGCGGCAAGCTTTGCAGCCACATTTGCCGTACCGAAAAAACAATGCCGCCGATACTGGCCAGCAAAGTGAGTAATGCATAAATCCGCCGCCCCCAGGATTTAGGGTTATGCAATGCAGCGATTAAAAATATCATGCCTGCAATAATCACTGCAACACGTTGAAAAATGCATAGCGGACAAGGGTTTAATTGCAGCACCAGTTGAAAATACATCGCACCTGCCATGGCAGCGACGCAGAGTAAAAAACCGAGCAGAAACCATTTGCGAGCTCCAGCTTTATTGGCCATAATAATTCCTGTAAAATTGCCTAAAGAATCTACATTGATATTGTACCAGTTTTTTGGAAAAACGATATAAACAAATCAATAGCGTTTTTTTGCACTGCACCATAGCATTGAACAGTATGGTGTTGTATTGTTTGAGCAGTAATTTTTTACCAGGAACCCCACCATGTCCAAACCCATCATCCTCGTCGACGGCTCTTCCTATTTATTCCGTGCTTTTTTTGCCTTACCCAATTTAACCAACGCTCAAGGTCAACCCACGGGGGCGATTTTGGGGGTGATCAATATGCTGCGGCGCTTAATCAAAGATCATGAACCAGATCAAATCGCGGTGATATTTGATACCAAAAGCAAAAATTTTCGCCACGAACTTTATCCACAATATAAAGCCAACCGGGCGACAATGCCACCCGAGTTGGCGGTGCAAATTGAACCCATTCATCGCCTGATCAAACTGATGGGGCTGCCTTTAGTTGCGATTGAAGGCATTGAAGCGGACGATGTGATTGGCAGCTTGACACATCAAGCCGTTACAGCAGGCCACAGCGTCCTGATTTCCACCGGCGACAAAGACATGGCGCAGTTGATTCACGACCACGTCACCATTATCGACACCATGAAAAACGTGGTAATGGATCGCGCCTTTGTCCTTGAAAAATTTGGCGTGCCGCCGGAATTGATTATCGACTATCTGGCGCTGATGGGCGATACCTCCGACAATATTCCCGGCGTGCCCAAAGTCGGCCCAAAAACCGCCGCCAAATGGTTGATGCAATATGGCAGTTTAGACAACCTCAAAGCCCATGCTAGTGAAATTACTGGAGTGGTCGGCGATAACCTACGTGCGCATTTGGGGCAATTAGATCTGGCGAAGCAACTCACCACCATTCAGTGTGACTTAAACATTCCCATCGAAATGGAAAAGCTACACATTCAACCAGCAGACACTGAACCCTTAATTGCAGAATTAAAGCAATGGGAGTTGAGCAGTTGGTTGAAAGAATTTTCTGCAGTGCCCACGCCAACCCAAGAAACACATCGCAACTATGAATGCCTTTTAACAACAGAACAATTTCAACAGTGGCTAACCCAACTCTCCCACGCCAAACAATTCGCCATCGACACCGAAACCACCTCCATTGATGCCATGCAAGCCGAATTGGTGGGCATCTCCTTTGCCTTAGAATCAGGTAAAGCTGCTTATTTACCCTTAGCGCATCACTACCTTGGCGCACCAGAACAACTATCATTTGAGCAAACTTTAGCACAGTTAAAGCCAATTTTAGAAAATCCGACCATCGGCAAAATTGGCCAGAATATCAAATACGACCTCAAGGTATTGGCTCGTTACGGCATTGAACTACAAGGTATTGTGTTTGACACCATGCTGGCATCCTACGTGCTCGAAGCGGGGCTGACCCGCCACAATATGGATGATCTGGCCAAGCGCCATCTGGGCATTCAAACCATCCATTACGAAGACGTCACCGGCAAAGGCGCCAAGCAAATCAGCTTTAGCCAGGTAACGCTGGATCGCGCCACGACCTACGCTGCCGAAGATGCCGATGTCACCTTACAACTTTACCAGCAGTTTGCACCGAAATTACAACAAACACCGGCACTACACGAACTCTTTATGCACGAAGAAATGCCGGTAATGTCGATTTTGGGCAGTATGGAACGCGGCGGCGTGTTGCTCAATATTCCCTATTTGCAACGCCAAAGCCATGAACTGAGCTTACAAACTCAAACGCTGGAAACACAAGCGCATCAGGTTGCCGGGCAACCCTTTAACTTGGCCTCACCGAAGCAACTATTGGAAATCCTCTACGACAAAATGCAACTGCCCGTCCTTAAAAAAACGCCTGGTGGGCAACCTTCGACTGCAGAAGAGGTTCTCGAGGAATTAGCAGAGCATTATGAACTGCCGAAAATTATTTTAGAACACCGTCATTTAAGCAAACTCAAATCCACCTACACCGACAAATTACCACTGATGGTCAACCCCACCACCGGACGGGTGCATACGCATTATCATCAAGCCGTGGCGAGCACTGGCCGCTTGTCCTCGTCTGATCCCAACCTGCAAAACATTCCGATCAAAACTGAAGTCGGCCGTAAAATCCGCGGCGCGTTTATCGCCCCACCTGGTTATAAAATTCTCGCGGCAGATTACTCGCAAATCGAATTACGTATCATGGCGCATCTCTCCAAAGACACTGGTTTACTGACGGCTTTTGCCAACCATGAAGACGTCCATCGCGCCACCGCAGCCGAAGTTTTTGGCATGACAAAATCCGAAGTCACCAACGAGCAACGGCGCCGCGCCAAAGCCATTAACTTCGGCTTAATTTATGGCATGTCAGCATTTGGCCTGGCCAAACAATTGGGCATTGATCGTGCGGAAGCGCAAAAATATATAGATGTTTATTTCAAACGCTACCCCGGCGTGCTCGATTATATGGAACGTACCAAAAAATCCGCGCAAGAATTAGGATATGTCGAAACCTTATTTGGCCGACGTTTATATCTGCCCGAACTACAATCGAAAAACGGCATGAACCGCAAAGGCGCCGAACGCGCAGCGATCAACGCCCCACTGCAAGGCACGGCAGCGGACATCATCAAACGCGCGATGATTGGTGTTGATCACTGGATCAAACAAAACCACAGCCCCATCAAAATGATTATGCAAGTACACGATGAACTGGTGTTTGAAGTCCCCGCTGATCAAACCCCAACATTTGGCGAACAGATCAAATTTTTAATGGCACAAGCTGCTACGCTTGACGTACCGCTGGTGGTTGACGTGGGTGTGGGTGAGAATTGGGATCAGGCGCGAGACATAATTACATAACTTATTAAATTTTGACGAACACCTCAGCGAAACATTAAACAACGTTAAAGAATCACTTTATTTTTCTGAAAAACTCAGTAAAATAACATCACTAAAACGTTGAGTATTTTCATATTATGCCTAAACTTTTTCCTGTATCTTCAGCCACTTCACTACCAACAGAGGTATTATTCAACTATTTTCACAATATTTTTGATAAAAAATCGTTAACGCCCTTTGATACATTATTAACACAACACACCCCACTTTCCTTATTTTTAAAAACTAAAACACTCACGTGCGCTTTGGTGGAAGTAGCTCCTGACCGTTATGGTGCATGGATTATTGGAGCAAATAACACACCCAGTTACTTTTTTGCTGCCGCTGATATTGGCATTCCACCTTTTGTTTCCAATGCTTGCAACGCCACCAGAAAAATTGCAATACTGACTGGCCCAGAAAACGCAACACGAGCTCAAACACACAGTGGCTTATTGGTCATTGAAGCCACCAGAGTTTGGTTACAAAACCCTGAACCCATTTTCTCGGTTACCCTCATGGATATGAGTGAATCATGGATCACCACTCAGTTATGCCGCGCGATAAAGTGTTACCGTGACGAAGCACTCTGGTATCTAGAAGACGGCATAAAAAACCGTGCCTTAAAGGGTTCTGATCGCATCAGCAGAGAATCATGTGTGCCCACAAAAGGATGGTGGAGTACAGAACGTTGGAACATATTAGCAGAGCCACGTTATCAAGTGCTGCTATCAGCACCTGAAATGATTCCCCCCATATTACAGTTGGCAACGACTGGACATAGCTTTGATCCAACAACGTGGATAACAAAGCTAGATAAGCAACTTTCCGTGTACCATCAGAATCAGGAACAAATGATCTTGCAAATGATGCAATCATTTCTGACCTATTCACTTACCACAAGAGAATGGCATACAGCCTGGAGCGCTTTGAACACCCTAGTGACAGCAGCCCTTACCTCATCTGAATTAACCACACTCGAAGAAGCACTTGCAAAAACACAACGCAATCTTATACGCCGTCAAAATCAATCAGGAATATATACCCTTGCAGCTGGATACTCGGAAGAGGCATTAGCAAAAATAACAAATAAAATTGCTGAACATACCGCCTCACTCAAGCAACACCAACGTAATCTCAATAGATGCCAGACCAGATTACTAGAAATAGCGGAAAAAAAATGGCTGATCACCACCTGGTTTAATAAGGCCTATGAAATACTTAAAGAAGGCCCACTAGCAGCGGCTAGGGCACTCCAAGACCAAATTTTAGCAGATCTTGATGCAGGAGTTTCTTTTTATCAGGATTGGAACGATGCTCAAACCTCTTTAGGGCATAGCCCTTTTTTATGGTTTAAAAAGATTGATACTAAAACAGTCGATGATGAATTAAGTCTTCCTGAAGAGCTATCCCGAAAGAGATTGAAGGATATTAAAGAAAATTTTAACTCTCATATTAGCACTTACACAAAGGTCGATGATTCAATGAGCATAACTGCGGCTTTTATTAATCAAGTTAAAGATCGCATCAGCCAACCACTCCAAGCAAAAGCACGACTTTATGAGCATGCCGGGGAACAAAATACAGCACTGCGTCATTTATCACGCGCCGTGCAAATAATGGGAATTGCAATACCACGTGCGTTAGCAGGCATTGGAGTTAGAATGGCTGCTCGCGCTGAAAGCCAAGCAACCAAGGTGGAGGAAGCACTGGTTGAACTACCCACGCAAAAAAGGTATTTACAAGAATGGCTGGCTTGGCTCTGCACAAAAGAGAATCCTGAGCTAGATCCTTTATCTGCCTGCATTATTGAATACCAGGAGCCCATTAAAAAACTCTTCTCTTATCTCCAACCCAGCCTCCAAATCGACTTAACTTACCTTGCTGCCGGCTACCAGCCCAGAATTACCTCAAAATTTGATGACATTACCTTGGAAGCTTCTGAGCTCATTGTAGAATCAATGAGCCATAAAATTTTACAAAAAGTAGTCGACCGACTCACGCGAAATGGCGAAAATTTACCCACAACTTCCTGGTTAGCCACCAGAGCATTATTGGCTTTTATTGCAACAGATCCCACTGAAACCGAAGGAACCTTTAGAATTGAAATGCCTTATACGGTTATCGTCGAAACACAACGTAAAGCATTATACGATTTAACCATAGAAGCAATGAGCTCATATGCTGGCCTGCAAGATAGTTTAGATGATATGCTCAAGAGCATTGCCATTGAATACTATAATAAACTAAATGTTTTTAAGAAAACTTTCACTTCGCCCACTACTTTTTTACAAAATTGTGAATTAAAAAAATGGGTTTTGTTTAGTTATACAGCAATGGAGAGCGCGCCAGGCGAAACGATCACCGCATTACAGTTTGTGCAAACGCACTCCACGCCAGTACCTATACTTGAATTATTACAGGAAATCATTGCCAACGCATCAGACCCTGACCTTAGGGCAGCTATAGATTCTGTACTCCTAGGAAAAGAGGGAACCGGTGTTTGCACTCCCGCTGACCCAAAAACAAAAACTCCTGCAAAGCGATGGGTTAGCACCACAGGAGATATTCATTCAGCACCACTTACTTTTAGGCCGGGCGAACGCTATTTTAATGTTACCTCTCTGGATCATGCCACTCTCGAACTAAACACATTGATACAAACGGCCTATTGGACCAATGGCTGGCGCCTACAAATTGCTTATGCTTTACTAGATGCCATCGCCATTGCTGCCAATGAACAGATAAAGAAAGACCACAAAAGACAACCCTCAGCGCCCTGGGATCAGTGCTTAATCTTTGAAACTGGCACCCAACGATATACCGCCAATGATGCTATTATTCCTGGTACCAATATGATTAACATTATCAATCAGCTGCTCAGTCATTCTAAAGTTACTCACTTTTTTAAACAAACATTGACTGATCTCGTCACTACACATATTCCCTTCACGCGTATCCTAACCGCAGTGCAAATAGCTCAATTCAGTGATTTAACAACATTGCTGCCACAGCTACAAGAAGGAAAGTTGATCGCACCTTGCATTGGCAACAACACTAAAATGCGTGCTGATGAATTGCCTAATACTCAATTCACTAGGGTGGTGATCACAACTTATGTTGCTCCTGCGACCACCTCTGAAGAACCCTATGATTTAGCAGCATTAACGGCACAATCTACGATTTATAGAGCCAAGCAATCGATCCAATTTAACTGGGCGTGCATTGCTGAAAAACTAGCAATATTCGACACAGCAGCGCAAGAAATAGCAAAAATTCAACAGGAAAATGAGGAAAAAGGCCCGTTAGAACTAAGAAGCAGTGATGATTTCTTACGGCGTTTTTTCAGCAGTGATCTTGGCAAAATGGGCATGATGCGAAGAACGCTTCACTTTAGCAGCTCCGCTTGTCGCCCCAGTGAAAAAATACCCACGGATAAAATCGAAAAAGATATTGTCGCGCTCAAAAAAGAAATATGGACAGCAACGCTTAACGTCAATAAGGGACTCTGCACCTTAAACCAACAAGATGATTACTTATGCAGAGAATATGTTTCTGCTGAAAATATGTTGGGACATATCTGGCACAAGGTGCGCGATGTGATTATTAACAATCCTTTCTCCAAAATGTCACCAGCAGAAGTGCGCGCTGCGTTAACTCCTACCGCTAGATTACAAGCAATACTAGATGAAATACTGGATCCTACCGTCGAACCCACTGGATGCTGGGGACGTTTTGTCCGTGTATTCAGTTGCTTCAGCAAACCCGACGCACCTGCAACAGCAATCTCTATTACTGCAATACCACCTCAAAAAAAGCTGACTCAATTAAGCGCAAGCGCTAGCGTTTTTAAAACGGCCATAGAAATGCCCGGTATTGGGCAACCTAGAAATATGTGTAGCGTACCCGGTGATGGGTGTTGTTTATATTATGCTGTGATGCTAAGCGTATTGCTACCCCAGCTAACCAGTGATTCTGTTTTTAATCGCTCCTGTGAGATAATGTTTGGCGCAGACATTGATCCCAAAAGACTGAATGCAGTATTACGAAATTATGATGGCTCTGCTGACTTCATGCGCTCACAGCAACCGCTATTTACTAATTTGGTGAACAATCAGTTTCGACAACGGGTTGTTGCATATATGAGAGGAAATGCAGCAATACAAGGTATTTATGCCATTGAGCAGCCAGGCGCTTCATTTGACGCCTATCTAACGGAGCAGGCCAAACCTAATACCTATGGTGGAACCTGTGAAATTGCTGCCATGCAAAATATGCTGGGAATCAGTATTAAGGGGAACCGCAACGGCAGCCCCCATTTATTGGGCACTGATGAACGTCGAATAGAGATTCATTTGGCCTATACGGGGACTGTCAGCAAAGAAGATCACTATAACTTTATTCTTGATCTTAGTCGTGTTGCAGGGCTAACTCAATCTGCTGCTGCACCAGCAATCTAAAAACACACACACGCCTAAAACAAAAAACCCTCATTAAGAGGGTTTTTTATGCTTCGAAAAGTTAGCAGGTTGCGTAAGGAATGCATCTGCCAGACGAAAGTGGAGTAGCATTTGATAATACGGCATAACCACTTACTGCAAGCACAGCTACCGTAGTAGCCAAAACAATCCATTTTTTCATATAACCCTACTCCTTTTTATTTTTACGAAAGACCCCTGTCCATGCCGTTAAAACGGCGCTGAACAACCAATCTTCATCTATCATTATAACCATCCGTCAAATAATTACAACTAAATTTTATTACTGTATAGCACATGCTGAGTGCTTATCCTTTGGCGTATCATGAAAGGATAATGTTCTTACAACACTGCTATCCCCGCTCATCATTCTATCAGGAGAGCCTGGAGTAGCTGGCATCTCGACATACCTCTCTCGAGGGTCTCTAGTAGGTGTGCTAACTACGTCACCATCGGCTTTTCCTTCTACTACAACCGTAATTGTTGTAGCGCTAACAGCATCACCATGCTGTGGCCATGGTCCATAAGCCGCACCACTTGGCGAAACCGAAGTTCTTACCATCTCGAAACTTTGTCCTGTATCGCTTGCCAATAAAGGATCTCCGGTGACTGGGCCCCTGAACCTGCGAAACAATAACGCACAACTTCTGGTGCTGGGGTTTGGATTGGTATTGGCATTGACGCGCCAATAATGAAATGCGGCAACTTCTGCCATCGTTCCGAGTATCGCCGAGACATAGCCACTGGCTTGAAGTAAATCAATACCTCTGTTATAACCAACCCTCTCTATAACGTCCTGAGAAAAATCAAGCGATGAAGTGGTGACAATATTATACGCCCACAACACCACAGCAAAGCAAAAAAACATACGACTACACCACTGCGAAAAACAGGTGGATTGATAATCCTCTTGTTGTCTAATGCGAGCCAGCTCATATTCTCCCTCTGGACGCAAATGTCGATAGAGTGAATCCGCTGCCATGCCAACAATCGCAGCAGTAGCAAACACTCCACTCACTGCCAAGTCAGTGCCAGAAACAGACCATTCCCCAATATGAAATCTCTGTGTTACCGTGTTTAAAGACGTTTTATATGCTGCATACGCAAGCCCCGTTCCCAACGCAGATGCTGCGACAAATACAGCGGCTGGTCTGAGATCTTGAGGCTTATAAACCGTGAGTTGTTTTATCTTAGTAATAACAACTTGCGCTGATTGTTGAGTAGCCTGAAAAGTAAGTGGTACCTGAATCCCACGCGATTGATCTTCTTTATCAAACCGTGGCTTGAACGATGAATCTTGACCAATGGTATCCGTAATAAGCTGCGCAAGCGCCTCACTCTTGACAATACTATTAAAGCAAACATACAAAAACGCTGTTTGTACGTCTTTTTTAAAACCAGGGAGTACACAATCACCCACTATTTTCAATGCATCTAATGAGGGCGGCATTTTGCCACAAAACAATTTACTTAACTGACGAAGATCTTCTCTTGAAAGCTCACCGCCAGAAATCGTCATAACTTCTATTTTTTTTAACACTGCTAAATCCACTGCAGCACTTATTAATTGCTCTGTGACTGTGGGCGTCACTGGCAATTGATCAGCCATTAATGGCTGATAAAAATCAGGGGTGGCGTCGTATTGAGGCACAACACCCGCGACCTGACGAGTGGTTAAAGGCTGATACACAGCTCTAATCGACTCTGCTGTAATCTTATTTCTCGTACAAAAACCCTTACCCAACAGAGATTCTAAAGTCGTTAAAATAATGTCCGGTATTTGCGAAAAAGTTTGAATTAAGTATTGCGCTTTTTCACGCTCACTCGGTGCATTAGGACAAACCACGCCAAACGACAATATAGCCCTTAATATGGCTCGATCTTGTTCCGAGAATTTACTGACATCTAAATCGGCAATGGCATTTGCCAGTGATGCCATTATTTTTTCTAACGCTACTACAGTAAAATTTTTGCGCTCAGTGTTTATTGCCTCTAACAATACAACTAAACCTTCTTGCTGATCATCCGCGACTACTTGAGAAAGTGTTAGCAACACTTCATATAAATGCCACGGCTTATTGGGAAACTCTTCGGCCTTATGCAAGATAAAATATTGCCCCGTAACTTTATCTATAAAATCTGCAGGGATGGTATTATGCACCCTTTCAACCAACGCGATCTCCAACCCTATCGCGTCTTTTAATCGTCCTTCCAGAGGAGTAAGCGACTCACCTCTGTCACTTATTTTCTCAAGCGCATCGCTAAATGCACCCGCGATAGGGTTAGCAAACAAGGTATCATAGCCTGAACTGCTTGCCGCTGAAACGGCCTCTGTAGTAGGTGGATGAAATTTTTGCCATAACGCCTCAGTGGCCCTAGTTAAAGCATCTACTGTTATTGAAGCAGGTAACGATTGAATTATTTTTGTTAATTCAAGCTGAATCCCAGAAACCTCACCAAAAGGAGCTTGAAAACCTCTTGATTGTTCAGCAAAAGGTGCCAATATACTAGCCACCCGCTGCATTTTTTCGGCAACGTCAGACGTAACAGGATGCGCAACAATAATATCCTTCGTTAAACGATGATCGGCATCAAAAATGGCATAACACAATTGTAAAGCGGCTAATATCAGAGGGGTATCCACTTTTTTGTCTTTAGCTTGCTTTTGGAGCTTCGCATATACGATCAAAAACTCAAAGAAAGGAGATAATGTCCTTTGACTTCTTCTTAAATCACTACCATCTTTGTAAAAATCTTCCCGAGCAATCTGCAATGTCGTCAAAAGATCATTCCCTGACGTTAAACAACGTTCAATTGACTTGTGCGTTTTTGCTATGTAACGAGGCGTTGATGCAGCCGCCCCCTCTACACTTTCAACAGATGTAACAACGATGGATTGGTTATCAGGGTTAGTCGCTTCTAAATATGCCCACAGATAAGCGGCATGACGAAGATTGGCCTGTAGCGCTTTATTTTCAAGTACCCACGAATCAAAAAACCTCAGATATTGTTGTGCCAGGCTTACTGTATAATCGGTCACGGTAAGCGTACTGGTGCTCGCTTCTGCCAAAGGGGTTAAAACACGAAAATAGCGTTGATATTGTTCAGCACCTTTGCCAAAAAGATCATGCGGCATATTAGATGCTTGAAATTCGCTTGCATTAACCATGACAATAGGGGCTCGCTCCCCACCAGAACTTGCCCGACTTTTACGAGGGCTCAAGCTCCGCGGCGATGAGAGTTCAACAGCTCCACCACCAGCAGCAGCGCGCACCAAATTTTTTGGCAAGGGGCGTTTCAAAAAAAGCGCTTCTGGATTGACCGCTTGGGGAGAGACTCCCAACTCTATTGCTTGATAATGCAAATTTTCTCTAACCAATGCAATCGCTGGGCGTTTTGCAAAATAAGACTTATTAATATGAATATCATGTACTTTATTACCTCTTATTTCGTGAACATGCAGACGGACGTTGAATTCCAATGCCACTGCATCAATCACATGGCCTTCTGCATAGGTAACAGCCAAAGCCATTGCTTGCAGATATCGTTCAGGAGGAACAATCTGGCCATTGAGCTCAGGAGGTTTGTCTCGTAACATCTCGCGATGCTGATCTAAATAGTTAACTGCACGCGCTCTTACTTGTTCATGCGTAATACCGGGCGCTACACCCTGCCGATGAAGCTCGTGAGCGACTGCACGAAAAAAACAACCACCATCCCCCAAAACATTCACCACCCGACCTGGCAACTGGATTTGTCCAGGGGTTTTATTTTTTCCAAACATCTATTTTCTCCTCATCCTTCGTACTGCTCAGCGCAACTTCAAGTCATCCTAAATCTCGAAAATTGTAATGTATTACTGATAAATATTCAACGCAATTTTGCTAATTTTGTGTACTTTATTTGAATTATTTCTCATAATATTGCAAATATGAAATTTCATATTTGCAATTATGCAAAACCTACCATTGAGCCCAATCAGCCCGCATGATACCATCACTTCTTTTACATGATGAACGTGATGGTCACTTAAAGGCACTCCATTGACTAAAACCCCCACCCTCCGTTTCAACATCGCCCTATTTTCCTTCATCCCGCCAGTGCAGATGGCGATTGATATCTACACGCCATCAATGCCGCATATGGTGCGTGCATTGTCGACCTCGGTTGCCATGATCCAATGGTCAATGGTGATTTATCTCATCGCCATGGGTGTTGCTGAATTTATCGCTGGCGTGGTGTCTGATTATTACGGCCGACGCTGGACATTGCTGATCAGCGTTGTATTGTTTTTACTGGGCAGTGTGATCTGCGCCTGCTCTCATGAAATTCTATGGCTGCTGATCGGCCGGTTTATTCAAGGCTGTGGCGCAGGCATGCAAGTGATCATGACCGCCATTGTCAGCGACTGTTATCACGGCAAACGCCTCACCAAAATCACCAGTTATATGAGCTTGGGCTGGTCGCTGATGCCGATTCTGGCGCCAGCCGTCGGTGGCTTTTTACAACAGCATTTTGATTGGCAGGCCAGCTTTTTGGTGATGGGCGTTTACGCGCTGATTGCGTTGGGTTTGGCCTATGCCTGGTTACCAGAAACCTTCCCTACACAGAAGCGTAATCACATTTCCTTATTGGCGTTATTGGGTTCACTGTCACAGCTGATGCTCAATCGCGTTTTTATTGTCGCGGTGATGCTGATGATTTTGATGTGGGCAGTGATGATGCTGTTTAATGTGATGACGCCGTTTTTGTTTGAGACCCAACTGGGCATGAGCGCGCAAATGTATGGCATGATGGCATTGATTTATGGCGCGGCATATTTTATCGGCGCCATGATCAACGTGCGACTACTGAAATGGTTAACCGTAAATACATTGATCACCACCGGATTATGGATTTTTCTACTGAGCAGCCTCTGGTTGCTGCTGACCGGATGGTTGCAATGGTTGTCGTTGACATCGATTATGCCACCGCTGCTGATTGCCGTAGCATCAACAGGACTGGTGTTTCCGCATTGCCTGTCCAAAGCAATGCAACAGTTTAACCGTGCGCAGGCGGGTATTGGCAGCGCACTGATGAGTTCATTAATTATTTTGGGTACTGCTGCCATAACTATTTGCACCGCTAATCTTCAAATTCATAGCCAAACGCCGCTGGCACTTTGTTACACGGCGATTGCCTTATTTTCTGTTTTGCTGAAATATTTTTACTTTTCCTAATTTTCCCTTAAGGTTAGCGCACTATTCTGGCCATGATTGTCAAAGAATGTATGGGGAAAACGCCTCATCCAGTTGGTGCGTTGAGAGAAAAATGGAGAATCTTTTATGAAAAAGCGTATGTTATCTGCTGCCGTTACGGTAGCGTTATTGTCTGTTGTGTCTTCGGCACAAGCGTATTACACCAACGGAGGTACCCTTTACAGTACCGATGGAAAAACCGTTGCCATTGATGGCGTAAACTGGGCCGGGTTTCAAAATCCGGGTGAAGGTCTGGCAGGATTATGGGGTCAAATTGACTTAAACACCATGACCAATTTGATAACGCAACCCTGGTCAGTATCAGGATCTGGTGTAACCACAGCTACTGGCGTCACCTTAGGCACCATTCGTTTACCGATCAGCCCACAAACCTTGCGTCGCAACTGGAATGATCCTACTGCGTTTTCAACACCAGATGCCAACCATATTGCGGATAAAATCAGTACCGTATTCGGCAATGCTGGCATCAGCGAAAGCCAATTTAACAGCACCTATGGCAGTTATGACAGCAGCGATGTACGCATCGGCAATGACCGCCCTGATCTTAACCCACAATTCAAAGCAATCGATGGCGGACACATGACCCAGCTGCATGAACTGATTGCATTTATCCAACAAATGAAACAAAACAACGTACGCGTGTTGATCGACTTTCATCAAAACGTCAATGGCCGTGACCAAAATACCACCGAAGGCGTTTATACGCTGAGCCAATATTACAATGACGTCGCGTTTATTGCCAAATATGTAAAACTGTTAGGGCTAACCAATGTCATCGGTATTGATGTATTCAATGAACCCAACAACATGAACTGGTTTGGCACCTCCCCGGCTGCCCCACAAGGCGCTGGTATGGCACAAAACTGGTCACAAATGATTGCTACTGCGGCACAAGCGGTTTATAACAATAACCCTGATTTGTTGCTGTTTGTGGAAGGACCTAATTCCAACGACCCGGCTACCGTTAAGCCAATTTGTATTGCCAATTATCCGCAAGACTCGGTGGGTATTGCTTACAGCCAAACCAGCGATCCAACCTGCCCCGGTCAATCAAGCCTGGCATTTAAATCCAACTGGGGTGAAAACTTCCAACCTTTGCTCAATGCTGCCGCTGCCAAACAAGGCAAAGCACAAGCGGATTTGACACCGCTTATTGCTGCCTTGACGCAAGCTGGTTTAACATCTGCGCAATTAACCTGGTTACTTGGCACCAGCAACAGTGGCGCCAATGCACATATCGTATTCTCACCACACACTTATGGTGCGCATGTCGGTACCTGGCAACCGCAATCAGAAGCGGCATTAGAACTCAGCGCGAACTGGAATTATGGCTTCTTGGCCAAGGCCGGTTATGCTGTCGCCATTGGCGAAAGTGGTTATGATAGCGGATCTGATACTGACAAAACTTTCTTTACCCAAGAATTAACACCTTATTTAATCAAAAATAACTTGAACCACAATCTGTTCTTCTGGGAATTCCCCAGCGACAGCGGCGATACCGGTGGATTAATGGGTAATGGCGATTCTTTACCGATGGAAACCACCAAAGAACAAGCCTTGAAAACTTTGTTTGGCGGTACGCCTGCGCCAATGGGTTCGATTGCAGCCAGTTTTGCCAATATTCCGGCAACCTTGCAACAGAAACCGATAACCGACGCCGTTGCAGTTGATGGTGGCGCCACCACCAATTGCAATATCAGTGCTACTGGTTGCAGCATTCTCAACATCACTGTGGGCAGCCATGCGGTTACCGCTGCGGTGATTAAAGACATGGTATCCCCCAGCGAAGAAGATGATTATACCTTCGGGGCAGTGAATGCAACAGTTAGCGCAAATCAGGCAGCTCCTGCGGTATTTGATTTTAACAGCGCCAGCAAAACAGTGATGTATACCCACAACACTTCGGTTAATTATACCTTGAAAAACGTACCCGCTCAGGCACAAGCACTGACTGCTACATTTGCCAGCACACAAGGCGACTCATCGACTTGCACCATCAACGCTGGCCAAACCAGTGCGGTGTGCAGCATCACCAACCATGAAGCAAGCACAGCTGGCACAGAAACCTTTAGCATCACCGCGCCAACCATCAGTGGTTATACTCTAGATGCCAGCAATACCACGGCATCGATGAGCTTTGCCAGCAATGGCACAGCAACCCCGGCCAGCGCACAAGCAAGCTATACCGCGATTGCACCTCCGGTTACTTATTCTGTACCCGTAACCGTCGCTGTCAATAATACTTACTTGTCAGGGCAAACTGCTACGCTCGTATTTTCCAATGGCAGCAATACCTTTACAGATGTAGTGAACACGGACAATCAAGCGCATGCGTTCTCGTTACCCGCAGGTACTTATAGCGTAAAAGCCAATGACTTCAACGCTGGCAGCGACCACTATGCCGCCACTCTGGTGGTACCACAAAACCTTACCTTACCGGCATCAGGGGCAGCAGTGTCCGTAAACTATGGTAAAGTACAACCAGCCAGTGGTAATTGCGTGGTGAAAGTACAGTTGAACAACTCATGGCCGGTATATCCCAATAGCTTTGGTAACACCCTAAATCTGTACGTGCAAGACACCGGAACCGTGGCCATTAATGCACCCTGGACCCTCGTTGTGAAAGGCTCTGGCTATACCTCAGCACAATCATGGAACTGGAGTGGCGCTGTTACCAACAGCGGTGTGATCTCAGGTCAAGCGACGCAGACATGGGAAAATCTATTGCCCAATAAACAGAATACCATTAACGTCGGTGCCAATGTGTTTGGCACCAATACGAACTTCGCCCCCACCAGCATCACGCTGAATGGTCAGGCCTGTACTATTCAATAGTATTCGTTAAGCGGTAATAAGCAAACGCCGTGATTGAGCAATCGATCACGGCGTTTTTTTATGGGGTGTTTTTACTTTGGTCCCAACATATCCTGTGGACGAACCCATTGATCAAACTGCTCTGCCGTCAATAATTTCAAGTCCAGTGCCGCCTGTTTCAGCGTCGTATTTTCATGATAAGCATGCTTGGCAATTTTAGCAGCGCTGTCGTAGCCAATATGTGAATTCAGTGCCGTCACCAGCATCAACGTATTGTCTTGATAGTATTTCAACCGCGCTTCGTTCGGTTCAATACCGACAGCACAATATTGATTGAAGTAATGCATCGAATCTGCCAGCAAACGCGCACTTTGCAGGAAGTTGTAAATCAATACCGGTTTGAACACATTAAGTTCAAAATTCCCTTGTGAACCCGCAAAGTTAATTGCGGCATCATTACCCATTACTTGCACGGCAACCATGGTCATCGCTTCGCATTGGGTTGGGTTCACTTTGCCGGGCATAATCGAAGAACCCGGTTCATTTTCAGGAATACTGATTTCACCCAATCCACAGCGCGGACCAGAAGCCATCCAACGCACATCATTGGCGATTTTCATCAACGCACACGCCAGGGTTTTTAACGCACCATGGGCGAAAACTAAGGCGTCATGAGCCGCTAAGGCTTCGAATTTATTGGGGGCGCTAACAAAAGGCATTCCACTCAGCTCGGCAATTTTAGCAGCAGATTTAACGGCAAATTGCGGGTGGGTGTTTAAACCCGTTCCCACTGCCGTTCCACCCAACGCCAATTCGCACAAGCCTGGCAATACCATTTCTACTCGATTGATTGCCTGCTTCAACTGCTGTACGTAACCAGAAAATTCTTGGCCCAGGGTGATCGGCGTAGCATCCATCAAGTGGGTGCGACCCGATTTGATCAGATCTTTAAACGCGTTGGCTTTTTGCACGAGCGTATCATGCAAGACTTTAATCTCTGGCAATACCCGATCACTCAAGCTCATCGCCGCCGCAATATACATCGCAGTGGGGAAGGTATCATTCGAACTTTGCGCTTTGTTCACATCATCGTTAGGATGGATCGGCGTTTTGCTGCCCAACTTGCCACCGGCCAATTCAATGGCGCGGTTAGAAATCACTTCATTGACGTTCATGTTGGATTGCGTGCCAGAACCGGTCTGCCAGACGTATAGCGGAAAATGTTCATTCAATTTGTCTTGCAATACTTCATCAGCTGCCTGCACGATCAGGTCGCGCTTTTCTTTACTCAACAAGCCTAATTCGTGGTTGACGATGGCGGCGGCCTTTTTTAGAAAGCCAAAAGCATGAATCACCTCGTGCGGCATATGCTCTTCGCCAATCGCAAAATGCAGCAATGAGCGTGCCGTCTGCGCGCCGTAATATTTGTTATTAGGCACAGCGATTTCGCCCATGCTGTCGGTTTCGATACGAACGGATTGTTCAACTTTCATGGTATTTCCTTATGTTATTCATTTTTCTATTTTTGCTTTTTACCCATCACATAGGTGTGCGATACTGCACGATCATCGCCCAACATCATGAGCACAAACAATTTATCCTGCAAGCCCTTGCTATGCTGTAGACGATTCTGCATTAAGGGCGTTGCCTGGGGATTCAATACAATAAAATCGGCTTCTTTACCAGGTTCAAAGCTACCGATATAGCGCTCCAGATTAAGCGCTTTGGCACCGCCCAGGGTCGCCAAATAAAACGATTGCAGCGGGTTTAAGCTCGGTGCTGATTCTGGATCGGCGGAGAACCCTTTTTTAAGTTGGGTGACTTTGTAGGCTTCGCTCATGGTTTGCAGCAATGAAAAACTGGTGCCCGCGCCAATGTCAGACCCCAAGCCTACTTTAACCTGGTAATGCAGGGCTTTATTCAAATGAAATAAGCCACTGCCTAAAAAAAGATTAGACGTGGGACAAAATGCAACTGCCCCGCCTTTTGCGGCAAGCACCTGACAGTCTTGATTGTCGATATGAATACAGTGCGCAAACACTGAACGATCGTGCACCAAGCCGTAATGGTCATACACATCCAAATAGCTTCTGTTCTGGGGAAACAATGAACGCACCCAAGCAATTTCTGATTTATTTTCTGCCAAATGTGTTTGGAAATATACGCCGGGATTTTCCTGCAACACCTGATGCGCCACCTCAAGTTGTGCCGACGTTGAGGTGGGAGCAAAGCGTACGGTGACGGCATAGTGCAACCGCCCTTTATGATTCCATTTATGTATCAATGCAGTAGAATCTTGATAGGCACTTTCTGGGGTATCCAGCAAATACTCAGGCGCATTGCGATCCATCATGACTTTACCAGAAATCATTCGCATATTTTTCTGCTCTGCCGCAGTGAATAATGCATCCACCGATACCGGAGAAACCGTCGCAAATACCATTGCGGTCGTGGTGCCATGGTGAATCAGTTGCTCAACAAAAAACTGCGCTACCCGGTTAGCATGGCTCGGATCACTGAATTGCTGCTCAGTGGGAAAGGTATAATTATTGAGCCAATCCAACAGCTGATTACCGTAGGATGCAATCATTTCGGTTTGGGGATAATGAACGTGAGTATCAATGAACCCTGGCATAATTAATTGTCCAGAGTAATCGATGATTTCGGCTTGGCCATATTGATTGCTAAGGGCATCGTAAAGACCAACCGCGATGATTTTGCCCTTTTCAACATATAACACACCGTTAGGAATATACTGATAGGTGTGGTCACCTTTCGCCGGATCATCGGTAAAAAAGAAGATATCCCCCTTATAACCGAAAAGTGTTGTTAACGCTTGGAGGGTGCTCACATTTACTGCCTTATACTTTCAAGTCGACCAGGCAAATTATAGCATGGTCATTTTAAAAATGCTCAAACCCTTTCCAGAGGGGTGCAAAGACGCTGCCATCGGATTGCAAAAATTTTAATGCTTTGGTTTGTGTCATTTTGCCAATTCGAGTAATCGGGGTTTTATGATGATGAGCAATGGTTTGAATGGCTTCTCGTTGATAACTGGGCGCAGTAAAGCAAAGTTCGTAGTCATCGCCTGCGGTTAATGCTAAACACCAAGCTTCTTTTTTAGAAAGCGTGTTTAATACCTCTGACAAAGGTATCTTTGTCAATTCAATTTCTGCACCCACGCTACTCTGCTGCAAAATATGCGCAAAATCCCCCATCAAGCCATCAGATAAATCAATCGCTGCATGAGCGATGTCCAATAAGACTTGGCCCAATTCAATACGCGGGGTTGGTCTATTTAAGCGACTTTCTATCATCATTTGATATTCAATAGATAATTTTGGCAGTTTATTTTGAATCGTTGCCAACGCTAACCCCGCATCGCCTAACGTTCCTGTCACATAAACATCATCTCCGATTTTTGCCGCTTTGCGCGTTAGGGCCTTACCTTCGGGTAACAGCGCTTGAATCTGGGTGGTGATGGATAACGGGCCACGGGTTAAATCGCCACCGACCAGCTGGATATTGTGTTGATTGAGCAAGGCAAATACGCCTTCAGCAAAACGATCAAGCCATACCGTATCAACCTTTGGCAAGGTCAACGCCAACGTCAGCCAAGCTGGCGTAGCGCCCATTGCTGCGGCGTCACTTAAACTCACTGCCACCGATTTGTAACCAATATCATAAGGGTCCGTGCCTGCAAGGAAATGCGTGCCTTCAACGGAAGTGTCAACCGACATTGCCATGACAAAACCAGGCGGGATTTTGACAATGGCGCAATCATCGCCACTATCGAGAACCACGTCAGGACGCCACACCGTAGCGTACTGCAGGAAGCGTTTAATTAATTTAAATTCGTGCATAATTACACGTCTAAATTCACCACATTCAACGCATTCTGCTCAATGAACGCACGACGGGGTTCAACACAGTCGCCCATCAACGTGGTAAACAAAGCATCCGCCGTCATCGCATCAGCAATGTTGACGCGCAACAAGCGGCGGTTAGTGGGATCCATGGTGGTTTCCCATAATTGCTCTGGGTTCATCTCTCCCAAACCTTTATAACGTTGAATAGTCTGGCCTTTTTTGGCTTCTTTCAACCAGAATTCAACGGCTTCGGCAAATGACGTTAGCACTTGTTGCCGCTCGCCACGCATGGCCACAGAAACACCGGGTTCAATTAAGCCCGAAAGATTTTGACCCAACTCAATAAATTGCTTGTATTCGGCCGATTCAAAAAAGTTATGGCCAAAACGATACGCGGTATGCACGCCGTGACTAATTACATGTACCACCAAGGAAATCGCTTGAGTTTCGGCATTGGTTTCTACGGCAAAGCGATACTGGGTGCGTTTGTCGGTGAATTTACCGACCTTTTCACCCAAGGCCATCCAGGTTTTTTCCAACTTGGTCGCATCGGCAAAGTCGGTCGAGGCAATTGCTGCATAATGCACCAGTTGTTCCAATACTACGGTAGGATAATGGCGCGACAAACGAGCGATAATGCCTTGTACGCGTTGATGTTGCTTGATCAGGGTTTCCAAAGCCACACCTTTGATGCCAGGCATGCCTGGGTGCGAGACCAACTGCGCGTCTTCCAAACCTATTTGTAGCAGGTATTCGTTTAACGCATTGTCATCTTTGACATACGATTCTTGCTTGCCTTTTTTAACTTTGTACAATGGGGGTTGGCCGATATAAATGTGGCCACGCTCCACCAATTCTTTCATTTGACGATAGAAGAACGTCAGCAACAACGTACGAATGTGCGAACCATCGACGTCGGCGTCGGTCATGATGATGATTTTGTGGTAACGCAATTTGTCAGGGTTATATTCGTCACGGCCAATGCCACAGCCCAACGCAATGATTAAAGTACCCACTTCAGCGGAACCCAGCATCTTGTCAAAACGCGCTTTTTCGACGTTTAAGATTTTACCTTTCAACGGCAAAATGGCTTGCGAACGACGGTCACGCGCTTGTTTGGCAGAACCACCGGCGGAATCTCCCTCGACCAGGAACAATTCAGACAATGCGGGATCTTTTTCTTGGCAATCGGCTAATTTACCGGGCAAGCCTGCAATATCCAATGCGCTTTTGCGGCGGGTCATGTCACGTGCTTTGCGGGCAGCTTCACGGGCTCGCGCCGCATCAATAATTTTGCCTACAATGGCTTTGGCTTCTGAAGGATTTTCTTGCAGGAATTCTTCCAGCTTTTGACCAACCAGCGATTCCACAATGGGTTTCACTTCTGACGATACCAATTTGTCTTTGGTTTGTGAAGAAAACTTTGGATCAGGTACTTTGACAGAAAGCACTGCGGTTAAGCCTTCGCGGGCATCATCACCAGACGTTTCGATCTTGTGTTTTTTCGCCAGGCCTTCGGCTTCAATATAGTTGTTCAAGGTTCTGGTTAATGCCGCGCGGAACCCCGCCAAATGTGCACCACCATCGCGTTGTGGAATATTGTTGGTGTAGCAGAAAATATTTTCTTGGAAGGTGTCATTCCACTGCATCGCCACTTCAACCGTGATGCCATCTTTTTCAGAGACGACACTGACTAGCTTCTGATTGACCGGCGTTTTGTTGGTATTGAGATAATGAACGAATTCTTGAATACCGCCTTTGTATTCAAACACATCAGAACGACCTTCAACACGTTCATCAACCAAATGAATGTGCACGCCTGAGTTTAAGAATGCCAACTCACGCAAACGTTTGGCCAGAGTGTCATAGTTGAAACTTAACACGTTGCTAAAGATGGTGGGGCTCGGTTTAAATCGCACCAGTGTACCATGCTTGTCACTGTCACCCGTGACCGCTAAGGGTGCATCAGGCACGCCTAAACGATAGATTTGTTCATGCACTTTGCCATTGCGGTGAATGGTCAGGTATAACACTTCTGACAAGGCGTTAACCACGGAAACACCCACGCCATGCAAACCGCCTGAGACTTTGTAAGAATTGTTGTCGAACTTACCACCCGCATGCAGGATGGTCATGATTACTTCAGCAGCGGAACGACCTTCTTCTTGGTGAATATCAACCGGAATACCGCGGCCGTTATCTTGTACCGACAGGGATTCGTCAGGATGAATGGTTACGGTGATCTTATCGCAATGCCCTGCCAAAGCTTCATCGATGGCGTTATCGACCACCTCGAACACCATGTGGTGGAAACCTGAACCATCATCCGGATCGCCAATGTACATGCCTGGGCGTTTGCGTACGGCATCTAGGCCCTTTAAAACCTTAATGCTGGTGGAATCATATTCGCGCTCAACCACTGGGGTTGCAGGCTGAATTTCTGGTTGATTGTTTAACGCTTCTGGCATGGTGCAATGCTCCTGAATTTAGCAATGCGGCATTGTACCATGATTCAACAGAAATGGCAGTGGAATTTGCTGATGTTCCGCCTGCCTCGCAATCGCTGGCAATAATGCCGGATCAATCACGCTGATAAACAGTTGCGCCTGCAGCGGCAACAGCTGTTCAAAGATTTTCGTCGCGTTATGCGTATCAAATTCGGAGACGATGTCATCGAGCAAAAAAATCGGCAGATGATCGGTATGTTGTTGCAACAATAATCCTTGCGCAATCTTGAGCGAACAGATCAATAATTTCTGCTGACCACGCGACAGCACTTCTGACGCCGGCAAGCCATTGACCTTGACACGCAAATCAGCGCGTTGTGGGCCATATTGGGTATGACCAATTTTACGGTCTTGTTCAAAATGTTGCGTCAACAGCTCTGCCAATGATTGATCTTTTGCCCAGCCACGATAATAACTGAGTTCAACGTGATGATCTTGCAAGAAGGAGCCCACCACCTGCATCAAGGCGTGTAATAATAAATCGACATACCGCGTACGATATTGATCCAGCTGTTCTGACGCCTTAACAATCGAAGGGTCCCACAATTGCACCATTTTCTGACTGGCTTTTTGTTTGAGCGCCGCATTACGCTGCTTCAACCCTTTACGCAAATCCTGCCAGGCTTTTAGAAAGTGTGGGTCATGGTAAAACAAGCCCCAGTCAAGCAATTGCCGACGGGCTTTAGCATTGGAAATCAATAATGAAAATTGCTCAGGATTAAATAGAATCACTGGTAGGCGTTTGGTCACTTCCAAATGGCTGGTTAAATTAGTACCGTCAAGGCGAATACGCGCCTCGCCTTGCGTGGTACGCTTGACACCGAGCAGCATTTTCCCTTGTGCCGATTCAAACTGACCAAACAAACCAAATTCGGTTTTGTCATGGCAAATCAGACGATTCAGTTGGCTAGAACGAAAGGAGCGCCCATGCGCCAGAAAATAAATCACTTCCAGTACGCTGGTCTTACCACTGCCATTGCCACCCACAATAAAATTCAACCGCGGGTGAAAATAGGTATCCACGGCGGATAAATTGCGAAAATATTGTGTTTTAAGCTGGATTAGCCGCAAAGGATTACAACCGAATTGGCATCACCACATACAGGTTCTTGTCATTGCCTTTCTGATGCATCAGGGCGCTGCTGTTGGCGCTGGCGAGAGAAACCTCAACTATCCCTGCAGGCAATACCGACAAGATTTCCAGCATGTAACCGACGTTAAAGCCCACTTCTAAAGGTTTGCCTTCATACTGTACTTCTAACTCATTCTCGGCCTGTTCCTGCTCTGGGTTGTTGGCGCTTAAGCCCAAAACACCTTCGTTAAAGCGCAGGCGTACGGCACGGTATTTTTCATTGGATAAAATAGCCACCAGAGTGAGCGCTTGTTTTAGCTGATCACGGTCAACCGTCAACACATTCTGCCCTTTTGCTGGAATCACGCGGGTGTAATCAGGGTAACGGCCATCAATTAATTTCGAGGTGATGGTTAATTGTGGCAGGCTCACACGCAGGTGGTGGTCACCCAGTTGAATCAACACTTTATCATCACTGTCTTCACAGACACGCGTTAATTCTAACACCGTTTTGCGGGGCATGATCACCTGACGTTCGGACAAGCTGGCGTCGCTTAAGGCCACTTCTGAAGTCGCCAGACGGTGCCCGTCGGTGGCTACCACACGCAGGCTGCCATTTTTAATTTCTAACAAAATACCATTTAAGAAATAACGCACATCTTGCTGCGCCATTGAGAAGGCGGTATTACGCAGCAAGCTGAGCAGGCCTTTTTGCGATACGTGGAAGCTGGCGCCATTAAAATCGCTTTCAATGCTGGGGAAGTCTTTTGCTGGGAGACTGGATAAGGTAAATTTATTACGGCTAGATTTAACGGTCACTTTGCCCGCAGCATCACTACTGATGTCAATCATTGCTTTTTCGGGCAGTCCACGGCAGATATCAAAAAATTTACGCGCAGGAACCGTAATCACACCTTCCGCATCGACTTTCACTGGAATCGTCGCCACCAATTCAATTTCCAAATCGGTCGCGGTTAGCTTCAAGCTGTCGCTGGTCACCGTCAACAAAATATTGGACAGCACTGCCATGGTATGACGTTTTTCCACCACACCAATAATCGATTGCAGGGGTTTTAATAACGTTTCGCGGGGTACGGTTAGTTTCATGGTTTTCCTCTTACGTGGTTAACGTTCTTAACAAATTAGCATAGTCCTGTTCAATATCGCGGTTACTCACCCGCATATCTTTAATGGTACGACAAGCGTGCAACACCGTGGTGTGGTCACGCCCTCCAAACGCACTGCCAATCTCAGGCAAACTGTGGTTGGTTAATTCTTTTGCCAACGCCATTGCTACCTGACGCGGCCTGGCTACGGATCGACTACGTCGTTTCGATAATAAATCAGCTACCTTAATTTTAAAATACTCAGCAACCGTTTTTTGAATATTATCAAGCGTCACCAGTTTATCCTGTAGCGTGATCAAATCATGCAACGTCTCTTTGACAAAATCAATGGTAATTTGCTTACCAGTGAATTTTGAGTTTGCTACTACACGTTTTAATGCGCCCTCTAACTCTCGTACATTAGAACGAATGCGCTTGGCAATAAAAAATGCGACTTCATGTTGTAGTGGCACGCCCGTTTCCTGCGCTTTATTAATCAAAATGGCAACACGAGTTTCTAATTCCGGGGGCTCAATGGCCACCGTCAAACCCCAACCAAAACGGGATTTTAAGCGCTCTTCTAAGCCATTAATTTCTTTTGGATAGCGGTCACACGTAATAACAATTTGCTGACTACCTTCAAGTAACGCATTGAAAGTATGGAAAAATTCTTCTTGAGAACGGTCTTTACCTGCAAAAAATTGAATATCATCAATTAATAACGCATCGACATTACGGTAGTAATTTTTAAATTCATTAATGGCATTATTTTGGATCGCTTTAACCATATCAGCCACAAAACGCTCCGAATGCAAATACACCACTTTGGCATTTTTACGATGTTGGCAAATGGCATTACCAATCGCGTGCATCAAGTGGGTTTTACCCAGTCCAACGCCACCATATAAAAACAACGGATTGTATGCTCCACCTGGATTTTCCGCAACCTGAGCCGCAGCCGCTTTCGCCAATTGGTTAGATTTACCTTCTACATAATTATCAAAAGTAAATTTTGGGTTCAACCCACTGACATGTAAAAATTGCTTAAGGGGTTCTTTGATGGTTTCAGTCGGCTTTAATTTTTCAACAGCCGTTGGTGCCAAAGTTATTACCGGCCGATTACCAATTTGAAATACTACCAACACTTGTGGATTTAGTCGTTTCGCCGCTTCTTGGATACTGAGTAAATAGCGTTGTTTGATCCAATCAGAAATAAAACGGTTTGGCGCAAATAATGTTAATAAATCATCGCTGCATTCGGCTTGTAACGGCCGGATCCAGGTGTTAAATTCTTGAGTGGACAGTTCGTTCTGCAATTGTTGCATACACTGCTGCCACATGGTGTTGGGTTCCATAATTTTCGTTTAATCCACTACGCTTCACAAACTTCTGTATAACGCTGTGGATAAGCAGGGTATGAAAATGGGGATAAATAGTTTTCCACATTTTGACTGAAGTTATCCACAGGAGGTACATACCATACCACACTCTTATCATTAGGCTCAACCTAAGAGTGCACTTTCGTTACAGAATTCTATCCACAGAAAAGTGCTGCTTTAATAACAGTAACTAACATTTCATATAAATAACTTAATTAATAAGGAAGTCACCTGCTAAAATAAATTGACTATTGACGTGAGCAAATCTTTTACTTTATAATCGCTGACCTTAAGTTAAGAAAGTGAAGGTTTAACCATGTCTACCGTCCGTACCTACCAACCCAGCAATTTAAAACGCAAAAGAACCCACGGCTTCCGTGCCCGTATGGCAACAGCGAATGGCCGTAAAGTCATTAACCGTCGCCGTGCTAAAGGCAGAAAACAGCTTACCGTTTAAGCGTGGTTTGAGCTTTTCTGCCCACCACAAATTAGCGTCCGATGGTTATGATGTCGTGTTTAAAACCGGCAAGCGCTATCGGGCTCGTTGTTTTCAGTTTGTCTATACCCAAAATCCTGAAAAACTTACCACGTTAGGATTGGCGATTAGCAAAAAAAATGTTAAAAGTTCTGTTAAACGCAATCTTTGCAAACGCTTATCCCGTGAATATTTTCGTTTACATCATCCTGAAGTCGGGGCATTGCAAGTGATTGTAATGGCCAACCCCCCTGCTTATTCTGCTGCTCGTGAGGAATTACACGCATGTTTGGCACAATTTTGGCAGTCTTTAAAAAAATAATTTCAACTTTCTTTTTAACAGTAATTTGGTGCTACCAAAAAGCCATAAGCCCTTTGTTGGGTAACCGTTGCCGATTTTATCCCAGCTGTTCTGAATATGCCAAAGAGAGCTTTCAAACGCATTCTCCTGTAATTGCGCTTTGGCTTGTGACCAAACGTCTGTTAAAATGCCAGCCGTTGCACCCGGGTGGATACGATCCGGTACCTCGTGAGTTTGACAAGAAGTAAGAAAAAATTATTTAATAAAGAGACCATTATGGATTTTCAAAAATATCTAAGAATTGCGTTACTGGTTGTTGTCGCATTGTTGTTCGGTACATTATGGGTTAAGTGGCAACAAAAATATGATGTTCCCACACCGCAAACCATTCAAACACAGCAAGCGACCAATACCGGTGATGCCCCGAATTTATCACTCAACACTGCAACAACTTCTACTGCTACTACGATAACCAGCACCCCTGCTACTGGGGTAGCGCCAACAAGCAATTCTTTGGTAACCGTAACAACGGATGTTTTGAAGACTACCATTGATTTACAAGGCGGTAATATTGTCTCAGCACAATTGCTGCAATACCCAGAAGCATTGAAATCCAAAACTCCATTTACTTTATTGTCCGATAACGCTGATAATTACTATATTGCGCAAAGTGGCTTGATTGGTGCTGGCTTGCCCAAAAGTATGCCGACCTACACCAGTGCACAAACCAGCTATGATTTAAACAATCAAAACCAAGTGGTGGTGAGCTTAACCTGGCAAAGCAATGGACTGAAGCTTATTAAGACTTACACTTTCACCAAAGGTAAATATGATATTGCCGTCAACTATCACATTATCAATCTTGCCAACCAACCATGGCAAGGGCGTTTCTATGGCCAATTGTTGAGAAAACCCGTAGAAGTAGAGCATAGCTTGCTGTCATCTTACACCACGTTTACCGGTGCGGCGATGTCAACGCCAAGCAACCATTATGAAAAATTTAAATTTGAGAACCTGGCCGAAGAAAACATCAATCAATCTGCTCAAGGCGGTTGGATTGCCATGGTACAGCACTATTTTATCAGTGCCTGGGTGCCTAATCAGCAACAAACGAACCAATATTACAGCCAGCAATATCAAGACAATATTTACGGCGTAGGCGTTTCTAACCCAACCATTAGCATTGCGGCACATGGCCAAGCTGATACCGGTGCGACGTTGTACATGGGACCTGCAATTTCAACTTTGTTAAAACCCGTCGCATCTGATTTGAACTTAACCATTGATTATGGCTGGTTATGGTTTATTTCGATTGCGATTTTTGCGGTAATGTCGTGGATTCATGATGTGTTGCCAAACTGGGGTGTGGCGATTATTTTGGTCACCATTTTGATCAAAATGATTTTCTATCCACTGTCGGCAAAAAGCTATCGCTCGATGGCCAGAATGCGTCAACTGCAACCCAAACTGAAAGCATTAAAAGAACGCATTGGTGATGACCGTCAAAAAATGGGTCGTGCCACCATGGAATTGTACCGTGATGAAAAAGTGAATCCGCTCAGTGGTTGTTTACCGATGCTGGTGCAAATCCCTGTGTTTATTGGGTTATACTGGATGTTGATGGAAAGTGTAGAATTGCGTCAGGCGCCGTTTATTTTCTGGATTCATGATCTGTCGCAACGTGACCCCTATTTCGTGTTGCCGGTATTGATGGGCTTGAGCATGTTTATCCAACAACGCTTGAACCCGGCGCCGCCAGATCCGATGCAAGCGAAAGTGATGATGTTCCTGCCGGTGATCTTTACCGCGATGTTCTTGAGCTTCCCTGCTGGCTTGGTGTTGTACTGGTTGGTGAACAACGTCGTCAGCGTGTTACAACAGTGGTATGTGATGCGTAAAGTCAACGCGCAAACCAGTAATAAAATGCCTGTCAAACAATAATATGAACACCGACACCATTGCCGCACAAGCCACGCCGCCTGGGCGTGGTGGTGTTGGCATTGTGCGTGTCTCCGGCGCCAGAGCGTGTGAAGTAGCACTGGCATTATTAGGCAAAATTCCCCAACCGCGTTATGCCACCTACCTGCCCTTCCTGGACGCCCAACATCAAGCCATTGACGAAGGCATCGCCCTCTTCTTTCCTGCGCCTAATTCTTTTACCGGCGAGGATGTATTAGAACTGCAAGGCCATGGTGGTCCAGTAGTCATGGATTTATTGCTGCAAACGATTACCCAGATTGCTGGCGTACGCGTCGCCAAACCCGGTGAATTTTCCGAACGTGCGTTTTTGAATGATAAGCTGGATTTGGCGCAAGCTGAAGCCATTGCCGATTTGATCGATGCCTCATCAGTACAAGCCGCTCGCTCGGCGTTGAAATCACTAAACGGTGAGTTTTCATTAAAAATCCATCAATTGGTGGAGCAACTGATTGCGTTGCGTATGTACGTCGAAGCGGCGATTGATTTTCCTGAAGAAGAAATCGATTTTCTTTCCGATGGCCACGTTGCTCAACAGCTGGAAGGTGTCCAACAACAAATCCAACAGGTATTGGCACAAGCCAAGCAAGGTAGCTTGTTGCGCGAAGGCATGACCGTGGTGATTGCCGGTCGCCCCAATGCCGGGAAATCCAGCTTGCTCAATGCCTTGGCAGGCAAAGAAAGTGCCATTGTGACGGAGATTGCCGGTACCACCCGTGATATCATCCGCGAGCATATTCAAATCGAAGGCATTCCGCTGCATATTGTTGATACGGCAGGGCTGCGCGACAGTGACGATCCTATTGAGCAAGAAGGGGTGCGTCGCGCCAAAGCCGCCATGCAAAACGCTGATCGGATTTTATTGGTGATCGATGGTCAGCAATTGCCACAATTAACACAACTGAAAACCGAATTATTACAAGAGCTGCCTAACACGATTCCCATCACCGTAATTATCAATAAAATCGACGTGTTAAATCTACCCTCCAAACAAGAAAAACAGGGCAATGAAACCTATTTATATCTATCAGCCAAAGATGGCCAGGGCATGGATTTGCTGCGCCAGCATCTGTTAGCTAGCATTGGCTTTGAAGTAACCCTGGAAGGGGGATTTATCGCCCGTCGCCGGCATTTAGATGCCATTCAACGCGCGCAGCAATGTGTTGAGCAGGGGGCAATTCAATTGCAGCAACACCGTGCTGGTGAGTTACTGGCAGAAGATCTCCGCCAGGCACAGCAAGCACTATCTGAAATCACCGGAGAATTTACCCCAGATGATTTACTGGGTGAAATTTTTAGCCGGTTTTGTATTGGAAAATAGTGCTAATGCTTGGAAGGCGTGATTAATTCAACCGTTGGAAAATAAGCGTTGTAATGTGAGGGATCTCGCGTCATCAGCGGCATTTTGCTAATCGCCGCATGCGCGCCAATAAAGAAATCAGAAAGCGGTGATGTTTTTTGTCCACCGCGTTTTTTATATTGACGAAAGGCTTTGCCGGCAAGAAAAGCGGCTTCATAAGGTAAATCAAGTTTTGTAAAATACCCTTGTGGCAGGGAAGATTCTAATAGCTCAATGGAACTGAACCGACCCGAAATTTCGGCGTAAATGATGGGGTTGATGGCAACTAGATAATCTTGGGAAAGCTGTTCCAGGGAGGTAGAAGACCATGTATACCAAACCGCATCGCGAGTGAAAACATCCAGCAACACATTGCTGTCAACCAACACCGTATTCATGGTTAATCCCCTCGCATCAACGCCATAATTTCATCAGTGGTCATTTTAATATCGCCTTTGCCGCTCATCGCCGCAATCAATGCTTTTCCACGTTTGGAAGGTTGCTCTGTTTTAACAATATAAAGGCGATCTTTGTCCAAATTAAATTCTACTTCAGTATTTGGAAAAAGCCCGAGTTCTTCACGAAATGCTTGTGGGATGGTAACTTGACCTTTGGTAGAAATATGCATAATAAGCTCCTCTATTCTTACACCTACCAGTAAGAGTAATACTAAAGTGCTTTTTTGTCAAGGTGATATTGTGTGCACTTTAAGGTATTAGCTTTTGCTATTCTGCTGTATGGAGGATACAATTGCCGCCATTGTCACAATGGTATGATCGATGAAGAAAGCAATGGTGATCGGGTTTATCAAAAGCCAAGCCTTCAGTGGATTGCTGCTGTTGGTCTGCAGCATTGTCGCGTTGGCATGGGTAAACTCATCTGCTGCGGCAAGCTATGTGGTGATTAATGAAATTGAATTGGGATTTACTTTTTTAAACATTCACCTGCAAGAATCTTTGCAAGGCTGGGTTAATGATGGCTTGATGGCTATTTTCTTTTTGCTGGTGGGGCTTGAGATCAAGCGTGAATTAGTGGTGGGCGAGTTGCGGGTGCTTAATAAAGCGTTGTTACCCGTATGCGCAGCAGTTGGTGGAATGGTGGTTCCGGCATTGTTTTATCTGCTGATCAACTACCATCAACCACAACACCTGTCTGGTTGGGCAATTCCCAGCGCAACGGATATTGCTTTTGCTATAGGCGTATTGTCGTTAATGGGCAAACGAGTGCCCCGGCCATTATTAATTTTTTTGTCAGCATTGGCAATTATCGATGATTTGGGTGCGATTTTGATTATCGCTATTTTTTATGGGCAACACCTGGCATGGCTCAATCTGGCACTTAGCGGTTTATGTTTTGTGGCATTAATCTTGTTGAATGTGTTGCGTGTAAAACGCTTGTCTTGCTATTTGGTATTGGGTGCGGTGTTGTGGTATTTTATGCTGCAATCGGGCATTCATGCTACCATTGCCGGCGTGCTGTTAGCACTGGCCATCCCGGTTAGCGTAAAAGGGTCAGATTATTCACCGTTGCAGCGCTTAGAGCATTGGCTGCACGTTCCCGTAACCTATATCATTATTCCGTTGTTTGTATTGCTTAATGCGGGGGTGACTTTTGAAGGCGCTGATTTTACCAAATCTTTATTGAGTTCTGTGACCGTTGGTGTAGTAGTAGGGTTGGTGTTGGGCAAATGCATCGGTATTTTTGGCGTCACTGCATTAATGGTCAAATGCAATTGGGTTAAGCTCTCTCCGGGCATTCATTTGCGCCATTATTTCCCCGTAAGTTTAATCGCTGGGATTGGCTTTACCATGTCAATTTTTATTTCGGAACTTGCCTTCCCTAATCAACAAGCGTTATTGGTGCAAGCGAAGCTCGGAATTTTATGCGGCTCTTTTCTTGCGGCGATTTTGGGATATACTAGCATGCAAATCATGATACTAAGGAAAAATAAAGATGTCCGCTATTGATGACTTAACCGTTGCTTATTCTGAAAACGGCGTAGAAACCGTAAAAGAACTGGATAAAAAGGTATTGACCAAGGGTGCTTGGACCACGATTATGTTCAAATACCAGGATTGGAATGCCACCACGCAAGTGTATGGTCCAGAAAAATTTACCATCCGTCGTTATCAAAAAAAAGCGGATAAGTACATGCTGAAATCAAAATTCACTATTTCCAGCATTGATCAAGCGCAAAAAATCATTGAAGTATTGAAGGAATGGGGGGCTTAATCCTATGTGGCATCCATTGATTGGCGAATTTTTAGGGACGTTAACGCTAATTGTATTTGGCGGTGGCAATGTAGCAAGCGTATTGTTGAAGCATTCCAAAGCCGAACACGCAGGCTGGCTGGCCATTTGTACGGCGTGGTTTATTGCGGTGATGTTGGGGGTATTTGTAGCGCAATCCGCTGGTTCACCCAACGCAGATTTGAATCCTGCGGTAAGCTTGGCTAAGTATTGGTTGGGTATGTATACCTTCGAATATTGGGTTGTGGTATCACTGGTACAAATTGCCGGTGGTTGTGTGGGTGGTGTTATTGTTTGGTTGGCGTATTTACAACATTGGAAACCAACAGAATCAGCGGCATCAAAGTTGGCAGTGTTTTCAACAATTCCGGCGATTCGCCATTACCCCAGCAACGTACTGACCGAAGTGATCGGTGCGTTTTTTCTGGTGTTTGGCGTAGGTGCGATTTTTGGTCATGCCACCGATGGCCATCTGGCCATTGGAATGGGGCCTTATTTGGTCGGCGTATTGGTATGGGGCTTGGGGTTGTCGTTGGGAGGCCCCACCGGTTATGCCATTAACCCGGCGCGCGATTTAGGTCCGCGTATTGCGCATGCGATTTTGCCTATTGCAGGTAAAGGCTCTTCGGACTGGGCATATGCGTGGGTGCCTATTATAGGGCCATTGCTTGGCGCATCTTTAGGCGCAGCGGCGTGGAAACTGTTTTTTTAAATGAGTATTAAAAGAGAGAGGGTGATATGGATCTTTATCAGTTAAATTTAAATTTGTTGGTGGCATTAGATGCCGTATTGGCACATGATAGCGTTTCGTTGGCGGCTAAACAGTTAGGGTTAACCCAGTCAGCGATGAGTAATAATCTTAATCAATTGCGTCGAGTGTTCAATGACCCTCTAATGGTGCGTGATGGGCAAAGAATGAAGCCCACGGCGTTGGCAAAGCAGTTAAGACCGTCATTGCGCAATGTTTTACAAGATGTAGAAAATCTCGTGCAATCCACGCAGAACTTTTATCCAGCGATATCCACGCGAACTTTTACCGTTGGCATGAATGATCAATTCGTCGGAGAATTATTCCCTCGATTATCAGTTTACTTAGAAACCTATGCGCCAAAGGTCAGGATCAATTTTGTTTCAGGAATTTATTTTGGTTCAGAAACACCCTTTAACGCGGGAGATTATGAAATTGCACTGGGTCGAACCTCTGCACTTGAACCGCGTGTAAAACAGCAATTGGTGCTCTCTTTTTATCCGGGTTGTATCATGAGTCTTCATCACCCATTAGCAAAGAAGAAAAACATTACGTTGACAGAGTTTTTGCAGTATGACCACATTGGATTTGTCTCAAAAAATTTCCTTCCTCCTTTGTTTGTAGAGGATATTTTGGCAAAATTGGGCGTTTCGCGCAGAATACGTTATGGTATGTATTCTATGCGCTCGATGCTTCACATTATTGCAAGTTCGGATAGTTTATTGTCTATTGCTCCTGATAATAAGCTTTCAGAAGTTGATAAGCGTTCACTGGTCGTTAAGCCCTTGCCGTTTGAAGTGGAAAAGGCTAATTTTTATATTTTTTGGCATGAGCGGCAAGAGCAAGACCTTGGCCATAAATGGCTGCGTGAATTGTTGATTAATCTTATGCAGAGTAAATAATTTATGCGAGCAGAGCCCCTACCCGTGACTCCGCGTATTGTTTTTTGTTTTGATAATCAATACGTAACAGCAGTCCGATGACGATAAAGTCGACCATCAAGCTACTACCGCCGTAGCTGATGAATGGTAGGGTTAGCCCTTTGGTTGGTAGTAGACCGATGTTAACGCCCATATTCACTACTACCTGCATGCATAGCCAGAAGCTTAACCCGTAGGCCAGATAAGCGTCAAATAGTTGCTCAAGGCTATGCGCGGCTTTGCCAATCATCAATCCTCGCCAGATTAATACACCAAACAAGCTCAGTAAAATCAATACCCCGATTAATCCCAGTTCTTCGGCAATAATTGCCAGGATAAAATCGGTATGTGCTTCTGGCAAGTAAAACAGTTTTTGCAAGCTGTTACCCAGCCCTAACCCTAAAAAACCACCGCGACCAAAAGCAATAAGCGATTGCGTTAATTGATAGCCAGATCCATATTGATTGACCCAAGGGTGTAGAAAGCCAGTGAGTCGCGCCATGCGATAGGGGGACAGTATCACCAGGCAACATACCGCAAACACGGCGAGAGCGATTAAAATCAGGAACCAGCGCATTCTTACGCCCGCCATAAACATCATGCCCAGCGCGGCGGTAAACATGACAACGGTGGCGCCAAAGTCTGGTTCCATTAGGAGCAAAAGACCCATAAAGCATAACATCCCCAAGGGTTTGATCATGCCGACAAACGTTTCTCGACAAATTGTGCCATGGTTGGTGAGGTATTGCGCCATATACAACACCCCACAAAGCTTTACCACCTCAGAGACTTGAATGGCAATGGGACCAAACTTCATCCAGCGGCGGCTGCCATTGACAACATGTCCGATTCCCGGAATGAGTACTAGAATCAATAAGATGATGCCAATCACCAGCCACGTCGGGCCAATGTCTTTCCATTTTTTGGTGGGAATAAACAACACCCACGTCGCGAGAATAATGCTGAACACGCCAAAAATGGCCTGTTTGCTGAAAAAATAATACCAGACATTGGCCTGCTTTTCTGAGAGGGCAATCGATGCAGAAGCTACCATCACCATGCCAAATAAAAACAGTGCGGTCACGGTCAGCAGTAAATATTTATCGAGGGTAAGTTTTGACATGGTTTAACCAATAAGGGGATGAGCGTTGAGATTATAGCAGCTTGTAGATATACTTAAAATAAGCAACAGCGAGTCTTTATGCAACAAGCACATTATATCATTATCATCGGCGGCCATGGTCAAATGGGCCAACTGTTTACACGCCTATTAATCCAATGTGGACATCGCGTCACACCTTTTGGTGAAAGCGACTGGTCCAACGCGCAAGATATTTTGCCAGAGGCGGATTTGGTCATCGTTTGTGTGCCGATTGCTGTGACTGAAAAAATCATCCAACAGGCCGCGCACTATTTGAAACCAACCGCAGTACTGGCGGATTTGACCAGCACTAAAGTAACGCCGATGGCAGCCATGTTATCGGCGCATTCAGGTCCTGTTTTGGGGTTACATCCGATGTTTGGCCCCACCATTGATAAGCCCGATAACAATCTGATGATCTATTGTGAGGGTCGCCAGTCAGAGCATTATCAATGGCTGTTGCAAGACTTGCGTGAATTACGTTTTACGGTACAGGGCATGAGCGCCGAGCAACACGATCGCGCGATGGATTTGATTCAAGGTCTACAGCATTTTATTACTTATTGCACCGGCGTGTTCTTAAAAAATCAGGGCGTGGCGATCCAAGAATTATTGCAAATCGGTAGTCCTTTGTATCAACTGCAGCTCAATATGCTCGGGCGGATTTTTTATCAAGATGCGGCGTTGTATGCCGATATTATTGCCTCTGATCCTAAAAGGCTGGCGTTATTACAACAATTTGTCACCAGCAGTGCGCAGCTGTTAACGCAGGTGCAACAGGGTAAGAAATGTGAATTTATTGATCAATTTCAATCAGTTACGCAGTGGATGGGCGGTTTTGCCAAACAGGCACAAGATAAAACCGATGGGCTCTTTAATCAACAGTCTTGACATTTCAGCATAGCTAACTCTAAAATGTCCGTATATTTAGAATAATAAACTCCAAAGTGTCCCAAAAATATGTTTAACAGAATCCTAAAAAAACCATTGATGGCGCGTAAAAGCTTTTTTTTATTCGGCCCACGTGGTACCGGTAAAACCAGTTGGTTGAAACAGGCGGTGCCTGATGCCTTGTATTTTGATTTATTAGAGGCAAAGTGGCGTATCTTATTTCTAGCCAATCCACAGCGCCTTGCTGAGTATATTGCGCCTGATTTTAAAGGATGGATTGTTATTGATGAAATTCAAAAAGTACCTGATTTACTTAATGAAGTGCACCGCCTGATTGAAAGCCAGGGTTATTGTTTTATCTTATCGGGTTCGAGTGTGCGTAAATTATATCAAAAAGGGGTTAATTTACTGGCAGGACGCGCGCTTACTTATTATTTTCACCCGTTATTGGCGCAGGAGTTGGGGGCTGCCTTTAATTTAGGTCATTATCTACAGTTTGGTGGATTGCCATCCGTATATCTTGAGCAAGATCCGCAACATTATTTAACGAGTTATGTGGCTACCTATTTGCATGAAGAGGTGGCGCAGGAAGGCTTAACGCGTCAGCTGTCTGCTTTTGCCAGATTTTTAGAAAGTGCCAGTTTTTCACAGGGGTCTGTGTTGAATATGTCTGCCGTTGCTCGAGAGTGTGGGGTTAACCAAAAAACGGTGTCTGGGTATTTTGATATTCTGACAGAATTACTGATGGGATACCAACTGATGCCCTTTACCCGTCGTGCTAAGCGGCGGGTGACACTACATGCGAAATTTTACTTTTTTGATGTTGGTGTTTATCGATCTTTACGTCCGCAGGGGCCAATGGATTCAACAGAAGAAATTGAAGGTATGGCGTTGGAAACCCTATTTTTACAACACTTACGGGCAATGAATGATTATTTTCAATTGCAGTACAGTCTTTATTATTGGCGAACCCATCATGGATTAGAAGTTGATTTTATTTTGTATGGCTCTGCTGGATTTTTGGCATTTGAAATTAAGCGTAAAACTAAGCTGGCTTCCAACGATTTTCAAGGGTTGAAAGCATTTTTGGAGGATTATCCGGAGGCTACTGCATATTTAATTTATGGCGGCCAGGAAAAACAATATCATGGACAGGTGAAGGTGTTACCGATGGAAGACGCTTTGATGATGCTTCCCACGCTGTTGGCTAATAAAGTACTAAAAGATAAAACCGATGGACTGTTTAACCAATGAAAGATCAAGCGCACTCGCCAAAATTGACGGCAATGGAATGGAAAGCGACTTTTGCCTTGATGGCGCTGGTGATTTGCGGGTCTTTGGGTACCGATTTACATCTGGCATCAATGCCGCATATTATGATTTACATGCACACCGATAAAGCACATATTGAATTATCGGTATCGTTGTTTTTACTGGGAATGGGCCTTAGTTTGTTGGTTTATGGTCCGTTGTCCGATCAATTTGGCCGCAAGCCCGTGATTGCGGGTGGGTTGATGCTCGCGATTATCGGCAGTATCGCGATGTTGGTGGTGCGGGATATCAATACTTTTTTAGCGTTGCGATTACTACAAGGTCTTGGTTGTGGCGTTTGTTTTGGCCTGGGACGCATTGTGATTGCTGATCTGTTTCACGGTTTGCGCCTGGCCAGCATGGCGGCGTATATGGGCATGTTTGCCACGCTGTCGCCCTTATTTGCCCCCGCGATTGGCGGCTATATTCAGCAATATTTTGGCTGGCGTGCTAATTTTGCGGTACTCGGTGTGGTGCTGTTGCTGGCGTTATGGCTATACTGGGTGTGGTGCCCGGAGAGCAATCATCATAAAAACCCACATGCGTTTACGCTGCATGGTTTATATTATAATTATAAAGCACTGCTGCAACATCCGGTGTTCGTCGGTTGCATCTTGATTAATGGCATTGCGATTGCCGCGACCATGGCGTATATCACATTAAGCTCAGTGATGCTGCAAGGCGAATTTCATCTGTCGCCAGTGATTTATGGCTGGGTATCGGCAGTTACGGGTTTGGGCGCGTTAGTGGGGCGGATGTTAACGCCTTTGGCCAATAAACGCTTGGGCAGCCTGCGTGCGATATTATTAGGTTCTTGTTTGTTTTTAGTGGCAGGATTATTGTTGTTAACAGCTGTGTTAATCAGCACCGTTTCGTTAACGTTGCTGATGGTGTCGGTATTTTTGGTAATGGTTGGCCAGGCGTTGATTGCACCCAATGCGGTGTCGCGGGCGTTGTCATCATTTCACGACAAACGCGGTGCTGCGGGTGCATTGTATGGTGGTTTTCAAATGCTGATTGCGTTTATCAGCAGTGCCGTGGTGGCTGTATTGGCATTCAACAGCAGCAGCGTGTTGGCGTGGAGCTACGTATTACTGGGTATTTTGGCGCTGATTGTTTATGTTACGTTGGTGCGGCGGCCGTTATAGCATTGGCTGCCAACTTCCGGCACTGATAACGCCACCGCAAGTGCAACACGCTGGTGTTGAGCAGCATCACGATAATGCCGGCAGAGGTTAAGCCAACCAAACCCCAGTTGAAGGTAAATCCAAATACATACGCCAAGGGCATGCCGATAATCCAGGTGATGGAGGTCAGTGCCAGCATCGGGAATTTGGTGTCGTATAAGCCGCGCAAACTGCCGGCATAAATTTCTGCAGAAGCATCGAAAATCAAGCGTATCCCAGTGAGCATCAACACGGTTACTGCCAAGTGTTCTAACGTTGAGTTGGCGTTGCTGTTAGCGCCTTCGTACAAATTGACCAATTGATGTGGCAAGAACACAAATAAGGCCATGATGATGACGCAAAACCCTACGCCAATCAGCAGCGACATATTGCCGTAACGTTTTACATCAAGCAGGTCTTTGGCACCGCGGGCACGGCCAATCAAGATACCGCTGGCTTGTGCCACCGCAAAAATCGGCACCACCAATAAAATAAAAAACTGCGTTGAGATCTGTTGTGCCGCCAGAGCGGTAGTGCCGAGCCAACCGACCATTAACATCACTGCGGAAAATGACACCAGATCACTGCCGGTCTGCAGGCAAATCGGCCAGCCGATGCTCAGCAGCTGCTTCAATAAATGCCAATGGCTGCCCAAGCGCCAACGGAAAAAGCCATATACTTTCAAGCTGGCGTTAAATGAACAATACGCGGCATAAATCAAAAACGACAGCCAGACTTGTATCGCATACGCCAGCCCCAGGCCAGGAATACCCATGGCAGGAACGCCCCAGCCTCCGTAAATAAACCAGTAGCCACATCCGATTGAAACCATCAGGCCAAAAACACTCATGATCAACACAAATTGCTGTTTCTTCACCGCCAACAGCGATTGTTGCATACACACCGCCCACATCATCGGTGGCATCAGCCACAGATAAATATCAAAATAACTTTGATCAATTGCAGTGAGTGCAATATTCTGGCCAAAAAACTCCAGTATCGGTTGTATCTCTGCCATGATCAGCATCACCGGAATAGACACCAGCGTGGCAATCAATAAGCCTTGTTGAAAAATAGCGCCGATCTGCTGAAATTTTTGTGCCCCAAAACTGCGACTGGTCATGACACCCACGGCAAATAACAACGACATGGCAACAATAACCAACGTCAATTGTGTTGAAGTCATCAACGCACTCGCCGCCAGCGATGTGGTACCCAGATGCCCAATCATCAAAATGCCCACAAAACTGGTGATGGTATTCAACAAGCGCGACAAACTCATCGCCAGCGCAAGTTGCCAGGTGTTTTTGAAGATGGTGCGAATGGGCGTCATGAGAATTCTCGGTAATTAAGAGAGCCATTATATCCCAAGTGTTGTTGCTGTGCGATGGTTAGGGCGAAGGCGTATCTGATGGTTTTGTAGCAGCATGATCCGTGCTAGCAAAAATTGCTGCTGTTGTTCCGCGAGGAGAGCCTGCTGGTGGGGATGTATGAAGTTTTTCATAGGTTTGTTGTAGTTTAGTTGTAATTTTTTTAAATTTTGAAGGATTGGCTATTTTAGCCATTGCTAGATCCAAGAGGACGTGATCAACGGGGCTATCAGCTTCCCATCTCGCCTCAAATATTATGGATGGTATGTGATCAATTTCTTCGCGACAAGGGGATAGATATTTTGATACCAAATTAAAGCTTTTTTCATTCAGTTGGCAGATAAGCGTAGCTGATTTTATTAGCAGGTCATCAGTTATACATAAAGCTAATTGTATGTTTTGTAATTTGACCTTTGTAAGGAGAGACTTTTTTCTTTTTATTAAGGGCATGCCTGACATAAACATATATATCTTAAATTAAGTAAAATGTATTATATATTAACGTCATGTGTAAGTACATTTTTTCCAGCAAAAATTTATTATTCACGGCGCATCAGTTGTCGAATCCAAAATCGCGAGGGGTGTAGTGCTTGATAAAGTGCTCCACTCACGGGCAATGCACTACCGGAAATTAAGCTGTATAGAATTTCCGCGGCGAGCAGGGCGCTGGATAATCCGCGGGAGCCAAAGCCTGCATTAAGATACAAATTGGGTGAATATTCGGCATTTGGATAGGCGGCGCGTTTTAACGGGGCACCAGTGCGTAATTTGGCATAAGCCTCATCAACATATTGCCGATCGCTGATTGGCCCTACCAAAGGCAAATGATCGGGGGTCAACCCGCGCACCGCGACACGAGCCGCTTTGCGGGTGGTGTCAAATGAATTTGCTACTTCAGGGAGCGCTTTGCGTAAATAATCCAGTTGGCTCAGATGATCGGCATCTGAAATATCTAGATCATCGGGATCATGCCGATAACTGGCACCAACAATATGTTGACCATTAATGGCTGGTGTCATATAGCCTTCGTAACACACGGCGTGGCGTAATGATTTACTTGCAGTGGTTGGTGAAAGTAAACTGAGCTGCCCTGGCGAGGGTTTGATTGGGTAATGTTGCGACTGACTTAATTGCCTGGCGCCGTTGGCGTTGGCAATGATGACATGACTGGCGGTGTAACTTTTTTGGTTTTGATCCTGCAATGTCCAAATATTTTTATTTTGGTTCATTGCAATAATGGAAGTATTGCATTGCACTTCAATATTGCCCAGTAATGCGCGACAAAAAGCTGCAGGGTCAATCATCCCTGCGGTCGGTAACCATAGTGCCGGATACTCACATGTAATGCTAATTTGCTCGCTCACTTCATTTGCTTCCAACCATTGAGCAAAAGTTTCCGGCAACTGGCGTTTATCCAATAAATTCTGAAAACGGCTGCGCCGCTCTGGTGTATGGGCGATATGAGCAATGCCATCCAACTGGTGCCAAATTTGTACGCCTTGTTGTGATAACTGTTGAAGCACCTGGCGCGTTAACAAAAAACCAGCGCTGTGAAATTGATCGACCAGATTGTGGTTGGCGGTGAGATAGGGCTCGATCAAGCCAATGGGATTGCCCGATGCGGCTTGCGCAATCGCTGGATTTTTTTCAAATACCGTGACGCGATATCCAGCTTGACTCAAGCGCCAGGCAGTCGCGCAGCCAGCGATGCCACCGCCGATAATGGCGATCTGATTGACAGGTGAAATCGAGGGGAGGGCGAACCAGGGTTTGATCATCATTTCCGCCGGATGGTTAGAGTTTTAGATACCGTTGATGCAGTATGTTCACCTGTGTTTTAAGCACAGTAATATCGCCGTTATTTTTAATCACATCATCGGCTAGTTTTAGGCGTTCAGTGCGGCTGAGTTGTGCTGCCAACATTGCCTGAGCTTGAGTCAAGCTGCTGTGGTCGCGTTGCTGTAGACGTTCTAATTGCAGGGTTTCTGGCGTATCAACCACGATAACGCGCTTTAATATCGGATAATCTTCATGGTTTTTTAATAAGGGGATTATCATAATGCCGTAAGGGGTTTTTAGCCGTTTGGCTTGTTGAGTCATTTGCTTGCGGATCAGCGGATGTAGCAAGCCTTCGAGCCAGAGGCGTTGGGTGGGGTGTTCAAAAATATGTTGACGTAAGATTTGGCGATTGAGTGTGCCATCAGCACTTAACACATCCTGGCTAAAATGTTGGATTATTTGTGCAAGGGCAGGTGTACCGAGTGCAACAACATCACGTGCTATTTGATCGGCGTCAATGATACCAGCCCCCAACTCTGCAAACAGCTGTGCTACGGTGGATTTGCCGCTGGCGATGCCGCCGGTTAAGCCGATGATGGGCATGCTCATCTGTGCAGCGCCCACTGCAAATACGTATTCACAATAGGATGTCCCCACAGCAAAGTAATCCACCCCGCAATTACTAAAGCAGGACCATACGCCATGGCTTTTTCTAGGTTACGGTTATTGATAAAGCGTAACGCAATCGCCACGGTTAAAGTCAATACGGCGCTAAGTAAAATCACCACCAGCAAATATTGCCAGCCAGTCCAGGCACCGATGGCAGCGAGTAATTTGAAATCACCATACCCGAGGCCTTCTTTTTTGGTGAGCAGTTTAAAGATCCAGTAAATAATCCAGAAAAACAAATAACCGGCGATAGCACCAATCACGGCGTCATTAAGCGAGGCGAACGTGTGATTAAGATTGAACAATAAGCCTAGCCACAATAGGGGTAAGGTCAAGTTGTCAGGTAATAGCTGGTGGTCAACATCAATAAAAAAACAAGCCACCATAATCCAGGTAAATAAAAGGCTTCCCAGCAGGGGCCAACCATAACCAAAATGCCAGGCCAGATATCCCGATATTATCGCCGTTAAGAGTTCAATTAAGGGGTAGCGGAGGGAAATTTTGACATGACAATGCCCACATTTCCCCTTTAAACATAAGTAGCTGAGTACGGGAATATTCTGCCACCACAGCACTGGCTTTTGACAGGCCGGGCAATGTGAGCGTGGGCGACTGAGCGTCAGTGTCGAGTTGGTATCGTTTTGCCATTCCGCTTCCAGTATTTTGGGCAAACGATAAATCACTACGTTGAGAAAGCTGCCGATCAGTAATCCAAAAAGGGCACTGATAAAAATGATTATCATGATAAGTATCTCGCTTCGGTTTCTAGTGTGCCATCATCGTGCAAAATCAACCAGCGATATCCTGGTGGGATTGCCGGGTCGACGATGATTTTACCTTGTTCTTCCCTAAACTGAAAACAGGTTGATGGTGTGGTGATTTGGCGATAACCTTTAATGAAGGTGTCCGTGTCTTGGTGAATATGACCCGCCACAATGGCACTGATATGGGCGTGAGTTTTCAACACAGTGAGAAAACGCTCTGGCTGGTCTAGTAAGTTGGCATTGTTGCTGGTGTCGTAAGGATCAGCATACGGGTGATGCAAGCCAATCAGGGTGTTTAAGTGGGCGTTTTGATCTAATAAAAGTTGTAGTTTAACCAGCTCAATATCGCTTAACTGCCCCGCTACATGTTCTGGCCACAAAGAGTTGAGTAAAATAATCTGCCAACAGCCGAGTATTAAATGGTGTTGTTCGGGGAGGTTGCCGTGAAATCCGAGCTTCATTGATAACAAGTTGTCATGATTGCCGGGTGTCCATAAAGTCGGGCATTTCAATGGGGTAATATGGTTGGCCAGACGCTGGTAAGCTTCTAGTTCACCTTGTTGTGCCAGATCTCCGGTGAGAATGATGGCATCTAACGATTTGAAAAAATGGTCTTTTTTGGCTTGGCTTAACACGGCAGACAACGTATCGTCGGTATTGCAATGTCGAATGATTTCTGCAGGGTTTGCGAACAGATGAATGTCCGTCAGTTGCAAAACAATTTTGGCCATAATGGGTTTCACTTTTGAAAGACTCACGTTATGATAAGAGTATAACGGAAATTATACAGGAAAGGGATATGACTAAGCGATTTTTTGGAACTGATGGTATTCGTTGTCGCGTCGGCAAATATCCGATGACGCCCGATTTTGTGGTGAAATTAGGCTGGGCCGCGGGTAAAGTGTTTAGTCAAAAAATGCCGGATGCGCGGGTGGTGATTGGTAAAGACACGCGCCGCTCGGGATATTTTCTCGAATCGGCATTAGAGGCTGGCTTTAGTGCTGCAGGTGTCGATGTGTATTTATTGGGCCCCATGTCCACACCAGGAGTTGCCTATTTGACGCGCGCGATTCGTGCACAAGCTGGTGTGGTCATTAGCGCCTCACATAATCCTCACTATGATAATGGCATAAAATTTTTCTGTGCCGAAGGTAAAAAATTGTCGGATGAAGTAGAGATGGCCATTGAGCATTATCTTGAGCAAGACATGCAAATGGTTGAGCCAGAAAAACTTGGGAAAGCGATTCGTATCAAAGATGCGCCAGGGCGGTATATTGAATTTTGTAAATCCTCTGTGCCGCATTTTTTCTCCTTGCATGGCATGAAAATCGTGGTCGATTGTGCCAACGGCGCTACTTACCATATTGCGCCGCATGTTTTTCAAGAGTTATCCGCAGAAGTGATTACCATTGGCAATTATCCTAATGGTTTAAACATCAATGATCATTGTGGGTCTACTGCGCCAGAAGCCCTTCAAAAAGCGGTGTTGGAGCATAATGCTGATGTTGGCATTGCCTTTGATGGTGATGGTGATCGGGTGATTATGGTGGACCATTTGGGGCAAGTTGTTGATGGGGATGAAATTCTTTATGTATTGGCCAATGAATCCCTACAGCAAGGCAAGCTGGGTACCGGTGGAGTGGTCGGTACGCAAATGAGTAATATGGGCTTGGAGTTAGCGCTACAGCGTTCTGGAGTGCCATTTGAGCGCGCCAAAGTTGGTGACCGCCATGTGATGGAAATGCTTCAAGAAAAAGGGTGGTACATTGGTGGTGAATCCTCGGGTCATATCATTTGGCTTAACTCCACCACTACAGGGGATGGTATTGTTGCGGCGTTACAAGTGTTGCGCATCATGTATGAACAAAATCTTTCATTGCGCGATTTATTATCGGGGATGGAAAAGTTCCCGCAAGTGCTGATCAACGTCAAATTGACGCGCAACCTGCAAGCAAAAGACTGGGATGTGATTCACCAGACTGAAATTGAAGTAGAATCAGAGTTGGGTGATCGCGGCCGTGTACTATTGCGTGCTTCAGGTACCGAACCATTGATTCGTGTGATGGTAGAAGCGCAGTCACAGCAGTTGGCTCAAGAGTGTGCAGATCAATTGGCAGGAGTGGTGCAGGGCTTGTTGGCCACAGCGAGTTAATGAAATCGGATGCTCCGCCACCATTTTTTCAAGGGTGATAATTCAATGCGATGCTCGCATACCGCGAAATCATCCTGTTCGATTTTGTCGAGCTGTGTAAAGCACAGTGCAGCGTAGAGTCTGATGGGGCGTTGAGTTGCTAATTGATTGCTGGGTAACTGCTCCAATGCTTGTTGGTATTGTTGGCGCGCCCAATTTGCTTGTTCTTTTAATAAAGCCGTCAGTTGTGTGTTGCCTTGTGGTTTGTTAAAAAGGGCGGGTAAATCGACATTCTGTTGTTCTAGGCTTTCTGCGGGAAAATATAAATGTTGGCGAGCCAGGTGAAAAGGCGTATCGATAATATGTCGAATGGTCTCCAGTGCAATACCCAACGTGTGCGCATATTTTTCAGTATGTTGGTCAATGATGCCGTCGTTTAATACCGTTGCCATTAGGCTATGAATAATGCCGCCCGTGTGTTGATAGTGTTGCGCCAATTCGGATTGGGTTTCAAAACGCTGAGTTTTTAAGCTCAACAGTGCCGCTTCAATTATGGCCAATAGCGCTACTTTATTCAGTGGCCACTGTTGCGCAGCGGTTTGCAAAGTTTGAGCAAGGGGATGTTGCGCGTGCTGCTGAAATAACCGCTCGATTTCCTCTTGCCACCAATGCAGTTTAATTTCTGCCATGCTGGGTTCGTGATAGCGTTCGGCGGTATGGTTCAGCGTTTGTGCATAATTATATAGCGCAAAGATAGCGTTTTTTTTGTCTGGTGCGGTGCGTGCCAGCGCGTAGGACCAATCAGAGCCAGCAGCAATCATGCCAGATCTTCTTTGGTAAAATACAACATATAATTAACGTCGATACTTGGCGTTAATGAATACTGGTGGCGTATGGGATGATAGGTTAAGCCCGTTTTGTCATGGCAATAAAAGCCATTTTTTCTTGCCCAACTGATCAATTCGCTGGGTTTGATAAAGCGTCCATAGGTATGCGTGCCTTTCGGTAATAAACCAAGTACATATTCAGCGCCAACGATGGCTTGCACAAAGGATTTTATATTGCGGTTAAGCGTCGACACAAAAAAATGGCCATTGGGTTTGAGTAGGGTTGCACAGGCGCGAATCACGCTGGTGGGATCGGGTACATGTTCCAACATTTCCATGCAGACGATGGTGTCAAAATGGTGAGGGTGTTTTTCTGCCAGCGCCTCAACGCTGATTCGTTGATAGTCGATGGATAAGCTGGATTCGAGTAAATGTAATTTTGCGACTTCCAGGGAAGCTTGCGCTAGGTCAATCGCGGTTACAATCGCGCCCTCTTTAGCCAGCGCTTCGCTTAAAATCCCGCCGCCACAGCCAACATCCAAGACTTGTTTGCCAGAGAGTATCGTGTGTTGTTGAATAAATTGCATGCGCAACGGGTTAATTTCGTGTAGTGGCTTGCATTCACCTTGTTTGTCCCACCAGCGCGAGGCCAGTTCTGAAAATTTTTCGATTTCGATCGGGTCAATATTGATCATAAGAGATTCCTAATAAAGTATTAAATCAATGGTAGCATTGTTTTTCCTGAGCTTCCATGGTAGATTTTGCGCCGACCTAACAAACATAAGGATGTTATATGTTGCTCAATTATAAACCGAAGCGCTTTGTCTACCTGGTGGCCATTGCTGCAGCATTGGCAGGTTTGCTATTTGGTGTGGATGTAGGCGCTATAACGGGAGCGTTGCCGTTTTTAAAAGGCGATTTTCACCTCGATGACCAACAACAGGGGTTAATTGTCAGCTCGGTATTAATTGGTGCGGTAGTGGGTACCTTAATCAGCGGCTTTATTTCGCGCCGCTATGGCCGACACCTGGCGATTTTAATCAGCTCGATTATTTTTTGTATTGGCGCTTTGCTCTCGGCGTTCGCCACTTCAGCAGACATGTTGATTGCCGTACGCATCTTTTTAGGCATTGCATTGGGTTTAGCCTCGTTTACCGCTCCTTTATATTTATCTGAAGTGGCGCCTAAGAAAATTCGCGGCGCGTTGATTGCGCTGTATCAATTTATGATTACGGTCGGTATTTTTGCAGCGTTTGTGAGTGATATGGCGTTTACGCCGTCTGGCAGCTGGCGCTGGATGTTGGGCATCACTTTTGTGCCAGCTTTTATTATGTTTCTCTCAGTATTGGCGCTGCCCAAGAGTCCGCGGTGGTTAATGTTGCGTGGTGAGCGCGAAGAAACCATGTCGGTGCTGCGTCGCGTGCGCCATGATGATGAAGTGATCCCTGAGACCGACGAAATCGCCGAAAGTGTCAAACATGCTCGTGGTGCATTGGGGGCTTTTAGCATCAAGGGCTTTAAAAAATTGTTGTTTTTGGGGGTGATGTTGCAGCTGATGCAGCAATTCTCTGGAATGAATGCTATTTTGTATTATGCGCCTACCATTTTTAGCATGGCCGGTTTTGCGACACCAGAACAACAGATCTGGTGGACCATGATCATTGGTTTGGTGAATTGTCTGACCACCATTATTGCCATTGCCATAGTTGATAAGCTGGGCCGTCGCCCCGTATTGTTCTTTGGCTCAACCGTTATTATTATCAGCTTAATTTTGTTGGGCTTAGCGTTTCATGTTGGTATGCAACTGCATGTCATGCAGGTATTGGCTGTGGTGTGCATCATGACCTTTATTTTTGGGTTTGCCATTAGCTTAGGTCCGGTGATCTGGATTCTCTGTTCTGAAATCTTTCCGCTGCAAGGTCGCGATATTGGTGTTACTTTCTCAACCGCGTCCAACTGGATTTGTAATGCCATCATTGGTTTCTTTTTCTTGGGTGTGTTGCATAAGCTTGGCCCGGCAGGTTCATTCTGGATGTTCTCGGGTATTGGCGCAATTACGTTGTGGTTCTTTGCGTATTTTGTACCAGAAACTAAAGGCGTATCGCTGGAGAAAATTGAGCAAAACCTAATACAAGGTAAGCGCTTGCGTCACTTGGGCGCAGATGCGCCACAAGCCTAAAAAGGAATCTATGCGAGTTTTAAAGGGCGCCATTGGTACGCTGGTTTTGGTTTTGATCGTAGTGGCGATTGCAGCGTTAGCACATTATCTGTCGCGCCCTGGTATGTTTCCGATTAAAACGGTACAAGTGCAGGGAGATTATCAATTTGTCACCAAACCAGCCATTGCACAAACAGTGACGCCGTTCGTGAATAATGGCTTTTTTCATGTGGCGGTGGTTAAGGCGCAGTTGGCGTTGGATAATTTGCCGGGCGTTAAGGATTCTACCATTCGGCGCGTGTGGCCAGACACTGTGGTGGTGACGTTGGTTGAGCAAAAAACCATAGGTCGTTGGCCCGATGGGCGTTTACTGACAGATGAGGGGATGTTGTTTACCCCCGTGAGCCCGGGCCTTGGCAATAATTTGCCCTTATTCACCGGTGCTGCAGAAGATTCCGTCTTGATGAGCGACACGTACCAAAAACTTATGCCACTGTTGCAATATGCTCCGCTTGTGGTTAAAGAAATAAGTTATCAACACGGCACGGGGTTTCGGTTAATAACGCAGGATGGTGTCACCATTACCCTGGGGTTAATTAATATCCCCGAGCGTCTGAATCGCCTGATTCACGCCTGGCCGCAGCTGCTGGCATCGAATACCAAACAAATCCCTGATTTTATTGATATGCAATACAAAAACGGCTTTGCAGTAAGTTGGAAAGCAAAGCCAAAGCCAATAAACGTTAAAAAATAGCGCGATTCTACTTTTATCAATTTTTTTTTCAGCTATACTCCCTATAAGTACTGGTGGTCGCGATTATTTTGTGTTAGATTGTGGCCAGCCGCGGGTATTGTGGCACCGTAAATTGAGCTGGGAGTTTAGCAATTCATGTCAAGGACACCGGATAAAAATCTAGTAACAGCACTGGATATTGGAACGTCAAAAGTAGTCGCCATCGTGGCAGAAGTTGACGATGAAAAAGTCAACGTCGTCGGCGTTGGCGTACAGCCTTCGCGTGGTTTAAAGAAAGGCGTTATCGTTAATATTGAGTCAACCGTGCAGGCGATTAAAGCCGCCATTGAAGAAGCCGAACATATGGCGGATTGTAAAGTCACTTCAGTGTATACGGGCATTGCGGGTAACCATATTCAAAGTTTTAATTCCAATGGCGTTGTCGCCATTCGGGATAATGAAGTATCCCCTTCTGATATCGAGCGGGTGATCGATGCTGCGAAAGCGGTGCCCATTCCCACAGATCAACGCATTTTGCATATTATCCCTCAAGAGTTTATCATCGACAGTCAGGCCGGCATTAAAGAGCCACTCGGCATGTCTGGTGTTCGCCTAGAAGCCAAGGTGCATATGGTGACGGGTTCCGTCAGTGCGGCGCAAAACATCGTGCGTTGTGTCCATCAATGTGGTTTAGAGTTAACGGACCTTGTGTTGGAACAATTGGCTTCGAGTAACGCAGTGTTAACCGAAGATGAAAAAGAATTAGGCGTTTGCCTGGTGGACATTGGTGGTGGTACGGCAGATATCTCGGTGTTTACCGAAGGGGCGATTCGCCACACAGCGAACATTGCCATTGCCGGTTCACAAGTGACCAGTGATGTGGCGCATGCCTTGCGTACGCCAACACAATATGCAGAAGCCATTAAAATTCAGCATGGCGTGGCGTTAACCCGCATGGCCAAACCTGAAGACACCATTGAAGTGCGTGGTGTGGGTGATCGCCCGGGTCGTCGTTTGTCGATGCAAACCTTGGCGGGCGTGATTGAAGCCCGTTATGAAGAATTATTTACGCTGATTTATCAAAACCTCAAAGAAAACGGTTATGCCGATAAAATATCGTCAGGGATTGTGCTCACTGGGGGCTCGTCAAAAATGCGTGGTGTATTGGAATTGGCCGAAGAAGTGTTCAGAATTCCCGTACGTTTAGGTGTACCGGAAAACGTGACTGGGTTGACCGATGTGGTCACCAACCCTATTCATGCAACGGGTGTAGGTTTGTTGTTGTACGCACAACAAGAAATGAAAGAGAATGCTGGTCCGAAGGTTGCTGTGACGGAGGATGCAGAGGGTTTGTGGCAAAAAATGCGTCAGTGGTTTGCGCGACACTTTTAAGGGAAGGAAAACGAGCATGTACGATTTAAAGGAAACGGTCATGGATAATGCAGTTATTAAAGTAATCGGTGTGGGTGGTGGTGGATGTAATGCCGTGGAGCACATGTTGCGTCAAAATATTGAAGGCGTAGATTTTATTTGTGCCAATACCGATGCACAAGTACTCAAAAATTTAAGCGCGCGTAACATCCTGCAATTGGGCACACAGTTGACCAAAGGTTTGGGTGCGGGTGCTAACCCAGAAATTGGCAAACGTGCGGCGCAAGAAGATCGTACGCGCATTCAGGAATTATTGAATGGCGCCGATATGGTGTTCATTACCGCGGGTATGGGTGGTGGTACCGGTACCGGTGCTGCACCTGTGGTTGCTGAAATTGCCCGCGACATGGGCATTTTGACGGTTGCTGTTGTTACTCGTCCGTTCCCCTTTGAAGGTCGTCGTCGTATGCAAGTGGCCGAAGCGGGTATTACCGAGCTGGCAGAAAAAGTAGATTCCTTAATTACCATTCCTAACGAAAAATTGCTGACGGTATTGGGTAAAAACGTTAGCCTGCTTGATGCATTCAAAGCGGCGAATAATGTATTGCAAGGCGCGGTGCAGGGTATTTCTGAATTGATTACCCGCCCAGGCTTGATCAACGTTGACTTTGCTGATGTCAAAACCGTGATGTCTGAGATGGGTATGGCGATGATGGGTACCGCGATGGCTGCCGGTGAAGACCGTGCCCGCGAAGCTGCAGAAGCTGCGGTGGCCAGTCCGTTGTTAGAAGATATTACGTTGTCTGGTGCTAAGGGTGTATTGGTGAACATCACCTCTGGCCCGAACATGTCGATTGGTGAATTTGAAGAAGTGGGTGAAGTGATTAAGAGCTTTACCTCCGATCAAGCAACCGTTGTAGTGGGTACTGTTATCGATCCGGAAATGGGTGATAACTTACGTGTGACCATTGTGGTGACGGGTCTGTCGAATCCTCGCGGTGAAACGCCTTCCACTACGCGTGGTGCAGCGATTCAGTCTCCGGTGAAAAGCACCACTCCAGCGGGTGGCAATGCTTATCGTTATTCGATGGGTAATCCCTCACCAGCGAGCGCAAGCCCGTTGGCAACACCTCCTTCGGTTGCGGCAAGCAATAAGCGCCAGCAACAACAGGCAGTTGAGCCCCCCAAAGCGCCAGAGCGTTCACGCATGAATGTGGATGTAAACCAAGATGCTGATTATTTGGATATTCCTACGTTCTTGAGACGTAAAGCGGATTAGTGGCGGATGTCGGTGCTACAGCAAACCATTAAAAATCCAATTCATTTAGCTGGCGTGGGTCTCCACGCCGGCTGTGAGGTTTATGCAACGTTGTTACCGGCGCAAGAAAATCAGGGCATTGTGTTTCGTCGTACCGACCTGAAGCCAGCAGTGGATTTGCAAATTAAACCAGAAAACATTCAAGAAGCGTTGTTGTGTACCAAATTGGTGCAAGATGGCGCTGATGTTGCCACCATTGAACACATCATGGCCGCGTTATGTGCCATGCAAATTGATAATATTACCGTCGAATTAACCGCCGCAGAAGTGCCGGTGATGGATGGCAGTGCCGAACCCTTTGTATTTGCCATTCGTGCTGCAGGAATCGTTGTTCAATCTGCGAAGCGACGTTATTTGCGCATTAAGAAAAAAGTACGGGTCGAAGAGGGCGATAAATTTGCGGAATTTTTACCGCACAGTGGTGGATTGCGTTTACAGCTCTCGATTGATTTTCCACATCCCGTTATTCAGAAAACCAAGCAAGACATTAGTTTTGATCTAACCTCCATTGGGTTTACTAACCAAATCTCGCGTGCCAGAACCTTTGGTGCAGCGAAAGACTTAGACCAGCTACACGCCAAGAAATTGGCCTTGGGTGCCAGCTTGAGCAATGCCGTTGGGTTGAGTGACGATGGCGTGTTAAACCCCGAAGGCTTGCGTTATCCGGATGAATTTGTGAAGCATAAGTTGCTCGATTGCATTGGCGATTTATATGTCGCGGGCGCCATCATTGGCCTGTTCCGTGCGCATAAAACCGGACATACGCTGAATAACCGCTTATTGCGGGCGGTATTGGCCGATCAAGAAGCGTATGAGTGGGTTGAGTAATTTATTTCGGCCATTTAAATCGCGCAAATATCAGCAACAGTACTATGCTGACCACGACATACAGTCCTCCAAAAATCCACTCATTGCGCACCACAATATAAGCAATAATCAACGATGCCAATCCACTGCTGGTTAAATTGCCACAGCCAATAACCGCAGCAGCCTTGCCAGCTTGAAGTTGCATTGGCCGCATGGCATAGGAAATACACAGTGGAAACAGCCATGACATGCCAAATTGCATCATCATCATGGCCGCCATAAACCAGCCAATCAGGTGAGTACCTAAGATGCATCCAGTGATGATGGCAATGCCTGAGCCTATACATAACAAAAGACTGGTCATCATCATATATCGATCCGGCACTCGATTAATCATGATACGATTGAGAGCCATGGCCACCAATGCTGCCAGGGCAATATAAAACATGATCCAGCCATACTGAATAACTGAAACACCTAAATTGCCCTGCAATAAAATTGGGGCAAAAATATAAAACGCTGCGAGTAAGATAGAATCGGATACAGTACCAACCATAAAAGGCCAGAATTGCGCATGGCTTACCACGCCGCCATACGATTTGAGAATTTGCCAGAGATGGATGTTATCAGCCCGCTGCTTAAGGCTTTCTGTCAGCTTGCAAGTCAGTAAAACTGAGATCAATCCAGCAATGGCGAGGATGCCAAAATTATAACGCCACCCAAAATAATGCTGTACATAGCTGCCGATGACCGGTGCCAAAATCGGAACCAGTGACCAGGTCATGCCTTGATAAATCGCGGTTTTTTTAAATTCATCATGTGTCAAAATATCGCGCATGGTGGCGCGTGACCCTACACTAAATACACCGGCGCCAATACCTTGAAAGGTTCTGGCAATAATCAACAGGGTGATAGAAGGCGTTAATGCGGCCATAATACTGGTGGCAAAAAAAATCATTGCACCAAATACCATACAAGGCTTTCGACCGAATCGATCCATGAGGGGGCCGTACAATAACTGTGATAATCCAGAGGTGATGAGAAATGCGAAAAACGTCAACTGTACATTGGCGATGCTGGTGTGAAGTTCATTTGCGATGACCAACGTTGAGGGTAAATAAATATCCACACTCATTTGGATCAGTGTCATAAAAAATAATAAGCTACAAACCGTTGCGGTTTTACCCATGGTGGCGAATTTCCCAAACGTGATGCATATTGGCGCGGCGTTCAAAGTCGGGCGGCAGCGTCAAATGGCTGATGTTGGTCAGCGAATAATTTTCCAGGACCATTTTGTTCAGCTTAAAGTTTTTCTGGTTGCAGGAAAAATATAAGATGCCCTCATTGCTTAATCGATCCATGCACAGGTGAATCAGCTCAACATGATCGCGTTGAATATCCAGCGTGGTATTCATGCGTTTGGAATTGGAAAAAGTGGGCGGATTTAAAAAGATGACGTCATAAAAGTCATTGGTTAACCCCAGCCACTGTAAGCAATCCGCTTGCACAAAGGGGTGCTTAAGGATAGAGAGCCCATTCAATTCAAAATTGTGTTGGCCCCATTCCAAATACGTATTCGACAAATCTACGCTGGTCACTGCTTTGGCACCCATCAATGCCGCTTGTACGCTGGCGCTGCAGGTGTACGCAAATAAATTTAAAAAACGTTTGCCAATACTCGCTCGCGCGGCTTTTTGGCGCAAAATACGATGATCCAGAAAGATACCCGTGTCTAAATAATCGGTGAAATTGACCCACAGCTTAGCTTTGCCTTCGGTGATTTCATAATATTGATTCTGTTCTTCCAGTTTTTCATACTGCGCGCTGCCTTTTTGCGATTGGCGAACTTTCAAGAAAATCTGATTGGCGGGGATTTGTAATTCGCGATGCAATACCGCCAGTACTTCATTCAAGCGCTGCTTGGCTTTCTTGGGGTCAATCTCGAAGGGCGCTTGATACTCTTGCACATGCAGCCATTTGCCTTCATAAAAATCCACGGCAACCGCGTAGTCAGGCAGGTCAGCATCATAAATTCGATAGCAGCTGACTTCCTCGCGTTTTACCCAATTTTTTAAGTTTTTCACGTTCTTCATCAGGCGATTGGCAAACATTTCTGCATTGGGGCTCAAACCCTGTTCCAGCAGTACCCCCATCTGGCGCGACTGGCGTTGCTCTGGGGTTTCATGGCGTAAAAAAGTTTCTGGTTGAATGTCGAATAAAAACAACCGACACGGTATTAACCCGTTAAAAAACGGATAATATTTTTTTGAACGAATGCCGATGGCTTTGGTGCATTCTGGCGGCGCACCCGAAAATAAGGCCAGCTGCCAGCTGACGAAATGTTGTTTTAACGCTTCGCCAAAGCCTTTAAATAAATGATTGAGCGAAGCAAGATCATCAGTATTCATGCGTTCGCCGTAGGGAGGGTTGCAGACGATGAGGCCCGGGGAAATATCTTCCCTTTTTAGCAATTCAGTACAATCCACAAAACTCACTGAAATCCGATCGCTCAAGTCAGCTCGTGCGATATTTTCCTGGCTTTTGCTGATGGCATGCGGGTGATTATCGCTACCGAGGATGGTAACATTTTGTCTAGACAAACCGACGGTTTTTCGCTGTTCTGCTTCTTCCATCAAACGCTGCCACATCGCGGGTCGATGCTGTTGCCAACCGAAAAATCCAAAGTAATCACGTTGCAGTCCAGGCGCAATGTCAAAAGCCATCAGTGCGGCTTCAACCAAAATAGTGCCGGTGCCACACATGGGGTCTAATAAGGTTGCGTGTGGCAATGCTAATTGCTTGAGCCAACCTGCCCGTAATAAAATCGCTGCGGCCAACGTTTCTTTCAGCGGTGCTCTGCCAGCTTCTAAGCGATAACCACGACGATGTAAACTTTCACCCGATAAATTTAAATTTAAGGTACACAATATGCCATCGGTGTGTAAATTCAGGGAAATACTCGGGCGAAATGTTTCTACTGAAGGCCGCCTGCCGGTACGATCACGAAACTGATCGACAATCGCATCTTTGGCGCGTTGCGCGATAAACAGCGAATTGTTTATGCCACTATGATGCCCGCTGACATCAATGCACAAGGTGCCATCTACATCCAGATGCTCAGCCCAATCAATGGTTTGCATTGCCTGATACAGCGCATCTGCGTCGGCGGCTTCAAATTGTGCCAATTGCAGCAATACATGGTTCGCCAGGCGTGACCATAGACAAACCTTATAGGCCAGTTCAGTTTCGCCTTCGAAATAAACCCCGGCAACGGTTTCTTTCACCTGTTGCGCGCCCAGCGCTAATAATTCTTCACGCAATAAGCCTTCTAGGTTTTTAGCACAGGTAGCAAAAAAAAGGGACATAAGAGTAACGCCTATAATGGTTTGAGCGCATTATATCATGGCGTGCTTTAAGTGTTGAAAATACTTTGGCAAATAATACGGGCGGCATTTTTGCAGATAACCTTATATCACATTTGATTTTTCAAAAAATATTGGGCATACTGTGTTTCGCATCATTCGATGCAATGTATCATCATCCATACAGGAGTATTCTATGAAAAAAATTGGGTTACTATTAGGTGCTGCAGCTTTGTGTGTCAGCAGTTCAAGCTTTGCTGGGTTTGCTCAAGGAGCGCTGCCTCCCTTTTGTGCCAGTCCAGCCTCTTTGGTAACGCTGTATACCGAGAGCAGCAGCATTACCGCCACTTTTGATTTCTCAGTGACTAACCCACCGGGTCATGGTCAAGACATTATCGCTACTGTGACCGGTCAATATGGTCCATTCAAGTGTGGCATGTTGGCGGATGAAACTGGTCCCGCTACTGGTTTAACCATTGTGTTTGGTAGTCTTTCACATGATTGGATTGATTTCAGCAATGTTAATATTCCGCCTTCTAACGAAATAGATATTGCCTATGTCAGTCAAAACAGTGGTCAAAAAACGCCTGATCAAGTGTGTGCAAGCAATGCAGGCGCCAGTGGATATTGGCTTAAGTACAAAGACGGTACCTGCACCAGCATCGTTGGAAGTAATTAATTTTTTATGTTTTTGGCCCGAGCAATCGTTCGGGCTTTTAATGTCACCATGGTTTTTTGATGCAAAATACTTTATGGTAGCATTCTCAAAATAATACGTGTGCTGTTGATGAAAACTTTATCTGCCATCTGGCTTTCGATGTTACTGGTGGTTGTTACAATCACTGCGGCGATGGCCGGACAAAAGATGATTGCTATCGGTGGGCACTCTTTATCAGCCCCTGCCAGTTGGTTATTGCAGCCGTTGATTCCGTTGTTAACAATTGTATTGACGCTGTTTTTCGGCGGTCGCTATGCGATTAAGGTTATCAGCATCAATGCATTATGTTACGTGTTGGCGGTATTGGCGATTAGATTAGCAATCGTAGTGCCCTCCGATATCAGCTGGACGCAGCAGGCTGGGTATGCACAGATTTTATCTATTTCCTGGCGGGATGTGGGTTTTACTTTATGCTGGCTATTGCCAGCGCAGCTTATAATTTCATTATTTTTCAATAAGTTATTGTATTTTTATCTATCTGAAAAAAGCACTAATTTTGGATTGTTCCCGTTAATTGCCATGATTTTTGTAATGAGCTTATTGATCTCCAACCTCACCACGCAAAAAGTCGCGCATCTGGTGGGTATTACCGTTGATGTAGGCACGTTGTTTTTTCCGATCACTTATATTTTCAATAATATTTTCACCGAAATTTATGGCTACAAACGCTCACGTATTGTGATTTGGGGTGGTTTAGTGGGTAATTTATTGATGGTGTTAATTTTGCAAGGCGTTGTCTGGTGGCCAGCGTCCGTTCATTGGCAGCAACAATCTATCTACGATGCCATTATTGGCAATGTACCGCGGATTGTCTTGGCGTCAACCCTGGCGTTTTTCTTTGGGGAATTTGTTAACTCCTATGCGCTGGCGAAATTAAAAATCCTTACTTTGGGTAAATATCTGTGGATGCGCACCATCGGCTCAACTTTGGTGGGTGTGGCGGTGGATAGTTTGGTGTTTTCATTTGTGGCATTTTATGGCACTTTGCCCTTGTCCGTCGTATTGGCCATTGCTGGTTGGGAATATGTGTTGAAAGTGGGCTATGAAATATTGGCTACACCGATTACGGTTCGTGTGATTCGCTGGATCAAGCAGCGTGAGCATACCGATCGTTATGATTATGATACGCGGTTTAATCCGTTTTTGATTGCGGATGTTAAATACTGATTTTTGCCTTACACCACCAAATCCGTTATGATGGCGCCAATCAAATAGTACCAAATGAGTCAACGATGAGCATTTATACAGAAACCTTTGATGTGATTGTGGTCGGTGGCGGCCATGCTGGCACAGAAGCAGCGATGGCATCAGCGCGTATGGGTGCGAAAACCTTGCTGCTCAGTCATAACATCGAAACCATCGGTCAAATGTCCTGTAATCCTGCCATTGGCGGTATTGGCAAAGGTCATCTGGTGAAAGAAATCGATGCGCTCGGTGGCGTGATGGCTCAAGCCGCCGATGAAGCGGGGATTCAATTCCGTATTCTCAATGCGCGCAAAGGACCTGCGGTCCGTGCCACGCGTGCGCAAGCCGATCGGGCGTTGTATAAACAAGCCATTCGTAATCGCGTTGAACATCAGCCCAATTTAACGTTGTTTCAGCAACCGGTTGATGACTTGATCGTAGAACAAGATCGCGTAGTTGGCGTAGTAACGCAAATGGGCTTGAAGTTTTATGCCAAAGCGGTGGTGTTGACCGTCGGTACCTTTCTGGCGGGTAAAATTCATATCGGTCAAGAAAATTTTTCCGGTGGTCGTGCGGGGGATCCGCCGTCGATTGCGTTATCACATCGCCTGCGCGAATTGCCGTTCCGTGTTGGGCGGTTGAAAACGGGAACTCCGCCGCGTATTGATGCTAAAACCGTCGATTTTTCGGTGATGGAGACCCAACCGGGCGATAATCCTGTCCCCGTGTTTTCATTTTTGGGTTTCGCCAAACAACATCCGCGCCAAGTACCGTGTCATATCACCTACACCAACGAAAAAACCCACGATATCATTCGTCGTAATTTGAACTTGTCAGCGATGTATAGCGGCAATATTGAAGGCATTGGTCCACGTTATTGCCCATCGGTAGAAGACAAGGTGGTGCGTTTTGCCGATAAACTGCGACATCAGATTTTTGTTGAGCCGGAAGGCTTAAACAGCCAGGAGCTTTATCCCAACGGCATGTCGACCAGCTTACCCTTTGAAGTGCAGTTTGAATTTATCCGCTCGATTAAAGGCTTTGAGCAGGCGCATATCACCCGTCCTGGCTACGCCATTGAATATGATTTTTTTGACCCGCGCGATTTAAAATCGTCGCTTGAAACCAAGCCTATGCACAACTTATTTTTTGCTGGCCAGATCAATGGCACCACCGGTTATGAAGAAGCGGGTGCGCAAGGCTTATTGGCGGGCACCAATGCGGCGCTGCGTGCGCAAGACCGTGAACCCTGGTCGCCACGACGCGATGAATCGTATATCGGTGTGTTGGTCGATGATTTGATTACCGCCGGAACACTCGAGCCGTATCGCATGTTCACCTCGCGTGCCGAGTATCGTCTGTTGTTGCGTGAAGATAATGCCGATATTCGCTTGACCACTCAAGGTCGCGCCTTAGGGTTGGTTGATGATGTGCGTTGGCGGGCTTTTGAACAAAAATTGGAGCGCGTAGCGCGTGAGCAGCAACGTCTTCATGCCACCATGGTTCATCCCAATACTGCCCATGCGCAAGCCATTGAAATCTTTTTGGATAAGCCATTGGTGCGTGGTTATACGCTCAATGAATTACTCAAGCGCCCTGAATTGGACTATGAAAAATTGATGGCGATTGAAGGCATTGGCCCCGGTCTTGAAGATGAGCAAACCGCGCTGCAAGTGGAAATTCAAGCCAAATACGCGGGTTATATTGACCGCCAGCAAGATGAAATTGGCCAATTGCAACGCCATGAAGCGATGAAGTTGCCCGACACCTTGGATTATAACACCGTGGTTGGGTTGTCCAATGAAGTGCGGCAAAAGCTGCTTAACGTCAAGCCGCAAACGTTAGGTCAAGCGTCGCGTATTGCCGGTGTGACGCCTGCAGCGGTTTCCCTGTTGATGATTTATTTGAAAAAACAGCGTCGTCAGCCGGCGTAGATAAACCATTAAAATTTGTGTATCATCTGCTTCTGGCTTAATAAATAGAGATTCAATATGCGTCAAAAACTGGTGATCGGTAATTGGAAAATGAATGGCTCGTTGGCAATGTGCAGCGAATTATTAACGGCATTAAAAATCCGCTTAACCAGTACTCATGTTGGTTATGCAGTATGTCCGCCGTTTGTTTATGTCTCTACCGTTAAACCCATGCTCAATGGTTCGCATATTGCCTTGGGCGCACAAGATCTTAGCTGTCATGCCAGCGGCGCATACACCGGTGAAACTGCTGCGTCGATGTTAAAAGACATTGGTTGCACTTACGTTCTAATCGGCCACTCCGAGCGCCGTCAATATCATCGTGAAACCGATCAGCTGATTGCGGAAAAATTTGTCATGGCAAGGGAAGCAGGGTTGGTGCCTGTGGTCTGTATCGGTGAAACCTTGGCTCAACGCGAAGCGAATGAAACCGAAACTGTCGTTGCCAAACAATTAGAAGTAATTTTAGCGGTAGCGACAGATGCGGATTATGATCACATGGTATTGGCTTATGAGCCAGTGTGGGCAATTGGCACTGGCAAAACTGCAACGCCAGAGCAAGTTGAGGCGGTACACGCGTTTTTACGGCAACAATGCGCCAAGCGCTCAGAAAAACTTGCCAAAACGCTGAAAATCCTTTATGGTGGCAGCGTGAAACCGGGTAATGCGAAGCAATTGTTTGCGTTGCCTAATGTGGATGGTGGGCTGATTGGCGGTGCGTCGCTGGTCGCCGATGACTTTGTCGCCATTTGTCTAGCAGCGGAATAAAACATGCAACAAGTAATTATATTGATTCATATTTTGGTGGCACTGACCTTGGTCGGTTTGGTGCTGTTACAACAAGGTAAAGGCGCCAATATGGGCGCTGCGTTTGGCAGTGGAGCCTCCAATACCTTGTTTGGTAGCCGCGGCCCAGCATCGTTTTTGATGAAACTCACTGGCGTCCTGCTGGCGTTATTTTTCATCACCAGTTTGTCGTTGGGATATTTAGCCTCACAGCAAGCCAAACAGAATAACCAGTTGTTAGCACCGCCGGTGCCAATAGCAGTAAACTTACCTGCGCAACCCGCGTTACCACAAACGCCTGTGGCGCAAAACAATGCGCAGACACAACCTGTGCCAGAACCCGTATCTCAAGCGCCACAAGCGCTTAATGTGCAGGCGTCACCACAGCCTGTTGTAGTAACAGCACATTCTTAACCCTTTTGCCGACGTGGTGGAATTGGTAGACACGCCACCTTGAGGTGGTGGTGGGGCAACCTGTGACGGTTCGAGTCCGTCCGTCGGTACCATATCTGGCTTCATGAACGTTTAGAATAGTTCATGAAGCCTTTTTAGATAAAAGCTTCATGAAAAACGGTTTTCGAGAAAATTTTTTATTCAGCCCCAATTCTTTCGACGTACAGCTTTTAAAATCACTTGGGCATTCTCAACAATCTGCGCTATAATTCTTTCATTACCATTGGTTGCGGGAATCTTTCATGTTACAAAATTACCTGCCGATTCTGGTGTTTGTCATCATCGGTCTTTTGATTTCGCTGGCGATTGTCGTCGCAGCGCGCTTTGTGTCAAAAATTTTACGCGTCAATAATCCCAGTCTTGAAAAGCTCTCGCCTTTTGAGTGCGGCTTTGGTGAATTCGAAGATGCGCGCATTAAATTTGACGTGCGGTTTTACTTGGTGGCGATTTTATTTATTGTATTTGACTTGGAAGTCGCGTTTTTGTTCCCGTGGGCAGTGGTTGTTCGGCAAATTGGCTGGTATGGTTTTGGTGCCATGGGTATCTTTTTGGCGTTGCTGCTGCTGGGCTTTGCCTATGAATGGAAGAAAGGGGCGTTAGAATGGGAATGATCGACAGCGTGCTTAAAAAAGATGGCTTTGTCACTACCAGCATGGATGAACTGATTAACTGGGCTCGTACCGGTTCGCTGTGGCCGATGACTTTTGGGTTAGCCTGCTGTGCCGTAGAAATGATGCAAACCGGCGCTTCACGCTATGACCTCGACCGCTTTGGCGTGGTGTTTCGTGCCAGCCCGCGTCAGTCGGATGTGATGATTGTTGCGGGAACTCTCTGTAACAAAATGGCACCCGCGTTGCGTAAAGTCTATGATCAAATGCCCGAGCCGAAATGGGTCATTTCGATGGGTTCTTGTGCCAATGGCGGTGGTTATTACCATTATTCTTATTCTGTCGTGCGTGGCTGTGATCGCATCGTGCCGGTGGACATTTATGTTCCCGGTTGCCCGCCAACAGCAGAAGCGTTGTTGTATGGGATTATTCAGCTGCAAAATAAAATAAAACGTACCAATACGATTGCACGATAACCTGGTAAAACCATTAAAGCATGGACGTTGCTTTTGGAAAAAGTTATAGCAAAGAGTGCAGTTCAGTGTCTCTCTCGATCGGTTTCTTTAAGCAGCAGAGCATTAGCGAAAAACACCCTGAGTTTTTTGGTCTTGAGAGTGGTTTATATTCGAGGTTGATCATGTGCATTTCCCCGGCATTTTTTCTTTCAACAGGCGTTTTCTGGAGATGCGCTGCTCCAATGTTTTCATAAATCTCTAGGGTTGCGGTTTCTAAATCAGCCATGGTTAATTTATGTAAGGTCTTAGGGTTTTTTTTGGGGTCTGCTGGTGTAACTTTAGCTACACGTTTTTTTTGATCTTGTTCTGGAGAATTATAACTTAGTGACTCTAGTGTTTTATAAATAATGAATCCTTGGCTAAGTTGGCCAGAGTTTTCTATGAGTGATTGTGTGCGCTGAAGGTCGTCCCAAAAGCAGAAGAACTCCATTTTTTTGTCCTTAATATCTTAAAACTATAATTGGCGGATTTTAGAGAAGTGTTGAGTTAAAAGCAAGTTGTGGATGTTTTTTTTTGCAAGATCAAGAAATTATTTAGCCAAGAAATTATTTGGGAGTTGTCGCGGCTTGCGCTATAATCGCCACTAACGCGTGAAAGGATTGTGGCATGACCGAGTTAGAAAAATTACAAGACGCCTTGGCCCGGCAGTTTGGCAGTATGCTCGACAAAAATATGCTGGTGAATGGCGAGTTGACCGTTACCGTCAACAGCCAGCATGTCAAATCGTTGCTCCGGCAGTTGCGTGATGTGTTTTACTTTGAGCAATTGAGCGATCTCGCGGGGGTTGATTATGCCCACTATGGTGAAGCGGAATGGAAAACTGAAGTGGCTACGGGCACGGGGTTTTCTCGTGGGGCTGAGCGGAATTTAACATTAAAGGTGCCTGCCGATAAGCGTTTTGCCGTGGTATACCATTTGTTGTCGGTGCGTAATAATATTCGGCTGTGTGTCAAAGCCCATATCGATAGCGAATTGCCGCGAATTGATTCGATTATTGAGGTGTATCCGGTTGCCGATTGGTATGAACGTGAAGCGTTTGATCTGTTTGGTATTTTATTTGATGGCCACCCGGATCTGCGTCGCATTTTGACCGACTACGGTTTTATTGGTCATCCGTTCCGTAAAGATTTTCCCATCAGTGGTCATGTTGAGGTGCGTTATGACGAGGCGCAAAAACGCGTGGTGTATGAGCCCGTGAATATTGAACCCAGAACCCTGGTGCCGCGAGTGATTCGTCATGACAACCGTTATTTGGGAGATGCGCATGTCAAACACTAATGGTTCTAGCATTAAAGCGCCGGAGTTTCGCAATTATACGGTGAACTTTGGTCCGCAACATCCCGCTGCTCATGGTGTCTTGCGCTTGGTGTTAGAGTTGGATGGTGAAACCGTCGTACACGCTGATCCCCATATTGGTCTGTTGCATCGCGGGACGGAAAAGCTCGCCGAAACCAAGCCATTTAACCAAAGCATTGGCTATATGGATCGTTTGGATTATGTCTCTATGATGTGCAATGAGCATGCTTATGTGTTGGCCATTGAAAAATTGCTGGGCATCAAAGCGCCAATCCGGGCGCAGTATATCCGTGTGATGTTTGCGGAAATCACCCGTATTTTAAACCATTTGATGTGGACCGGTGCCAATGGCCTTGATTTAGGTGCGATGAGCGTATTTTTATACGCCTTCCGTGAGCGCGAAGATTTGATGGATTGCTACGAAGCAGTTTCTGGCGCACGCATGCATGCCACCTATTTCAGGCCGGGTGGCGTTTATCGCGATTTGCCCGATACCATGCCGCAATACGCGGTCTCGAAGTTCCGCACGCAAAAAGATTGCGATAAATTAAATGTGTCGCGCAAAGGCTCGATGCTAGATTTTATCGAAGACTTTACCAGCCGTTTCCCTGCCTGCGTGGATGAATATGAAACCCTGCTTACCGATAACCGCATCTGGAAACAGCGGACTGTCAATATTGGCGTGGTCACAGCAGAGCGTGCGCTGGCATTGGGCATGACCGGACCGATGTTGCGTGCCTCCGGCGTAGTGTGGGATCTGCGTAAACACCAGCCATATGAAGTGTATGATCAGCTCGATTTTGATATTCCCGTCGGCAAAACCGGCGATTGCTATGACCGTTATCTGGTGCGCATGGAAGAAATGCGCCAATCCAATCGTATTATCAAGCAATGCATTGATTGGTTGCGTAAAAATCCCGGTCCAGTCGCGATTGATGATTATAAAGTCATGCCTCCGCATCGCGAGGTGATGAAACACGATATGGAAGCATTAATTCACCACTTTAAATTATTCACGGAAGGTTATTGTGTGCCCGAAGGTGAAACGTATGCAGCGGTAGAACACCCAAAAGGTGAGTTTGGTATTTATATGATTTCTGATGGCGCTAACAAACCGTATCGTGTTAAGATTCGCGCGCCGGGGTTTGCGCATTTGAGCGCGATGAACGAATTAATTAAAGGACATATGCTGGCCGATGTGCCGGCAATTATTTCCACGTTGGATATCGTATTTGGGGATGTAGACCGCTAATGGAAAAAATAACACTGAGCGACGTTGAAAAAAAAGAAATCGACCATTGGGTGGCGAAGTACCCGTCTAACCAAAAACAATCCGCAGTAATGGCGGCGTTACGTATTGTGCAGGAGCACGCGCCTGACCGTTGTCTGAATCCTCCCCGTATTCAAGCGGTGGCGGATTACTTGGGGATGCCGGTAATTGCAGTGGAAGAAGTTTCTCGTTTTTACACCATGTACGACCACAAGCCCGTGGGCAAATACAAGATTTCGGTCTGTACCAATATTTCCTGCAAATTGCGTGGTGCTGATGAATTGATGCAACACCTCGAACATAAGTTGGGTGTTGGCGTGAACCAAACCACCGCTGATGGCAAGTTTACTTTAAAAGAAGTAGAGTGCATGGGGGCGTGTATCGGCGCACCAATGTGCCAGATTAACAAAGACTATCATGAAAACCTGGATGCCAAGAAAATCGATGGCATTCTGGATGGGTTGGAGTAACGCCATGGCCAATGAAGTATGTTTTCGTACGCGACATTTACCAGAGCCCTGGTCATTAGAGGCCTATCAAAGTGTCGGTGGTTATACTTACTTGCGCAAAATCCTCACTGAAAAAGTGGCACCGGAAGTGATTATTGAAGAACTTAAGGCTTCTGGTTTGCGTGGTCGCGGCGGTGCGGGCTTTCCTACAGGCTTGAAATGGAGTTTTGTGCCACGTAATGCCCCCGGCGATAAATATGTGGTGTGTAATTCGGACGAAGGTGAGCCAGGTACCTGCAAAGACCGTGACATCATGACTTACAATCCTCACCAGTTGGTCGAAGGCTTGGCGATTGCCTGTTACGCCATGCATGCCAGCGCGGCGTACAATTACATTCGTGGTGAATTTTGGCTGCCGTTTGAGCGTGTGGAAAAAGCCATTGCCGAAGCACAACAGCTTGGCTTGATTGGTAAAAATGCCTTGGGTTCTGGCGTTGACATCAATATTTATAATCACCTGGGCGCCGGTGCGTATATTTGCGGTGAAGAGACGGCACTGCTTAACTCGCTGGAAGGTAAAAAAGGCCAGCCACGTTTCAAGCCACCATTTCCTGCGAACCATGGTTTGTATGGCAGACCCACCAACGTTAATAACACCGAAACTTATGCCTCAGTTCCAGCGATTTTGCAAAATGGTGCCAAATGGTTTGCCGATTTGGGTGTGCCGAATAACGGTGGCACCAAGATTTTCTGCGTGACCGGAGATGTTGAAAAACCGGGCAATTTTGAATTAGGTTTGGGTAAACCGTTTAAAGATTTGCTGGCATTGGCCGGTGGTGTACGCGGTGGTCGTAAGATCAAAGCTGTAATTCCCGGCGGAAGTTCTGCCAAAATTTTAACGGCCGATGAAATGATGGCCTGCACCATGGATTATGATTGTATCGGTAAAGCCGGTTCAATGCTGGGATCTGGTGCAGTAGTGGTATTGGATGAAACCCGCAGCATGGTAGAAGTCTTGTCTCGTTTGTTGGATTTTTACGCCGAAGAATCCTGTGGTCAGTGCACCCCGTGTCGTGAAGGCGTGGGCTGGGTGTCGCGTACCGCGCGTAAGATTTTGAAAGGTCAGGGTACAATTAAAGATATCGATAATCTGGTCGATATTGCCAATAAAGTTGAAGGCCATACCATTTGTGTGTTTGGAGAATCCTTCGCCTGGCCGATTCAGAGTTATGTGAAAAAATTTAGAAAAGAGTTTGAGGCATTGGTAAAGCAATAAAATTAATTGAGAGAGCAGCGTGAGCGAAGCAAAATCCCCCATGGTGTCCATCGAAATCGATGGTAAACCAATGAAAGTGAATCAAGGCACGATGATTATCGAGGCAGCAGACGATGCCGGAATTACCATTCCGCGCTTCTGCTATCACAAAAAACTGGCGATTGCGGCCAACTGTCGCATGTGTCTGGTCGATGCGGAAAACTCACGAAAGCCAATACCTGCCTGTGCCACGCCGGTGACTGAGGGTATGAAGATCTACACCAAATCGCCCAAAGCCCTGCAGTATCAAAAAACGGTGATGGAATTTCTGTTGATCAATCACCCGCTGGATTGCCCTATATGCGACCAAGGCGGTGAGTGCGAATTGCAAGATCTATCCATTGGGTTTGGTAAAGATGTCTCGCGTTACAACCAAGGCAAACGCGTGATTGCCGACAAAGACATTGGCTCATTAGTCGCCACCGATTTAACCCGCTGTATTCACTGTACCCGTTGCGTGCGTTTTGGCGCGGAAATTGCCGGTGAACGTGAAATCGGTATGCTGGGTCGCGGTGAACATTCCGAAATTGCCAGCTTCTTAAGCAAACCACTGGCATCAGAAATGTCGGGTAACATTATTGATTTGTGTCCGGTAGGTGCCTTGACCTCCAAGCCTTTCCGCTATCGCGCCCGTGCCTGGGAGTTGCAACAAAAAGCCACCATCGCGTCGCATGATTGCATCGGTTCTAATATTTACGGCCATATCCGCCGTGGTGAGGTGATGCGCGTTGCACCGCGCGAAAACGAATCGATTAATGAAGTCTGGATCTCCGACCGCGACCGTTTTAGCTACGAGGGTGTTAACAGCCTTGCGCGTGCCAAACAGCCGATGATCAAACAAAACGGTGAATGGAAAGCGGTGAGCTGGAGCGAAGCGTTTGACGAAGCCATCAAACAGTTACGTGATGTGATTCAGCATAAAGGTGCCAAGCAATTGGGTGGCTTGGCCTCAAGCAGCAGCACAACGGAAGAATTATACCTGTTGCAAAAATTATTACGCGGATTAGGGTGTCATAATATTGATCACCGTTTGCGGCGTCGTGATTTCAGTCATCAAGCACAAGAAACCGGTCGTCCTGGCATTGATGCGTTGTTGAATGATGTGGAAATGAGTGATTTTATTTTACTGGTTGGTTCCAACGTTCGTCACGAACAACCGATGATGCATCACCGCATTCGCAAAGCCACGCTCGCTGATGCCAAGGTGCATGCGATTAACTCGATGGCTTATGATTTTCGTTTTGAAAATTTAACCCATCACGTGGCTAATGTCGATGATTTGATTTTGACGGTAGCGGCGTTATTGAAAGCCGTATGGGCTAGAAATAAAGAACAGCCAATTCCAGGAGCTGCCGAAGCGGTGTTGGCGAATGCCGTGATTACGCCGGCGATTCAAGCCATGGCGGATCAATTGTCCACGGCGCAACAGCCCATTATTTTAAGCGGAGCGATTGCGCAAAATCATCCGCACGCTTCGGTGTTATTCCATTTATTGGGCTTGCTGAAAGAATTGACCAAAGCCAAGGGCGGTGAATTAACCGACGGTGCCAATACCGCTGGCGCTTACTTGGCGGGTTTTTTGCCGCATCGCTTGCCTGTGGGTCAGCGCACCGAGCATAGTGGATTGAATGCTGCAGAGATGTTGGCAACCAACGAAGGTTTGGCAGCCTATGTGTTATTAAATGTCGACCCAACGCTCGACAGCGCGTATGGCAGCCGTGCTACCGAAAACTTATCCAAAGCGCAGGCAGTGATTGCCTTAACGCCGTTTGTGACCGAAACCATTCAACGTTATGCTACGGTGATTTTGCCCATTGGTACGGCGTTTGAAACTTCGGGTACTTTTGTCAATGTTACGGGCGATTGGCAGTCGTTTATGGGGGTTGCAACGCCAATCGGTGAAGCACGCCCAGCCTGGAAAGTGCTGCGGGTAATGGCGAATTTTTTCAAGCTGTGTGGTTTTGATTACGAAACATCTGAGCAGGTGTTGGCAGAATTAACTGCCCAAATGGACACCCAGCCTTTCCCACAGGCGAATTATTCTTTACCGAAACAATTGCCGATGGTTCAACCGGGCTTAACGCGTTTGGGGGAAGTACCGATTTATGCGGCAGATGCATTGGTACGTCATTCGCCCGCTTTGCAAGCTACGCCGGTCATGCAAAACATCGCAGTCGCAGGCATTGCTCAATCATTGGCAAAACAGAAGGGTTTGGTGGCGGGTGATCGGGTGGTGGTTCAACAAAACCATGGCACCAGTGTAATCTTGCCAGTCGCCATTATTGACGGCTTGGCTGATAAAACCGTGCTGTTGCCACAAGGCTTAATCGAAACCGCAACGTTGGGCGAGGCATTTGATGCCATTAGCCTGGCAAAAGCATAAGGAGGGTAAGATGGACACAGCACTCAACATCCTCTGGATCATTGCTAAAATCATCATTATTGTCTTGCCGTTGCTGATTGCGGTCGCTTATCTGGTCTATGCAGAGCGCAAAATCATCGGCTATATGCAAGACCGCATTGGCCCCAACCGTGTCGGTGTCTGGGGGTTGTTGCAACCGATTGCTGATGGCATGAAATTGTTCTTTAAAGAAATGATTATGCCAACCCAGGCCAATAAATATTTATACGCGGTTGCGCCAATTCTGGCGTTTGCGCCAGCTTTGGTGGTATGGGCGGTGATGCCGTTTGGTGCTCATATGGTGTTGGCGAATGTAAACGCTGGCCTGCTGTATATTTTTGCGATGACGTCATTGGGTGCGTACGGCATTATTATTGCCGGTTGGGCGTCAAATTCGAAATATGCGATGTTTGGTGCGCTGCGCGCGACGGCACAAGTGGTTTCCTACGAGCTGGCGATGGGGTTTGCGCTGATTGGTGTGATTCTGGCGGCTGGCAGTACCAATTTGCAGCAGATTATTCTGGCGCAACAAGGCGGTTTTTGGCATTGGTACTGGTTGCCACTGTTTCCGTTGTTTATTGTCTATTGGATTTCTGGTATTGCTGAAACCAACCGCGCACCGTTTGACGTGGTGGAAGGGGAATCAGAAATCGTTGCCGGTCACCATGTCGAGTATTCGGGCATGCGTTTTGCGATGTTTTTTTTGGGTGAATACGCCAATATGATTTTTGTGTCGGCGTTGATCAGCACTTTATTTTTGGGCGGCTGGCTCTCGCCATTTCAAGGTATTCCGGGTCTCCAGACCTTTTTCGCCTGGGTGCCGGGGATGATTTGGTTATTTTTGAAAATGGCACTGTTCCTGTTTTTTTATCTGTGGGTTCGCGCTTCATTTCCGCGTTATCGCTATGACCAGATCATGCGGTTGGGTTGGAAAGTGTTTATCCCAGTGACGGTGGTGTGGCTGGTTGTGGTAGCATTGGCGGTGAAGTTGAATTTACCACCGTGGTTTGGGTAGGCCTATGAAAGTAATAAAACAATTCTTCAAAACATTTTTGCTGGGCGAACTGCTGGTTGGCTTGGCGCTGACGTGGCGTCATATGTTTCGTAAAAAAGTCACCATTCAATATCCCGATGAAAAAACCCCGCAATCGCCGCGTTTTCGAGGGTTACATGCGCTGCGTCGTTACCCCAACGGCGAAGAGCGTTGCATTGCTTGTAAATTATGTGAGGCGGTATGCCCAGCCTTGGCGATTACCATTGAAGCGGCGCCGCGGGAAGATGGATCGCGCCGTACCACCAAATATGAAATCGATTTATTTAAGTGCATTTTCTGCGGTTTTTGTGAAGAGTCCTGCCCCGTGGATTCGATTGTCGAAACGCGGGTGTTGGAATACCATTTCGAAAACCGCGGCGAAAATATTATAACCAAAGCCAAATTATTGGCGATCGGTGATTGGCAGGAACCTCAATTGGCGAAAGATAGAGCGCAAGATCGCGCCTATCGATAAAACGGAAGAGAACTCATGACGATGCAAGTGTTGTTTTACGTGTTTGCGCTGCTGGCGTTGATTGCGGGGAGTAGTGTGATTATGTCACGCAATCCGGTGCATTCGGTGTTAAGCCTGGTGTTCTGTTTTGTGGCCACAGCAGTCTTATGGTTATTGCTGGATGCAGAATTTTTGGCGTGGGTGTTGATTGTGGTTTATGTCGGTGCGGTGATGGTATTGTTTTTGTTTGTGGTGATGATGTTGGATATTAAAGTGGCCACGCGCAAAGCCAGTTTTGTGCGGTATTGGCCATTGGCTGCGATTTGTGGTTTATTGGTGTTGTGGATGTTGATTAAAGTGATGGGGCCAAGTACGTTTGGTCTGACACGTGTGCCAGTGCCTGCGCCGTCTGCGCTGGGTTATAGTAACATCAAGCACTTGGGCTTGGCGCTGTTTACCAATTACGTTTATCCCTTCGAACTGGCAGCGGTGTTACTATTGGCGGCGATGATAGCGGCGATTACACTGACGCATCGTGGTCGTCGTGGCGGTGCCAAAGCGCAGAAACCGGCCGATCAGATTCGTGTAAAAGCCAAAGACCGTATTACCGTGGTAAAAGTGCCCTCAAAACAAACAGGAGCGCCGTTATGATTGCCTTAAGTAATTATTTAATCTTTGGTGCCATCCTTTTTGCATTGAGCATTGCAGGGATTATTTTGAACCGGAAGAATTTAATTGTGTTGCTGATGTCAATCGAGTTAATGTTGTTGGCAGTAAACACCAATCTGGTGGCATTTTCACATTACTACAATGACATATCAGCGCAGATTTTCGTGTTTTTTGTGTTGACGGTAGCGGCGGCAGAGGCCGCAATTGGCTTGGCAATTCTGGTGGTGTTGTTTCGCAATAAACATTCAATTGATATTGAGCAATTGAATGAGTTGAAGGGGTAAATTATGACGCATTTACAAGGTATTTTAGTCGTTATCTTGTTGGCACCTTTACTGGGTGCATTGATTGCGGGCTTGTTCGGCAAAAAAATTGGCACCACTGGTGCGCATTGGGTCACCATTTTATTGGTGGGGCTTTCCTTTGTCTTGTCGTTATATGTGGCTTATCAGTATGTATTCAATAATGCCGCAACGTTCAATGAAAATTTATTTAACTGGGCGGTGGTGGATCACTTCCAATTTGGCATTGGTTTTATGATTGACCGCCTGACGGTGTTTATGCTGATCGTGGTGAACTTTGTCTCATTGCTGGTACACATTTACTCGATTGGTTATATGAAAGGTGACCCTGGCTATCAGCGTTTTTTCAGTTACATTTCGGGATTTACGTTTTCGATGTTGTCGCTGGTGATGGCCAATAACTTTTTATTGTTGTTTTTTGGCTGGGAAGCGGTAGGGTTGGTGTCGTACTTGCTGATTGGTTTTTGGTTTGACCGCGAGAGCGCTAACTACGCCAGTTTGAAAGCATTTATTGCCAATCGTTTTGGCGACTTAGGATTTTTACTCGGTGTTGCGGCTGTGCTGATGTATTTTGGCACGTTGGATTATGCCACCGTTTTTGGACAAGTACCGACATTAGCGGCCACGCAAGCAACACTGACGATTTTCCCCGGTGTCCAATGCAACGCCATTACATTAATGTGTCTGTTGCTGTTCTTTGGTGCCATTGGTAAATCGGCACAAATTCCCTTGCATGTGTGGTTAGAGGGTTCGATGGAAGGCCCAACGCCGATTTCTGCGTTGATCCATGCGGCGACAATGGTGACCGCCGGTGTGTTTATGGTAGCTCGGTTATCGCCGATGTTTGAATTTTCCGAAGCTGCATTGAGCACCGTTTTGGTAATTGGTGCCGCTACGTGTTTCTTTATGGGCATTTTGGGTTTGGTGCAAAACGACATCAAACGTGTGGTGGCGTATTCAACCTTATCGCAGTTGGGTTATATGATGGCTGCGCAGGGCGCATCGGCGTTCTCGTTGGGCATGTTCCATCTGATGACCCATGCCTCGTTTAAGGCGCTATTGTTCCTGTCAGCCGGTTCAGTAATTGTGGCGATGCATCATGAGCAGGACATGCGCAAAATGGGCGGCTTATGGCGGCGCATGCCGATTACCTATGTTTGTATGTTAATTGGTGCATTGGCGTTAGTAGCAATCCCGCCATTTGCCGGGTTCTATTCCAAAGAGTTGATTATTGATGCGGTCAGTCAATCCATGATTCCGGGTCACAGTATTGCCACGTTTTTTGTGGTGGGAGGTGCGTTTATCACGGCACTGTATACTTTCCGCATGTTCTTTATGGTATTTCATGGGAAGTCGCGTATGACGGAAGAACAAAAACACCATGTGCATGAATCGCCATTGACCATTGTGATTCCCTTGATTCTGTTGGCGATCCCGGCGGTGTTCTCGGGAATGATATTTTTTGAACCGGCGTTAAATGGGTTCTTTGGTGATGCCGTTTATTATGCGCCGCAGTATAACGTCATTCCTACCTTGGCAGAGACTTACCGCAGTGGTGGGCAGTTTATTGCGCATGCCTTGACTACGCTGCCATTCTGGTTGTCGATTGCCGGTATTGTCGTGGCCTGGGTTTGCTATATCGCGATTCCCGAATTGCCTGGCAAGTTGGCGCATCGATTCTCCTGGCTGTATCGCTTGATGTTGAACAAGTATGGTGTCGATGGGGCTTACGATAAAATCTTTGGTGGAGGAACTCGCGCTTTGGGTTGGTTTTTTTGGCGTGTCGGTGATGAGTGGATTATCGATAAATCGATTGTTGATGGATCGGGCAAGACCGTGCGTGGCATTGGGGTAGTTTTGCGTTATTTGCAAACCGGTATGCTTTATCATTATGCCTTCGCGATGGTGCTCGGGTTGTTGGTGATTTTGGGTATCTATTTTATAGGTGGATTCTAAATGTTAGGACAGTACATTCTCAGCTTATTAATTTGGTTTCCCATTTTGGGCGGCTTTCTAACGCTTGCCACCGGCAATGATAAACACGCCCAAATTAATCGTTGGGTGGCATTAACTTTTGCCATCATCACTTTGTTATTGTGCGTGCCTTTGTATATGAATTTCGATGCGACGCAATGGCAGATGCAGTTTGTCGAAAACGTCAGTTGGATTCCGATGCTTAATGTTCACTATGCCCTGGGTGTAGATGGCATTTCCATGCTATTCATTTTGTTAACCTGTTTTACCAACTTGATTGTGGTATTGGCAGCCTGGCGCGCGGTCACCAAAAATGTGGCTCAGTATATGGCGGTGTTTTTGATTTCTACCGGCATTATGAACGGTGCATTCTGTGCGACGGACAGCATTTTGTTTTACTTTTTCTGGGAAGCATCGTTGATTCCAATGTATCTGGGTATTGGCATCTGGGGTGGAAAGTTACGTTCCTACGCGGCGATTAAATTTTTCTTGTATACTTTCCTAGGGTCGATTTTCTTGCTGGTGGCGTTTTTGTATATGGGCAGTAAAGCGGGCTCATTTTCGATTGCTGATTTTTCACAATTATCGCTGAGTCCTGGCGTGGAAGATTTATTGTTCCTGGCATTTTTTGCTGCGTTTGCCGTTAAAATTCCAATGTGGCCAGTGCATACTTGGTTGCCAGATGCTCATACCGAAGCGCCTGCGGGAGGTTCCGTGGTGATGGCGGCGCTGATGTTGAAAATGGGCGCGTACGGTTTCTTGCGTTTTAGCTTACCAATTGTGCCAGATGTACATCAAAATTATGAATGGTTTCTGATTATTTTGTCGTTAATTGCAGTGGTGTACGTTGGGTTTGCCTGTGTGGTGCAAAAAGACATGAAACGGTTGATTGCGTATTCGTCGATTTCCCATATGGGGATTGTCACGCTGGGCTTGTTTATGGTGTTTATGATTGTCGCCAAAACTGGTGACCCGGCCGATGCGATGTTGAGCATTCAGGGTGCGATGTTCCAAATGATTGCGCATGCATTCTCATCGGGAGCCTTGTTTGTCGGCGTGAGTTATTTATACCTGCGTTTTGGTTCACGCATGATCAGCGATTATCAAGGCGTTGCCAAAAGCATGCCCGTGTTCGCGGCATTTTATATGCTGTTTGCCATGGCCAATGTTGGGTTACCTGGCACCAGTGGTTTTGTCGGTGAATTTTTGGTTATTTTGGCGGCGTTTAAAGCCAATATCTGGATTGCGCTGATTGCGGCGTTTACGGTGATTTTGGCGCCAGCCTACACGCTGTGGATGTACAAACGCGTGTTGTTTGGCAAAATGACCAATCCCAGTTTGGCACAAACCACTGACATCAAGGGTTCTGAAATTGCTGTGTTTGTGCTGTTGGCAATTCCGATCCTGGTATTTGGCGTTTACCCAGAATGGATTTTACAGATTTCGCATGCCACCACCGCACATTTTGTGCAGATGATCATGCAAAAGATACCTGCAGGAGCGTTATCATGATGGTTGTTGAGCATATGCACTCCGTTTTACCCGCCATGCCGGAGATTGTTGTATTGGTGATGATTGGCGTCATCATGATTGTGGATTTATTTATCAGACAGGCCAACCGTAAAGTGGTATATATTTTATCGCAGTTGACGTTGGTGGTTGCAGCTGCGTTTACCTGGCATGATTTTGGTATTCAAGATATTGCCTTCCAAAAACAATTTATGTTTGATGACTTGGCGTTCGTATTAACGCTGTTTATGTATTTACTGACCTTCGGTGTTTTTTTGTATTCTCGTGGTTATGTGGTGCGTAAAAAAATGATGTTTGGCGAATTTCATATTTTGATATTGCTGTCGTTGTTAGGCGGCATGGTGCTGGTTTCTGCCAACAGTTTATTGACGCTGTACGTTGGTTTAGAGTTATTAACCTTGCCCCAATATGCCATGGTGGCGATGTTGCGCGATGAAACCAAAGCGCCAGAAGCAGCGATGAAATATTTTATTATGGGCGCCGTAGCTTCGGGTATTTTGCTCTATGGTATTTCCTTGATTTATGGTGCGACTGGCTCATTGCTGTTACCGAACATTGCCATGGCAACAGGATATAGTGCGGCGCACTCGCCGTTGTTGATTTTTGGCATGATTTTTGTGGTGGTGGCGCTTGCCTTCAAATTCGGTGCCGTGCCTTTTCACATGTGGGTACCCGATGTATTTGAAGGCGCACCAACGGCAGTAACGCTCTTTATTTCTACCGTACCGAAACTGGCAGGGTTTGCGATGATGATACATTTGCTATATGAGGCGCTGCCATTGCTGCAACCCCAGTGGAGTGCCATTTTGATGGCGCTGGCGGTGTTGTCATTGATTGTGGGTAATTTGCTGGCAATTGTGCAGAAGAACATTAAGCGTATGTTTGGGTATTCTGCTGTTGCTCATGCTGGATTTATCTTATTGGCGGTGAGCTTAGGCAATGCGCAAGGCTATGCGGCAGCGTTATTCTACACCATCGCTTATGGTTTAATGTCGCTGGGAGGGTTCGGTGTGATCGTGTTGCTCGAACGCAGCGGCCAAGGGTTTGATAATATTGAAAGCCTGCGGGGCTTAAACAGTCGTAACCCCTGGCTGGCATTTGTTATGATGCTGTTTCTGTTGTCAATGGCTGGGGTTCCGCCATTATTAGGCTTTGATGCTAAGCTGCTGGTGCTGTTAGGGTTGGTGCAACAAGGTGATTACTACGTCACCGGTATTGCACTGCTGATGGCCGTTATTGCCGCGTATTATTACCTGCGTGTAATCAAAGTCATGTATTTTGATGCGCCCAGTATCACCGAGCCTGTTGCCTTGCCGCTGGATGGCAAAATTGGCATCAGTATCAATGGGTTGGGAATATTGGTATTGGGTTGCCTGCCCGCTGGGTTGATGGGGTTATGTCAATTAGTTTTTTAACTTAAATAATGTAACCATTCAGCCCCGGTATTGATGTAAAGAGAAGAATTCCCCTCCCTCGGCTCTGCCGGGGGAGGGTTAGGGTGGGGGCGTGTTAAGCAGCCGCCTCAACAAATGCAGGCATTTTTCCTTGGAAAAAAAGCGCCAATGCATCTGTCATGCTGACGTCATGTTTGCGACAGGTGGACAGGTAACCACGAATACGACAGAAGATCAACGCACCTTCAATGGAACGGAAGCAACCTGATATCTTTTGTTGCACTTTGGTCATGCGCAGATCGTTCTCAGCCAGTATTTTTTCTTATTGATGTTGATGCCGGTTTCATCAGCATTCAACACCGAACCGTTGATCAGATTCTTTTTGGCAATTGTTTCAAAGCGCTCCAACAGCTTGTAAGCATTCTTGTTGAAATTGAATAACGTGCCTGCACTCAATGGTAGCTGCATCTGTTGAGCAAAGTAATCACACACTCGGTCATACGGCAGCAACTGATATTGCGACATGTAAACTGCGTGAGCTTTCACTTGCAAGCCATATTGCACATTGCTGGTCACGTGTTTAGGAAACTGAGCAATGTAGCGCTTTTTAAATTCGTCTTCCAGGATCTGTGCGCGGTATTCTGTTACCACGCGGTTGATTTCAATGTCAAATACCTGGCGTGCTTCATAGCCAACTACACAATAGTTGCCAGGAGGTAGTTGGCTTTGATCTACGGGAATCTCTTCGACTCGATCAGGATTTTCTACTGGTTCCAAGCAGGTGCCAACGTGTCCGACCTGACCGCCAGGTTTTTTGGTGGTCTTTGCGCCTTTCCTGCCACGCTTACGATTCAAATCTTGTGAAGGCGGTGTGCTGCTGTTTTCAGAGTTGAGACCCAGGCGATTCAGCAGCAAGCGAACCACCAACAACAACATGGTCATCATCGCCTTTACAGCGGGCGACAGATCTTTCTCTGTTTTTAACAAAGCATCCGCTTCATCCAGCATCTTGCCTACTTGAATACCCTGTAATTTCACAGCTTTAAAGTAATTGAAATCTTAAGGTTGCTGAGTGTGGACGACTTTTTTGATTTTTGCAAAGATTTTTTGCCCCCACCCTAACCCTCCCCCGGCAGAGCCGAGGGAGGGGAATTCTTCTCTTTACACTATTACCGGGGCTGAATGGTTGCTAAATAATTTCTTATACCCTGCGCAGCCATATAAAATCGTCGCTTGATCCGATAAACTTTTCAATCAAAGATTCGTTTGGTTTCAAAGAATCCATGCTCGCCAACACTTGCTCAGCCAGGGGCTTGTACTCGGGTTTAATGCCGGTTTGCTGTTCACGATACGTTTGAATGGTGCGAATCACCCGGTCGATTAACTTGGCATTGCTCGGCGATACAAACGTCATCAGATTGCTGCGGTAATGGCCTAAGCGTCCCATCACCAGGGTTGAGTGGTTGTTCAATAATAATTTTAGCAGGGTTTGTTGGAATAACGGTGTCAAGGTTGCAACATCAAGACTCCAACGAGCTGTGCCATAATTTAAAACCAGCAGGTTCTTGTTTAATGTAATTTCAAAGGGTTCTGGATTCCCGCCTGCGCGGGAATGACACACCTCAAACGGTAAGTCGTCTTCGCTTAAATCAAACCCCATCAAATATTCAGGTGCGGTTGCCGGGTGCTGCGGCCAATCCAGGCAAATTGGCTCACGTTGTAATAATTGTTGCCAGGCTTGTTGCGCACTTTTGCTGCCAATTATTCTCACCGCATAAGGTGCTGGGGGTTCATTCAATAGTAGATTGTTAATCGGCGCACAGTTAAACGTTGGTGCGCGTTCGGTGACGTCGGTTAATGCAGTAACACCAACCTGTGAATCTAATTTATAATAAACATTTCGTTTATTTTTATAACTTGAAGCCTCTTGTTCAATAAGAGGTATCAGTGGTGTTTGATCCAACGCTTGATAAAATCGAATAAAATCACGGAGTGGCTTTGCTTGATGCGGATGCAATAATGCCAACCCAATCACCACCAGCATGGCGGTGGTGGTTTGCATCCGTGTGCTGCCGGTCAGTGCCATCGGTCCGACGACCAATGGCCAGGTGTTGATGCTGTTTGAGCCGCAAGGATGTTGCGGATCTCGCGCCAATAACTGCTCCAACGGATTGCACACGATTAACCATGGTTTGTCATGACATAGCGCAGCAGCCTCGAGGGTTGCTTGCACGATAAAACGTGATTCTCCGCTGGCACTGGTGCTGATCAATAAGTCATGGGCAGTAAAACCTTGTTGTTGCAATTGCTTCATGCCATACGCCGCATGATCTTCAAATTGCTCAATCGAACGAATTAAAGCGCTGTCACCACCGGCAATCACGCCGACCACTTGCTTAGCCTGATGCGGAAACGATTGCCGCCATAACCATTCCAAACTCACCGCCATTCTGCCGCTGGCGCCACAGCCTAAGATAAACACGCGATGACCGTTTTGCAGCGTGTTTTGCACCGCATTGGTTAATTGTGTCAAATGAGTAGTCTGCGCGGCTACGGCTTCTAACGCTTGTAAGTCAATGATTTTGAGGCAATCCAGTGCTTTGGGTAAATCCTGCTGCGCCCATTCGGATAAATGGCTGCTTAACGGATGCGGCGTTTCCGTCAACAAGGTGACGTGCAGAAATCGTTGGTATTGTTGCCAGAAAGTGTTAGGTAGTGTGGACATGTTAGATAATCAAACCAAAAGTTTCTTGTGTTACCGGAAACTTACCATGAAAAGTTTCCTTTTAAAACGGAAACTTTTGTAGGTTGAAAGAATTTTCGGTTATGGTATTATTTAACCAAGGCAAATAAAGAGTAGCAGTTATGTTGAAAACCTATGAAGCCACGCTTAGTCACGGACAAATTCACTGGAATGGTGATGTGCCAAGCTGTGACTCTGCAAAAGTCATTGTAACGTTACTTAGTGAAAAGGGAGCTTTTATCCAAAAAAATAAAAGAGTTCCCCCTGCACAATTTGCTGGTAAGGTTAAAGAATGCGGTGATGTTATGCATTCGTTGTCTAATAAAGACTGGGGCTTGCAGTGATTATATTAGATACGCATATCTGGCACTGGTGGATTAATCAAATTCCGGGGCGTTTGTCTAAAAAAACCGTAGAATTAATTGAACAGGCTGATCGCGTTGGTGTTTCTGCTATTTCTTGTTTTGAAATGGCTTGGTTGGTAGAACACAAACGTATTGAACTAAGTATGACGTTTACCGAATGGTTGGTTCAAGTGAAGCAGGCTGATATCATAGAGTTTTTACCGGTCAATGAATTCATTGCCACTCAAGCAGTGTTGTTACCGGAGCATCACAAAGACCCACAAGATCGTTTAATTATTGCCACGGCAGTGTATCACCAAGCTTCTTTAATTAGCTTTGATGGGGCGTTTGCCGATTATCAAGAGATCCGTGAAGGGTTGATTGGCAAAAATAAATAAATTATCCTAATTGATTAATAATGGACATTCTCTCATGACATTAGCCACCTGCTCCATCACATCCCCCAACGGCGCCACCCGCGCCACGTTTATCCCGCAGAAAGGCGGCCTTGGCACCTCATTAACCATGCCTGATCCCGCGCGCCCAGGTCAAACGCGCGAGCTGTTATACTTGCCTGCAGACATTGATCTGGTGAGCTATCCCAAGCTCGGTGTGGCCTGGCCATTTTGTTTCCCCATTTGTGGCCGCTTGAATCGCGAGGGCAAATCCGTTTATCTGCACGAACATCGTCAATATCCATTGAATATTCATGGTTTCGCTCACGCCTTGCCGTGGGAAGTATTGGCGCACAGTGATGACACCCTCGTCATGGCATTGAAGGCCAACAAAACCACGCACGAATGCTACCCTTTTGAATTTGAAGTGGTGTTGTCTTACACGCTGAAAGACGGTGAGTTTATTTGTCATCAAACCACCCTCAATCATGGTCATGAAGCGATGCCGTATTATTCCGGTTTCCATCCCTATTTTTGGATTGATCCCGCGCGTTATCAAAAATCCGAAGTGATGATTGATTTCACCCCGTTCAAACGTCTGCAATACAACGCTGATTTGACCGATGTGGTGGGCGAGCGTGAATTATTCACCACGCCGATTGCGCTGTCCGAACCGGTAATCAATGAAAGCCTGTCTATTTTGGGCGAAGACCGCGCCGTTAAGCTGTATTTCCCCGATCATTCCACCTTGGAAATGGCGGTGCAGGGCATGGATGACCCTTCGATGTATCGCTATCTGCAGCTGTACCATGTTCCAGAGCAACCGTTCTTCTGCATCGAGCCGTGGATGGCCCACCCCAATGCCATGAATACCCCAACGGCTTTGCGTTTGCTGCCACCTGGTCAGCGTGATCATGCATTGTTGACGTTGAAATTGTATTAGATTGATTTTCGGCAATATTGATTGACTTATAATCTTTTGGGTCTTATAGTGATCTGAATGATGGGCATTTGAGTCGTTGTTATGAATACCAAAAAATCAACCTTACTTCCAGTCGAGGAAGTTTCACCAGGGCAGGAAGTTATTAAAAATCCTCACGATGCTTTGTTTAAGAGCATGTGTGAAAACATCAACGTCACCATTGATTTATTAAAATCCGCGCTTCCTGCTGATTTGTTCAATAAAATTAAGCTGGATACGTTACAGCTTACCGATAAGTCATTTGTGTTGCCGGAAATGGCGCAGCGTCACAGCGACATTATTTACCAGGCAGAAATCAATCATCATGAGGGTTACATTGCCTTTTTAATCGAGCATCAGTCAAGTGATGATGCGCTGATGGCATTCAGAAAACTGGAATACAATGTCAGTTTGATGCGTCAACACCTCAAGCAGGAAAAACTTAAACTGCCGGTGATCATCAATTTGTGTTTGTATCATGGCGAACGATCGCCGTATCCATATTCCACTGATCTGTTCGATTGTTTCAGTGATCCGATATTGGCAAAGCAGTGGATGTTTCAACCGTTTCAATTAATCGATTTAACCGTGATGACCGACGAGGAAATTGAAAAACACGGCTATGCTGCATTGATGCAGTTTCTATTCAAACACTGTCGTGATGCCGAATTATCCCGCAAAGTAAAACAGATGGTTGCGTTACTGCGCCGGTTGGATGCTGATTTACACCTGCAGAATGTGTTATACTACCTCACAGAAGTCTGTGGTGATCGCGATGATGCAGAGCGGTTACTGAGGGCGTTGATGAACCAACTGTCGGAAAAAGAGGAAACGATTATGACTTACGGAGAGCAATTAAGACAAGCCGGCAGACAAGTCGGTCAGCAAGAAGGACGACAAGAAGGACGGCAAGAGGTCGCGCTGGATATGCTGTTGGCAGGGTTCGATCCAGACATAATTCAAAAAGTGACTAAAATCTCCCCTGAGATAATTTTCGATCTTAAGCAGAAAATGAAGCATTAATGGAAGTGCCTTCTTGGAGAATACCACTGCATTTTCGCCCTTATTTTTCCTGGCGATTCATTTGTAACTTATTGTTTTATATCATTTTTTATATATTTTTGAAAACTCATTTTCAATAGAAAATTGTAAATAATTGATTTTATTGATAATTTTTTATATCCTGGTCATATTTAGCGAGTCTTTTTATTATAATTAATTGATTTAATTGATATTTTTTATTATTATCCCCGCGCCCGCTTCTCATCTTGCTTTTGGCACCCTTTTAAGTTACAATAAAAGCTGACCTTTTTAGGAGAGAAGTGATGCTAGCCCCAGCCCCTCAGCGAGTGATCGTTAGAAGAAAAAGAATTGTAAGAAAGCGTGTGCTTTCACCGCAAGTAGCGCTTGACTCAATATTATTGTCAGATGATCCTATTCCTGTTGCACAGGTTGAAGCTGCAAAAAGGGCTTTAGAGCAGAAACACCGAGAGCTTTTGCTAGCTGATCCACAAGATACAGTTGCAATAGCAGAATGTCTGGCGGATTATGCCGAACTTGTTTCAATATCCGAACCCACGGTTCCTTCTGATACTACCGGCCCCGCTGCGGTTGTGGCGCCTCTTGAGGAATTGGCAAGTCTTTCTTCGGTGGATTTGCATAAGAGAGCTGCATCATATTTTGCAGAAGGTAGCGCTGAGCACCATGAACAATTAGCACTTGCTTATACGCTAGAGAATAACCATCAGGAAGCTGAAAAAGCTTTTGGTGAAGCGGTTAAGGCACTTAAGGGTCGTAGGTCAGTGCTTGACACATCATCAGCAGCTTATGGGGGTTTGTGCCTACAAATACTGGATTTACAGCTACAGAGGCAAGCGGCGTATCATGCTGCTAATCTTGCTGGGCAAGCGGATTATCTAGAAAAAAAGATTCTTGAAGAATATGTGCGAATCGGCAAAAATTACTCATCACAAGCTCATGCATTAACTGATGTCTCATCGTTGGAAAAAGCTACGTTATATATGCAAGCGGGTGAATTTTTACAAGAAGCGCAGTCATTGGCTGCTGGACGTCATTATGCTGGCTTACCAGGACTGATGCGAGCGTCTTTTGAATCTGCAGTTGTTGCATCTCTACAATGTGCAGCCAGTGTTACAACGCTCAGCGCCGCTGAAAAAGCGGCGTTATATGATCAAGCTGTACGCGCTGATCAACAAGCAAAAACTGTTGGTGGCACTGGTAGTTCAGTCGAATTGATTAAGACTGCTTACATTGGAGCCGGAGATAATTATGGCATTGTTGGTAATTCTGCATTGGCAGCAGAGCGATATGCACAAGCCATTGCCATGGTTTCAGCAGTCGAAGGAGCAGACCTTAACACATTATACGAAAAATTTGTTGCACAATACGCGCTTGCTGCTCGGCAAAATCCTGCTTCTGTTGCTGCTCATCGTGCATTGGCGTTGCAAGCGTATGTGGCGCTTATTGCATCTGGTCAAACTACACGGAGTAATCATGAAGGTGCTGGAGATTGTTACGCTGCGCAAAATAAGCATCTTGACGCTTTAGCGCAGTACACAAGTGCTGCAGCATTAGCAAACGATGCAGAGAAAGCGCTATTACTTACAAAATGTATCGAGCAACAATTGGCGGTTGTTCCCATTCAACATTTAGCGGTTGCTAAATTGTATGCCGAAGCTTTGTCGGTCGCTGTTGGTTCTGATGCCCAAGAATCTTTGAGATTTAATCTTGTGATGCAACTGATTCAGTTGGCTCAACCCATTAGCCAGCAGGATCAGCAAGTTTTTTTATCGCTTTTTCAACAAGCCCATCCTTCTATAGGTAACTTAGACGCGAAGACGCAAGCCGAATTATTGCATCAAGCTGCGCTTGCGGCGGTTGCTAAAACAGGGCAAGAAACACTGGTGTCGGATTTGCTCTCTAAGAGTGTAGAGCAGTGTAAATTAGCTTCGACAGCAATTGACTCTGCAAAAGCGGGAGAGATCTTTTCGCTGGCTGCACAACATGCAGCTGCTGGAGAGCAGGGTGCGCTACATCAACAAGCTGCTGATTATTATAAGAAAGCAGCTGCTGGACTTCCAGAGACTGATGCTCATAATATAGAATATGCAAGACTTGCTGCTGAGCAAAGCGCACTGGCGTATGTGGGACGTGACCAGTATTTTGAAGCTGCTCAAGCGCTTGTAAAATTGCGTGATTTTAGAGGTGCGACCGATGCTTATAATGCTGCGGCTTTCACCGCAGGGGACGACGGCAAAAAAAGAACCATTTTATTGGAATCTATCAACGAATTAGAAACACAGCTGGCAAAAGTTCAATCAGCCATCGCTACTATTCGGGACAATACTGCTGCTGCTTCAGAAGAAAAAAAACAAGCCCTTCAGGCAGTTAGTAAGAGTGAAATAGAATTATTGAAATTATTGGTCGGGCAATATCAAAAAGCCGCTGAAATTGCCGATCCTACAACACAAGAGGGATTGAATCGTAAGCAAGCCGAGGCGTATCAAAAACTTGCCTTTATTCTTTATGCCAGGGCCAGTGCGCCTTCAGTTGCTGTTGAAAGTGCAGTCGCTCCTATCAACCCATCGGCCGAAGCTGTTGACGTTGCTGTGGCACCAGCACCTAGTGCGCCGTCATTTAGTGTTGATGAGCTTAGAATGCCAGAAACGCTTCACTTATCTGCAGCTGATTACAGCGCAGAAGCGGCGCGTCTGTTTGCTGCGAGTCGAGATTCCGCAGCAGTGGTTTCTGTGTATAGCCATGCAACCACTCATGAAACAGATCCTGCTCGACGAGCCAGCTTTCATTCTGAATTGGGTACGTTACTTGAAGCGCAGGCTCAAATAGTGCCTCCACCAGCATCATCATCAGTATCAGCAGAGGGGGTGCCGATTACACCAACAGTGACCGCTACAGCAGCGCATGAACAAGCCGCGCTGAATTACCTTCAAGCAATTGTTGGCGGTCATGCTGTTACTACTGCTACTGCTGAAGCAGCATTAAGTGGAATGGCAGAAGCGGTAAGAACTGATACCGCTAAATCAGCGTTACTGCAACAAGCAGCTCAAGCCTTTGCAAAAGTAGGAACTGCTGAGTCATATGTTCATGCTGGAAAAAGTTATGCAATACTTGCTGAGGTTGGAAGTATTGCGCCAGCAGAGAAAGCGAAACACCACGAGCAAGCGGCAAGAATGTACGCCGCGGCTGGTAAATTTACCGAATGTGATGCTCAGCTGGTTGCTGCGCATGCTGCAATGCTTAACAGCCCAAAAACAGTAGTTCCTGTTTATGGAGATGGTAACTGCCTTTTTTACTCAGTCATTTTGGGTGCTTTGAAACCAGTTGTGGGTAATGAGAGCAATTTTGCTGCAACCGCTCAAAAATTGTTTGGCAATAAACTCACACCAGCAGATGTTGCGGCATTAAAAGCCTATGTCAACAACCCGACTAAAGCGGATGGTACGGCTGACTATAGTCAAGCGGTTAGTAATTTAATTAATGATAAGCTCAGACCTTATGTGGCAGCGCAGGCAGCGCAGGCAGCGCAGGCAGCGCAGGCAGCGCAGGCAGCGCAGGCAGCGCAGGCAAATCCTTTAGGTTTAGTTGGGGCTCAGCTCGCAGGAGATGATAATGAACTTGGTCAAATAGGTGTAAAAAACGCCTATGTTGGCTTAGGTGCTGCCGCTGTGATGGGGCAGATATTGGGTGTTGGTATTGATGTCTACTCAGCTGATGGTGCACATCGTGGAGGCGATGGTAATGGTGCAATCTCAGTTCGCTTTGGTACAGTAGGTGGTGCTGCAGGACATTCAGACCACTTCGACCTTTTAGCAACCCCTCCATCCTTAGATACATACCGCGCACAGCAATATAGCGAATTCGCGGCTATTCCTGGTGTTACCCCTGAAATTGTGCGTGAATACCAGGTGCGTGCAGCTCAAGAATTTGCCGCAACAGGAGATCATGCCCATTCTGCGGTGTTATATGCCGCTGCTGGAGATATACGTTCTACTGATGCACATAAAGCTGCGGCAGATCAACATGCTGAGCGTGCAGCAGGATATGTTGGTACCGATTCATCCGCAGCAGTAACTTCATACGTCGCTGCGGCGCAAGAATATTTAGCGGCTGGTGATGCTAAGTTGGCATTTGAACAATACAAGGCTGCAGCGGAAAATGAAACCGATCCCGCTAAAAAAGTAGAGTTGTTACAGCAGTCTATTAAGCAATTGGATGGTCTTCTTGTTGCAGCGCAGCAAGCGGTTACTACGGCTGTTAATGCTCAAGCGGCAAAGGGTAAAACAAGCAGTAAACCGCTTGATTTAACAAGCGAAACTTCAACGGCTAAAGAGGCAATTTCTGGATACGAGGCTTTGTTGAAATCTTCCGTCGAGCAATATCAAGCGGCGGTAGCTGCTGCTGAAAAAGATCCCATTAAAAAAGCAGAATTCACGGTTCAATTAGCAAAACAATATGAAACATTGGCTCACGTGGCTAACACTTCTGAAGGAATTAAGCAAAGAGGGCATACGGGTGTACCACCTTTTGTGGCTGATCCATTATCACAGCAAGCATCTTTGACGGATGCAGCTAAGCAGTATGAAGCGGCTGCACAGTTGTATAAAATACCAGACTTAGCAAAAGCACAAGCGCAATATAAAGCGGCAGCCACACAATGGGTTGCAGCGGCTGCTATAACGCCAGATTCCGCTCAACGAGCGGATATGCACTTAAAGGCAGCAAGGGCGCATGTTGCGGCAGTGCCAGGTCCAGGTCCTACTGTTTCACAGGAAGCTAAAGCTCAATATGCATTAGCCGCACCTTTGCTCTCTGCTGCTGCCACCGCAGAACTAGGTGCAGGACAAAGAGCAGAGTTATTCCGTCAAGCGGCAAAAGCGTATGATGTCGTTGCTGCGCCTGAGAGTAACGCAGCCGCCAAGTCCGCGCATATGTCAGCAGCGACCGCTTATCAAGCTGCGTTGCTTGCACCTGGCCTTGATCCTATCGCAAAAGCGCAGTTACAACGGCGTTGTGCTAAAGCTTTTCAAGAGGCTGGTCATGGTGATCGTGCATTACCACAGTATATTGCTGCGGCAGACACGTATAGAATGGTGCTTGGCGCTACTGTTACAGCAGGTGCTACTGGTAGAGAGCCAGCGGAACAACTAAAATTAACCCGTCATTGTGCAGACGCCTATGCCGCTGCCGCTAAACTTGATGCGAATTCCGATACAAGATTTGCGTATCATCAACAAGCATTGGTGCAGTATCGAGAAGCGATTAAGCTTGAAAAAGATCCCGCAAAATTAACGACATTGCGTAAAGGTGCGGCGGTAGCATCAGTGGGCGAGGCAGAAGGTCATAAGGCTAAAGGAACGCATAAAGAATCAGCGCAGGCTTATCAAATGGCTGTTGGGTTTGCGGTTGATCTCAAAGAGAAGAAACAACATTTTGCTGCGTCGATGGCGCAATCTGGAATAATAGTAAGTAAGTATAAAAAAGAAGCGGCGAGTTTAGCTATACAGATAGCTGGAGCTCCAAAAACAGAGAGGCATGGGGCTCCACAGACATCAAGGGGTGTCGCCGAAGTTTCTGTGAACGTAAAAGGAAGAAGTGTTCTAGCAGCTGGCTCGAAAACAGAATCTGTTTCAGCTGTTTCAGTGGAAGATCTTAAAAGCTTGATTGACCGTCAAAAAACTTGCGTACAAGCTGGTGCTCAGGCCATTGTGGACCAACTGACCAGCTATCGAGCATTGGCGAAAACTGCTGCACCGGCAGAGGCTGGCTTATATATTTCTGGCATGGCGCAATTGTATGCGGATAATCATCAATACAAATTGGCGCGAGATGCTTATGCAACCGCAGCAGATCATTTTACCAAAGCAGGTTCACCAGTGGACGCTGCCGAAGCGCAATTAAAACAAGCGCAGATGATAGCACTCACCAGCGGTAACGCGGCGGCGATTGCAGTTTTGGAGAAGATCGTACCTGCAGGTACCGATGCTCAAAAATATGAAATAGGATTACAAAAAGCATTACAAATCTATGCGTTGAAGTTGGACAAAGAACCGCCGGATCATAAGTTGTTATTGGATGCGGTTCAGGCAGCGCCTGCTGGTTATGCTGCCAGTGAGGGCGTTGCCGTTTCGCTGCAGTCTGAAGCGTGGACGTTATTGGCTGAACAGCGTTATGCTGATTATAAGGCATTGCAAAAAGAGATAGAGGCTAATAAGCCAGCTGCCGGTGTTGATGCAAGTCCTGTTGCGGGTGCTGCTGGCGCTGCTACGGGTGCTGGTGCTGCGGGTGCTGACACTGTTGTTGCTGCTGCTGATACCACCGAAGCCGCAGCGTTGGCTAAAAAAGACTTAGAAGAAGCGCTGACACAAGCGACCAGTGCGTTAAAGTCACGTCTTGATATTACCGCGGTTGATTTTCCTGCGGCGCATGACCTGACTACGCTGTCCACCGAAGATAGGGTGGCGGCGACAAAACTATGTTTGTTGCAGGCGCAGCTTGATGAATCACATAAAGACGAGTGGTTGGCGAAAGCAGATAAGATCACAGAATCTTTTGATTCGAGCACAGAACATTCTGCCGAGAAAAGAATGGCCATTGCTGAGTTGTTATTGCAACGTGCTCAGCTTGAGCCAGAAGGCGCTGCAGGAAAGCCGGATGATAAAAGAGAAGGGTTTTTGCAACAAGCCGCCGGTTGGCTGGAGTCGCTCTGTGAGGAGAGCAAAGATCTGGCGGACATGCATCAGAAAAAATTGATAGAATTGTATCAAAATTTAGCGCAAGCAAGCAATGATGAAAATTTTAAACAATGGATGCGTTGGAGCGCGGAAACTGTGCCATGGGTGGCTAACAAGGAAGATATTCGTAATGCGCTGGATGATATCAATAAAGATTTAGAAGGTGATGGAAAAGGCGCGTTAGGTAAGTGCAATGCTTTCTTGAATAGGGGTGATCTGACTGGCCGTGAACGCGCAGAGGGGCTGTTGGCAAAAGCGGAATCTCTGGATAAGTTGGGAACACCCGCCGCGACGTGGCGCACTGGTACAGCAATGACACTTAGTGAGCGATTAGATTATCAAATCACTTTGGCCAATATGGCGCTTGCTACGGTGGATAAAACCAATATTGAAGATGTTGGATTGAGAATGAGTGCACAACTGACGTTGATGAAAACCTATAAGACAGAGCTGGCACTGAATCAAACAGGTATGTTCTCACGTAGCCCTCGTCCGAAATTAAATAAAGCGATTAAAGAAGCCACTGCCCAGCTAACGCAGCTTAATGAGCACATAGAAGCAGCGAAAAAGGCGGGTCGTGAGCCAGAGCTGAAAGACGTCACGCAGTTGCAGCGGATGGTGAAGCAACTGAAGGCATTCAGCAGCGACTTAAGCAAAACACCGGGTTATAAAGCATCGGATGAGCTAAAAGTATTGGATACCGCGCTGGAACAAGCAAAGACTCGTTTGGCACCTTTAGTACGAGGATTTACCACGCAAACGGCGGAGGCTGCGGTGAAGCCGGTTGCAGATATAGTGGCGACAAAAAATGCGCTTGGCGACGTGAGTCCGATTAGGTTCATGTATGGGGAAGCGGCAGCAATAAAAAAAGCTTTGGCAAAGGAAAAAGATTCGCCAACCTCGGCAGCGCCGTCAGCGTAATCATATTGACAACCCCAGTCAACACGGGTATAAAACGATCCGTTGATTCATATGGCTGGGGTTGTTTATGGCAGAAGCAGTGGGTAAGGTCTCTTCAGAATTCACCATCAAAGCGGTGGTGGTGTCGTTATTATTAGCGGTATTATTGGCCGCATCCAACGCTTATCTGGCGTTAAAAATCGGTACCACCATTGCGGCGTCGATTCCTGCTGCCGTCATGTCGATCGGGATTTTCCGCTTATTCAAACGTTATTCGGTTTTTGAATCCAACTTGGTGCAAACCGCGGCCTCTGCCGGGGAAGGCGTTGCTGCTGCGGCGGCATTTGTATTGCCCGCGATGATCGTATTGCATTTTTGGACCCACTTTGATTATTGGATTACCACGCTGGTGGTGTGTTTGGGCGGGTTGCTGGGCGTATTTTTCTCGGTACCGTTGCGTCGCGTATTGCTCAATTTACCCGAATTAAAATACCCCGAAGGCACAGCGATTGGCAATGTATTGCGCGTCAGTGCCAACGGCGGCCAAGGGCTGATGAAGTTTTTGCTCGGCGGCATTGTCGGCGGTGGGGTGATTACCTTTGCGCAACAAGGGCTACAAATTGCCGCCAGCGCTGCACCGTATTGGTTTCAAGGCAGCCGCGTCTTATTTGGCATGACCATGGGCTTTGACCCAGCAGCGTTTGCCGCGGGCTTTATTATTGGGCCGGAAGTCTGTTTTAGTTTGTTGGTCGGTACCATTATTGGTTGGGTGATCTTGGTGCCGGCGCTGTGTTTGTACTTTGGCATTCCGCATGCCGACAATGCCTATGATGCCGTGTACAACAGCATCTGGTCGGATCATCTGCGTTATATTGGCGTCGGTACCATGTTGGTCGGTGGCCTGTGGACGTTGGTCAAACTGGTGAAACCAATTGCCGGTGGCGTGGCCGTTTCTTTTCGCATGTTGGGCAATAAAATGGCGATTCCTGATCATGAGCGCGATATCCCGATGATTTGGATGTGCATCGGCGTGATGGTATTCGCAGCGTGTATTTTTGCATTGTTGATGTATTTGATGGCGCATTTACAGATGGATTTGACCTGGCATTTTGTTACCGAAGCGGCGATTTTGACGTTGCTGTTTATCATGGTGGTTGGGTTTTTGCTGGTGGTGATTTGTGGTTATATCGTCGGTGTGTTGGGTTCGACCAACAGCCCGTTATCCGGCATGGTGATTATTTCCATTTTGTTGTTAGGCTTGCTGTATCTGGCGGTGTTTCATTTTAAAACCCATGCCGAGTTGGAGCAAATTGTTGGGTTTACGTTATTGGTGACCACCATTGTGGCGACCACGGCGGTGATTTCCACCGAGAATATGCAAGACCTGAAGGCGGGGCAAATGATTGGTGCCACCCCATGGCGGCAACAAGTGATGTTGGCGGTGGGTGTAGTAGTGTCGAGCCTGGTGCTGGCGCCAGTGTTGCAGTTGTTGTTTAATGCCTATGGTTTAGCGGGTGTATTCCCGCATGCGGGCATGGACCCTTCGCAAATGTTGGCCGCACCCCAAGCGTCGCTGATGGCAGCGGTAACCGAAGGCATTTTCACGCATCAATTGCCGTGGAATATGGTGATCACCGGCGTAGTGATTGCGGTGATGGTGATTCTGGTCGATGAATTGATTTGCAAGCGCTTTAAGTTCCATCTGTCGGTATTGGCGTTTGGATTGTCGATTTATTTGCCCCCAGAAATTATGCTGCCGATGGTGGTGGGTGGGCTGTTGTTCTATCTGGTGAAACGTCATTTGAAGAAAAAACAACTGCCCGAAGCCACCGTGGCTGCGACGCTGGAACGTTCTAATTTAATGGCGTGTGGCATGGTCGCAGGGTCCGCGCTGATGGGCGTGGTGTTGGCGATTCCGTTTGTGATTTCAGGCAATACCAACATCATGGCGCCCAGTTTTGTATCCAATCCGCATTATACGTCGTTGGTGAATATATTGGGGCTGGTGAGTATGTTGATCCTGATCAAGATGTTGGTGTTAAAACCCAGACCTTAAGTTTGTTTATTTCATCCGTGGTGATTTGTGCTATGCTTATGACAAGCAATCAGCACAACAGGAGAACCTTATGAAATACCAACATATTGTGGCCGCAGTTGATATATATGAACAACAACAAGCAGCGCTGGCACGCGCGGTAGAGCTGGCGAAGCGTTATTCAGCGACTTTAGAAGTAGTGCATGTATTGCCACAAGTCGTGGTTAATATTCCTTATGCCAGTGACTTTCAGCAAGACATGCAGGACGAAGCCAAGAAGAAATTGGACGCAATGCTGGCGGGGTTAAATTTCCCGGGTGTGAAGTCGCATCTGGTGGTGGGCAGCGCGGCACGAGAAACCGCGCGCGTGGCCAAGGCGGTTAAAGCCGATTTGGTCGTTGTCGGCAGTCATGGTAAACATGGCGTTGATCTGATGTTGGGCTCTACCGCCAATGGCGTGGTGCATCAAGCGGATTGCGATGTTTTAACGGTGCGTATCGACGGCCAAGATGTGCCCAAGTGTGTTGGGCCCTATAAGAAAATAGTGTTGGCAACCGACCTGAACGAAGACAATCGCCCGGTGATTGATGCCGCCTTTGCCAAAGCCAAAGAATATGGTGCAGAGTTGTTCATCATCAATGTGGTGCCAGAAACTGCCTCGATGGCCAGTGTTTATGTGCCGGATGTGGAGCTTGAATTAGAAAAGCACGCTCAAGATACCATGGCTGATTTGGCCAAAGAATTGGGCATTGCGGAAGATCATACGCGCGTGCAAATCGGTGCGCCCAAGCATGATATTTTGCAGTATGCCAAAGCCGTCGGCGCTGATTTGATTATAATAGGTAGCCATGGCCGTAAAGCCTTTGCTTCTGTGGTGTTGGGCTCTACTGCGAATTCCGTGTTGCATGGTGCCACCACGGACGTGTGGGTGGTGCGGATTCATCGACACTAAGGCATGTCAAAACGCCATTTGAGTGACCAACAACATCGTCGCATTGCCGCGGCACACGAGCAGGTGATTGCCGATGGTGAGAGTCACCAAGGCTTGGTGGTGACTAGTTTTGGCAAGCGGGTCGAGGTCGAATATGGCGATCGGCAACGGCTGGATTGTCATGTCAAAACCACGCTGGGTCAAGTGGTGGTGGGTGACCGCGTACACTGGCAATACGAGCAAAATCAACGAACGGGTGTGATTGTTGGCATTGAACCGCGTCGCCACTTATTGAGTCGCCCTGATCATTACAAACAAACCAAAGCCATTGCTGCCAATGTCGACCAGATAATTATTGTCACCACGGCAGTGCCGGCGCCTATTTTATATTTTATCGATAAATATCTGGTGATTGCACAGTTGCAGGGCATTACCCCAGTCATTGTGATTAATAAAATGGATTTACAATCGCCTGATGATGTTACCGCAGTCGATGAAGTAATGCGCTTATATCGAGGGTTGAATTATCACGTGATTACCGCCAGTGCGATAAACAGCAGTGGTTTGGCGCCGCTAGTGGCGTGTTGTCAAGGTCATGCCAATATCATCGTCGGGCAATCGGGTGTCGGTAAATCGGCATTGATTAACGCGCTGCTGGGCAACGCCATTGCTGAAGTGGGGGATGTGTCCATCGCCAATGGCCAAAAAGGTCGCCATACCACCACCACGACGCGCTTATACCATTTGCCAGAAGGCGGTGAGTTAATCGATTCTCCGGGGATTCGTGAATTTGGGCTGTGGAATATGGATACTGCTGAAGTTGTTAAAGGCTTTCGTGAATTTTTGCCTTATGCTGGCCACTGTCAGTTTCGCAATTGTCGTCATCACGCCGAAAAAGGCTGTGCATTGGAGGTGGCACTTCATACCGGAAGCATTGCTGCCAGTCGTTTATTGAGTTATCGCCGCATTGTGCAAGAAATTGTAAACACTTAAGTTTTTGTTAAGACTGGTGCCTTATTCTGACCGCAGGAGGACGTTATCATGAATGAAGTCAGAGAGAGTTATCAATCATCCGCTTTGGCGGTGTGCACTGAAAAAGTGATGGATCGTTATTATCGTCATGTGTTGCATCAGATCCCTTTGGTGAATGTCTATGAAATGGTGATGAGCGAAGTCGAATTGCCGTTGTTGGAAAAAACCATGGAATATGCCGAAGGTGATGTGAAAATCGCAGCCAATATTTTAGGCATGAGTATGGCGGCGTTGACCAAGCGGTTGAAAAAGTATCACATTCAATAATTACTTTTGAATGCAGGCAAACAAAGTCAACGATGTAAGATCCAATCGAGTAGATTATTTTTGAACCCGAAACGGCGGCAAGCTGGCCAATAACTGCTTGCCATAAAACTTGGTGATCATGCGTCGATCCATAATGGTCAAGGTGCCGACGTCTTCTTGGGTGCGGATCAGGCGTCCGGCATATTGCACCAACCGTA